>NZ_AP014624.1:2751871-3057635 GCF_000829375.1 Chryseobacterium sp. StRB126
CACCTTTTTCACTTCTGGTCTGGTCCAAAATAACCGGTGGTGAACCCCATGTATGCATTAGACGGTCAAAGAAAAGGTTTTTTCCAATACTGTTTTTCATATTATACTTAATAAATAAAGAGTCCCTCAGTTTCTGATTTCTCATTTCACGAGGATAGGTCATATATTCATTAAGAATTGTATCGTATTTTGGAGTGGCCATATTATAAAACATAAGACCCAATGGCATAAAAAGAACTTGCTTCTTATTAGGTTTCTGCTGAACATAATCTTTCAGCTCTTCATCAAAAAATTCTTTCTTATCTTCGAATTCAAAATTATTCTTAGTAAGCAGGTAATCACCATCTGGAACTTTTTTTGTGGTACTACAAGCATAAAGGAGACCAACAAATGTTGCAAATGAAATAATTTTATAATATTTTTGAGGAGAATTCTTATAATGCTTACAGCTCATACAATAAAAGTTTTACAATCTTTAGATAAAAAGAAGTTCAGACAAAAATACAATTTGTTTTTGGTTGAAGGTAATAAAATCATTTGTGAACTTTTCAATTCTAACTTTAAAGTTAAAGAAATATTATCAACCGATCCGCAAAAATTGGACCGTACTGATATCCCTATTACCCATATCTCTGAAAATGAGTTAAAAAAAATCAGCTTTCTTAAAACCCCCAAAGATTCTGTTGCCGTGTGCTATCTGGCAGAGGAAGAATCATGGGCTGATAAGAAAATACAGCTTGTTCTGGATGGAATACAGGATCCGGGGAATTTGGGGACCATTATCCGGTTGGCAGATTGGTTTGGGATAGAACAGATTATCTGCAGTGAAGATACGGTGGATGTTTATAATCCAAAGGTAATTCAGGCAACAATGGGATCGTTTACGAGAGTAAATATGGTATACACAGATCTTGTTGAGTATCTTTCAAAAACAGAAAATGTAAATATCGGAACAGATATGGATGGAGAAAACATCTATACATTTGAAAAGCCTGAAAAAATTAATCTGATTCTTGGAAATGAAGGAAACGGAATGAGACCGGAAACAGAAAAATTATTGCAAAAATGCATCACCATTCCAAGGTTTGGAAAATCCCAGTCTACAGAAAGCCTAAATGTATCAATGGCTGCCGGAATTATTTTAGGACAATTATTTTCAAAATAAAAAAATTATGGCTTAGAGAATAATTATATATTTTCTAAGCCATAATTCCTTAAATAAGCTGTTCCATACTGGAAACACTTTTATTTTTCTGGTATACTTCCAATTTTTTTCTGACATATTTCAGAGCAATAGGAGCGAGGTAAATTAAGGCTGCTCCTACCAGTTTATTCTTCCAATTAGAACTTTTCATATTCTTTTTGGCATAGTTACCGACAATAGCTGTAACACCCAATTTAATAATACTATCCGCAATATTTCCCTTGAAGGCCGTACTGGCAAATCCTACTGCTGTATTTTTACTGATCAGAAGGTCTTTCACTTCAGAAGTAAGCTGCTTGGCAATGACATCCTTTCTAAGAACCACTTTTTCATCTCCATCTTCATCTACTTTTTCCTGGAGATATTGATCACTTAAACCATTGGTAAATGCACTAAGGCTTTCCTTGGTATTTTTAAAAGTAAGAAGGTTTTCCAGATCATTGATTTCACCTTGAAGCAGTTTTTTCTTTCTTCTTAATTCTTCTATGCTTTCATATTTTCTACTCATGGCTTGAATGATTTAAAAATTTAATAACCTGATCTGCAACAGTATTTACAATCTTGTTTTTGAATGCAATGACAAAAGCCATTACTACAGCATAAAATGCCGCAACAATTAAGAAACCGTAGGAATAATTATCCAAAGCCTTACCGATAAGAAAAGCGATTCCAAAATTGAAAAGGATAATAAAAAAAGCAAAAGCAACAAGCAGTACTACAAAGTAGGTAATGAGCCCGGCAGAAAGGGAAGACTTTTCTGTAGCTTCTATTTTCAGAAGGTCTATTCTCTTTGAGGCGTATTCTTTAATAGTTTCTATCATTGTTTTTTTTTAAAGTTACAAAAAAAGGAACTTTCGCACAAAAGTTCCTTTCTGTAATTTACTTAAAAAAGATAAATTACTTATGATTTAAGATCATTAAGTTCTGCTTCTACATCTTTTACCACATCTGCTGTTTTAGAAACAATCTGATCTTTGTATTTGTCATATCCGTCTTTCACAGTATGTGCTACGTTGTTAGCTGTTTCTTTAAAAGTAGAAGAAATATTACCATATTGATCTTTTACCTTTTCAGAAACCTCTCCGTATTTGTCTTTTGCCTGATCCTTCAGATCATTGGCTTTATTTCTGATTTTTTTTCTTGTTTCTTTTCCTTCTTCCGGTGCATATAACATTCCTAAGATTACACCTGCTGCAGCACCTGCAAGAAGTCCCGCTAATATACCTGCTGTATTTTTTCCGTTTTTAGACATTTTAAGTTTTTTAATAGTTAATAATAGATTAGTTTTTACACTAGTAAAACTTACAATTTGTGTACCAAAGGAGACTGTATGCTTATTAAAAATTGTTAAATCTTTTCGATATAAGAAAGAATCAGTTCTATGGTTTCTTCTTTAGTAAGCTCAGAGTTATCAATTACCGTAGCGTCATCAGCCTGCTTCAATGGTGCTATTTCGCGTTCACTGTCGATCTTGTCTCTTTCAATGAGGTTTTGCTTTACCTGATCTTTATCTGCTTCAATTCCCAGTCCTTTTAATTCCAGAAATCTTCTGTTGGTTCTTTCATCTATGCTGGCAGTAAGAAAGAATTTATAGTCCGCATTTGGCAGAACTACTGTCCCTATGTCACGTCCATCCATAATGACACCTCCTTTTTCTGCGATAGAACGTTGAGATTGTAACAAATAATCTCTCACTTCTTTTTGCTTGGCTACAAGGCTTACATTATCAGAAACTTCATGGGTGCGGATTTCCTTAGAAATGTCTACATTATTAAGATAAAGAACAAGTGTTCCATCATTATTTTTAAATTCAAGATGAATTTGATCTAAAGATGAAAATAAAGTGTTCAGATTAATCCCGCCTTCTTCATTCAGACAATGTTGCAGAGCAAACCAGGTAACTCCTCTGTAAAGCGCTCCTGTATCCATATGAATAAGTCCTAGCTTATCAGCAATGATTTTGGAGATAGAACTTTTTCCGGTAGACGAGTACCCATCGATAGCTATTACAGGTTTTTTCATACTGCAAATTTCAAGATTTTTTTTAGAAAATCAAGAACTAATAAGAAATTTTAAGAGGTATTTAAGATTTTTTTATTCTCCTCTGTGGCTGGAAAGGTCCATAGAAATTCCTATCTGATTGACGTTCGAAGAGTTGTGGTATCTTATGTGAGCATAATCTATACGAAATCTTGAAACTTTAATTCCGAATCCGCCGGAAAGTCCTGAAAAGTTTCTTTGATCTGCCACAGCGAGCTCATTTCCTCTTTTTACGTTATATCCCAATCTGATATTAAAGTTTTTTTCAGGAAATAATTCTGCCCCTAAAGAGAAATGATCTGCAATTTTTCTGCCTGCCTTCACTTCCTGACCATCCTTATTATATTCTGATGAAATATTAAATTGCTGAAGATCGTGTGCTGTGATAGTTATAGCAAGAGGGAAATTTTTCAATATTCTTGTATATCCTACATCCACTCTGAATGGGAGATTTTCGCGGGTTCCGTTGAATGATTTCAGCTGGAAACCGAAGTTTCTCAATACAAGAGAGAGAACTTCTTTGTTCTTTTTATTATGATACGTAATTCCGGCAGTTCCTGAGATGGCGGAAGAAGTATAATTATCTATTTTTGAGGTAACGAAATTTAATCCTCCACCAATCGTCCAGTCTTCTTCAAACTGGTAAGCATATCCGGCACCAATAGCAACATCGGAGGCTTTATACTCTCCATCCTGAAAACCACTTTCATCGGTCCTCGGAATACTTCCATAGCTCATATATCTGGCATTGATAGTGGCCATGTGACCATTTTCAAAGTCTTTGGCATAAGCAATGGTTCCGTATTTGGAGTCGGCAAGATAAGCGGTAGCGTTTACAGAAAGCTGTTTATCTGAATCTTTGTTTAACAGGGCCGGGTTTGCAATAGCAAAGGAAACATCATAATCTCTTATCGAAATTGCATCTCCACCCAAGGCTGCCTGTCTTGCAGATACAGGTACATTTAAGAACGGATACACATTTGTTCCTGTTTGTGCATAAGAAACAATTCCTGATAGAAATAATGAAAAAATGATAATTTTCTTCAACTCAATTTATAATTAATGCAAAAATAATCCTTTTTCGTACTTTTCAAAATATTTCTTACATTATTTCTAATTAAATATTTTTCTTTTATCAATATTTTTAATGATTATATTTGCAAAATCAAATTTTGGGGAAACCCACTCTAATAAAAGCTTATTAAAAATAAAAGATGAAATATAAAAGAATCCTTCTAAAACTTAGTGGTGAGGCCTTAATGGGGAACAGACAATACGGTATTGATAACGAAAGACTGCAGGAATATGCTGCAGAGATCAAAAAAGTAGTTGAAAAAGGCTGTGAAGTAGCGATCGTCATTGGAGGAGGAAATATTTTCCGTGGTGTTGCGGGGGCTGCGAAAGGAATGGACAGAGTACAGGGAGACTACATGGGAATGTTAGCTACTGTAATCAATGGTATGGCATTACAAGGTGCATTGGAGGATGCTGGGATCAAGACAAGGCTTCAGTCTGCGATTGAAATGGATAAAGTAGCTGAACCTTTCATCAAAAGAAGAGCAGTAAGACACCTTGAAAAAGGTAGAGTAGTGATCTTCGGCGCAGGAACAGGTAACCCTTATTTTACAACAGATACAGCGGCAACATTGAGAGCAATCGAAATTGGAGCAGATGTAATTCTTAAAGGAACAAGAGTAGACGGAATTTATGACAGCGATCCTGAGAAGAATGCTGATGCGGTAAAATATAACTCATTGTCTTTTGACGAAGTATTTGAGAAAAATCTTAAGGTAATGGATATGACTGCCTTTACTTTGAGCCACGAGAATAAATTACCTATCATTGTATTCGATATGAATAAAGATGGAAATTTAGTGAAAATTGTAGATGGGGAAAATGTAGGGACTCTAGTTGATTTGTAATCAGATATCAGGCAGAACATAGATTAGAGAATACAAGGTAGGATTATAATATATCTCCTTATTTCTTATCTTTTGCCGGAAATTAATTTTCTATAAAAAATAAACCACTTGTTACGGCCATTAAAGCTAGGACAAGTGGTTTTTATTTGTCCTTAAATTTATTCTTCATCCGTCATAGCGGTTGTGGATAGTAGTCATCAAGAAAAATTTGGCTTGAATAATCTGTACTTACGTACATCTACAGATCGTGCCATGTTGCTGTGAGTAACATTTACTCCAGGCATCTGTGATGTTTCTCAATAAAAATATGGGTAATGCTTCACATATTTTCAGGGATTAAAACGAAGTGAGGTAAAATCTAACTGTATTGAGAATAGTAAATATAAGGGGTTGAAAGAAAAAAAATACAGTGATCTCTACTTTAATTGTTTAGGTGTCAATTCTTTTCTTTTAAATAGAAAGAATAAATTTTGAGCTGGTGAAAATACTTTATTTCTAATCCATGATCATAGAAAACTATGAATAAAAGACAAAAAACAAGTAACGATTGATAGTAAAAAAGAGCTGTTTTCCCAAAAATAGAGAATATAAGCTTAGTGAAATATCGAAAACAATCATTATTTTTGCACCACTGAATAGTAAAAAATAGTAAAAAATAGCTTGAAAGCAGAAGGCTTATGAGGTTTAACTATTTAATTTACAGTGAGTATTAATTAATGTGTAATTTATCAAACTATACTATAATAATGGAAGAATTAGATCTAATATTAGAATCTGTAAAACAGGACATGGATGCAGCGGTAAAACACCTTGACCATGCATTTCAAAGAATCAGAGCAGGACGTGCTTCTACATCAATGGTTCAGGATGTAATGGTTGAATATTATGGAGCAATGACTCCAATCAATCAGGTTGCCAATGTTTCTATTCCAGATGCAATGACTATCTCTATTCAACCTTGGGACAGAACAGCAATCAATGCTATTGAAAAAGCAATTATCAATTCTAATTTAGGTTTTGCACCTTCTAACAATGGAGAAAATATCATTCTTAATGTACCACCTTTAACGGAGGAAAGAAGAAGAGATTTGGCAAAACAGGCTAAAAGCGAAACAGAGCAGACAAAAATCGTTGTAAGAAACGCAAGACAGGAAGGTTTGAAAGAGCTTAAAAAGTTGGAGGGAGTTTCTGAAGATGTTGTAAAAGGAGTGGAAGAAGAAATCCAGACGTATACAGATAAGTATGTGAAGCTTTGTGATGAGCATCTTAAGACAAAAGAAGCTGAAATTATGAAAGTATAATTTTCAGTTTTTGAAAATATAGAAAGAGGATTCCATTTTTGGAATCCTCTTTTTTGCATAATATTATTTATAAATTAATTAGAATTATCAGTTTGTTATAATATATTGCTAAGTATTATCGTTATATTTATCGGATTATTCCTGAAAGTACTATAGAACAGGATAACAGCATAAAGATGATGACCAGAATTATTGGAGTGGGGAACTATATCCCATCTGAAACAATTACCAATTTATTTTTTGACAAGCATATTTTCCTTAATGAGGAAGGTATTTTATTAAAAGACAATAATGCCTCTATCACAGAGAAACTAAAAAAAATTACAGGCATTGAAGAAAGAAGATATGCCAAAAGTACACAAGTCACTTCAGATTTGGGGCTTAAAGCGGCTCAGGCTGCCATAGAAAATGCAGGAATAGATCCTGAAACATTAGACTATATTATATTCGCCCATAATTTTGGAGATGTTAAGTTTGGAACTGTTCAATCTGATACGGTTCCGAGTCTTGCAGCCCGTGTGAAGCATTTATTAGGAATACGAAATAATTTCTGTGTTGCCTACGATGTTTTATTTGGATGCCCGGGATGGATTGAAGGGGTAATACAAGCGAATGCATTTATTAAGGCAGGGATTGCCAAGCGTTGTTTGGTGATTGGAGCTGAAACACTTTCCCGTGTGGTGGATATCCATGACAGAGATAGTATGATTTATGCAGACGGCGCCGGCGCTGCTGTTCTTGAAACTAATTCAGAGGACGAATCTGGAATTAAATCTCATTTGTCCGCTTCCTATACCTTTGCAGAAAAGGATTATTTATATTTCGGGAAGTCTTACAACAATGAACGTTGTCCGGATACCAAATATATTAAAATGGATGGAAGGAAAATCTATGAATTTGCCCTTCTGCATGTTCCTGAAGCCATGAAAAAATGTCTGGATAGTAGCGGGTACTCAATCCATGAATTAAATAAAATTATCATCCATCAGGCTAATGAAAAAATGGATGAAGCCATTGTTAGCAGGTTTTATCAGCTGTATAATACTCCGACTCCGGAGCATATCATGCCTATGGTGATTCATAAACTGGGTAACAGCAGTGTTGCAACTATTCCTTCTTTACTTGCTATGATTTTAAAGGGTGAATTAGAAGATCACGAGATCAAAAAGAATGATGTTGTTCTATTTGCTTCAGTAGGTGCTGGAATGAATATTAACGCTTTTGTTTATCAATTTTAATCATTCATTAAATAACCCGAGTTCGGGATCATAAAATTAAGGATAATAAGCTGGAAGAGAGAGGCTGGAAGTTACTATCGGAGCTACCATTTCTGACGTTGCCGTAAAATTTGATGAAGCAGTCTTTAAAGGAATAATAGATTACAGGGTTGTAAGTGTTTTTTTAACATCAACTCACTCCACTCTCCCAGCTTCAGGCTTTCTTACTAAAAACAAAAAGGTCTTATCCCGAACTCAGGTTAAATAGATTTTCAACGAAAAAAAAAAGAGACTTCAGATTCTGGAGTCTCTTTTCTTATATTCAGTAATTTATTTACAGTTTTCATTGTAATCCATAATAACTTCTTCTACAATTTCCGGGATGTTTGACATCACGTCGTCAATCTGGCTTTTAATCAGTCTGCCAAGACCGGATCTTTTCTTTTCATCATTTTTTAGGGAAGCATAAGTACCACTGGTCATTTTGCTTTTAGCATAGCTGCAGTCTCCAATAATTATTTTGGCTTTGGCTAAGGTAAGTTCTTCAATTTTACCACCTTTTTTACTGTAAATATAAGAGGGAGTTTCTCTCATTCTCTTGGTTTCTGCATCGGCGGCGGCAATCTGGCTGGTTCCGGCTGAAAAGGTAGTAGGATAACCATATAATTTATATACCTTAATCTTGCCGTCTGTTACGATTTCGGCAAATTGTGTGCTTTTTGTAAGATTGTTGAAAGCTTTGATATTGCCACTTAAGCCTCCTGTTGCTGTATTAAATCCTTCTTTGGTATTGGTATACTTAATGTTTTCGAAGTGCCTTTCGCTATTGTTATTATCAATAGCAACATATTCTTTGATGTCATCAGTATCCAGTGTTTTGAACTTCTGTTTCTTTTTAGACTTATCAATGTCAGATGCGGCAATAAATTTTACTTTCTTCTGGTTATCCCAGGGGGACAGGGCATCTCCGTTCAGTCTTACGATCCCTTCGGTTTTTTTACCACTTTTGTCTATAATATAACCATATATTTCATCACCTCTTAATGCATAATCGGTGTTGTTGTCTTCTTGCGCATAAGCATTAAAGGAAACCAGCGCAAACAGGCTTAAAGCCAGTGTTTTTTTCATGGAGTTAAAGTTTTTTGCAAATATAGTCTTTTTGAGATAGTCAGGAAGTGGGAAGCTGGAGGCTGGAGGTAATTGTGGTTACAGAGTAATTGGAGTTTGTTTTAAAGATAAAAAGTGATATATGGAATAATCTTTAAATGATATAAAACTCAATTATAATGATGTCTACAATAGTTTTAACAATCAGCTTTGATGATATGTCTATAAGTAACTTCCAGCTTCCATCTTTCAAGAAATAGAAAGGCCCGGATTTTCCGGGCCTTTCTATTTCTTGAAATTATTGATATCTCTTATGCTCTTTATTTTTTGAGAATCTTTTCGTAATTGGTTTGAACAGTACTTTGTATTTTTCTGCATCAAACAACTGTGAATCTGTAAGCGCTTTATAAGTCATCCATACTCCGAATGGAAATAGAATGAGATTAGGAAGCCATGCTGCTAAATAGGGGTTCATTTTGCCACTCCAAGCAATGTTTTCCACCCCAACATTAATCACATAGAAAATGATGAAGATAACAATCGCTATAATTACTGGAAGTCCCATTCCTCCTTTTCTGATGATAGATCCCAAACTTGACCCAATCAGGAAGAAAATAAGACAAGTTACCGAATAAGAGATGTATCTCTGCTGGTAAATAACAACCTTACTGAAGTATTTTACATTGGTGCTGAACTCATTCTTTTTAACCTCAAGTGTTGATTTCAGATTTTCAAGTCTGTTGTAGGAACTGTAAATCATTTCCAGCTTTTTATCACTTTTTACAGTATCCATTTTTATCTGTGCTTTTGGTGTTACTTTAGGTTTGTTAGACTGATCCATATAAGCAACTACACTATTGGTTTGGTTTAAAACATCATTTCCTACACTTTTAAAGAACAATGCATTTTCTTTTTTACTAACGGCAATGGTTGTATTAAGTTCATTATAAGTTTGGAAACGATAATCATCCGTAATCTGCTCTTTTTCGATGGCCTTGTTGATGAGTTCACTAATGTCAAAGTGATTCACCAGAGTATCGAACTTAATAGCCTGGTCAGGCTGTTTTCTTCTTACATCTTCTCCTTTTCCTGCAAAATTATCTTCAAATACATATCCATTATAAAGGATTAGTTTTAGAAAGTTCTTGTTGGTTGCCGGTACAAACTTCCCTTTTTCAGCTACAACAGACTGCTGGTTTTCGTAAGTATTGGCTTTTTTATGAACAAAAACACCTTCAATATTTTCTCCGTTTTCTCCGTAGATCTTGTCGAACTTCACCATGTATCCTGGGATTTGGTCAATGAACTGCCCGGGAGTAAAGTTAATCGCAGGTTTTGTTTGAGCAATATTAAAAAGCATATTCTTTGCCTTCCTCTGAAAATCCGGAATAATATTGTTGGAGAAGAAAAACAGCATGATGGCAAGAATCGTAGTAATTCCTAACAGAGGAACCATTACTCGGGTAAGGGGAATTCCTGCCGCTTTCATAGCGGCCAGCTCATAGCGTTCTCCAAATTCTCCGAATGACATGATACTCGCCAGAAGAATTGTGAGCGGAAGAACCATACTGATAACGTTCACCCCAAGGTAAAAAAGAAGCTTCAGGATCTGCCAGTAGCTTAATCCTTTTCCCATAAACTGTCCTAATTGAACCCAGATAATGTTTACAATGAAAATGAAAAACAATACGCTGAATATAAAGAAAAACGGTCCAAAGAAGGTTTTTATAATATATTTGTCTAGTATTTTTAACATGTGCCAAAATTAATCAAAAAGCCGCAAACTTGCGGCTTTTATATTTTGTTATTTTTTTCTGAAGTGAATTTATCAAAAGGTGAATTTACCTTTTTGATTTTCAACTTTTAAAGCTCTGTAATGACGTAGTTTTTGAACTTATTTTTGTCGAAAACGAACATATTAGGATCCAAATCCTGATTCTCTTTGTACTCTTTAATCGCAATTACTGCAACATCTTTGTTGTTTCCGTGCTGTTCCAGTTTTACCATTTGCTTTTTCGCAGAGTCTACAAAAATGTACACAAATTGAATTCCGTTTGCTTTTACCGGAGTAAGCTTAATGAAATCTGCATTTACACCATTTACTGTTTTCTTACCATTATAAGTTACATTGTACTCGTTTCTGTAAGTAGTAAGATAGTTGATAGGGGAGAACATGGCACTGTTTCCGTTAGGTTTTGCAATGGTTACTTCCATATCATCTGCATTGATGTTGTAGATTTTATTTCCATCGAAGATCTGTTCTGTATCCATGATCTTCAGTTTGTATTTATCTCCGGCTGTATAATAGATACCAGGCTCTGTTTTGTTAACCTGTCCGTTCAGTCCGCTTCCAAAAGAAAATTTGAAGTAAGAATTCTTTTTAGAATTATAGTTGGCTGTAATATCATCCAATATCTTTTTAGCTTTTGCATCTATTTTCTGAGCATTCGCCATACCTACTGCACCTACAACAAAACTTCCCAATATAACTTTTGAAATAATATTTTTCATTTTTTCTATTTAATAATCTTTAGATAATTTTAAACTTTCAAGGTTAAAGCAATAGAGCTTTTCCTTTTATTAATGCTGTTCTTCCAAAAACTGTTCCAAAAAAACACTTTCAACACGGTCTGTATTACAGACGATGTTTTACCATTTATCTTACCTCTGGCCTTTCAATATACTTATCAAAGTTCTCAGGCAGAATATTAGTTGTGGTTAGTTTATTAGAAGTAATAGTAGGTTCAATTTTTATAACTTTAGTATGTTCATTAATTTCAACCGGATGCTTACTTCTCATATTTACCATATCTATATGGAGTGCTGTAAACTCGTGTTTTCCATTTTCTAAATTAACAATAACATATTCTTTTGGTCTGATCTGTCCCAGAGATTTGCCGTCAAGTCCAATATTTAATCTTGCTGTATTATCCATCTTATGAAGAGCTCCAGCACCATTATAAATAAGAACTTTGCCATTTCCCAAAGTATTATTGTCGATGACATCTAGTTTTACAGAAGTATAATCGCTAGGAACGGATCTTAAGGCACATGAAGATAATGTAAGTGTACATGCAAAAAGTCCCAGTTTAATGGTTTGTTGTATTGAAATTTTCATGATTATTCTTTGAATATGATTTATATTACTCGGGCATATTTAAACAAATATGCCCGAGATTGATTTTTTGGATTAATAATTTTTAGGATTGATTAGCTTCTTAAATCTTCCAGGAACTGTTCCAAAGAATGAAGGTCACTAATGATAACTTCTCTTGCCTTAGCTCCGTTGAAGCCTCCTACAATACCGCTTGCTTCTAGCTGATCCATAATTCTTCCGGCTCTGTTGTAGCCCAGTTTCAATTGTCTTTGAAGCATTGAAGTAGATCCCTGCTGTGTGGAAACTATAATTCTTGCAGCATCTTCAAATAATGCATCTTTTTCATTAGGATCAAAAGCACCTACGGAAGAACTGTTCGCATCTTCTGAAACATATTCCGGAAGAAGGAATGCAGATGAGTATCCTTTTTGTTCTCCAATGAACTCTGCAAGTCTTTCTACTTCCGGTGTATCAACAAAAGCACACTGAAGTCTTAAGATCTCATTACCGTTGAAATAAAGCATATCTCCTTTACCAATCAATTGATCTGCTCCCGGAGAATCAAGGATCGTTCTTGAATCCACACTGGAAATTACTCTAAAGGCAGCTCTTGCCGGGAAGTTGGCTTTAATCATACCTGTGATTACATTTACGGATGGTCTCTGAGTTGCAACAATTAGGTGGATACCTACAGCTCTTGCAAGCTGTGCCAATCTGGCAATCGGTAATTCAACTTCTTTTCCGGCAGTCATAATTAAGTCTGCAAACTCGTCTACTACCAATACAATATATGGAAGGAAGCGATGTCCGTTTTCAGGATTTAATTTTCTTTCCGCAAACTTCTTGTTGTATTCTTTAAGGTTTTTACAGAAAGCATTCTTCAGAAGATCATATCTTGTATCCATTTCAATACACAGAGAGTTCAGAGTATTGATTACTTTATTGGTATCTGTGATGATGGCTTCTTCGGCGTCTGGTAATTTCGCTAAATAATGTCTTTCAATTTTTGAATATAGAGAAAGTTCCACTTTTTTAGGGTCAACCATTACGAATTTCAGTTCGCTTGGGTGCTTCTTGTAGAGTAGGGAAGTAAGAATTGCATTAATCCCGACAGACTTACCCTGTCCTGTTGCTCCCGCCATCAATAAGTGAGGCATTTTTGAAAGGTCAGCCATAAAGATCTCGTTGGAAATCGTTTTTCCGAAAACCACCGGAAGATCCATATCCGTATTCTGGAATTTATGAGAAGCAATTACGGAACGCATAGAAACCATTGTGGGATTTTTTCTTGGTACTTCAATACCAATGGTTCCTTTTCCTGGCATTGGAGCAATAATTCTGATTCCCAATGCAGAAAGGTTCAATGCGATATCATCTTGTAGCTTTTTAATGGCAGCAACACGAATTCCAGCTTCCGGTACAATCTCGTATAAAGTAACTGTTGGACCGATGGTTGCTTTAATCTCTGCAATTCCTACGTTGAAGTTCTTCAGAAGTCCAACAATTTTGTTTTTATTTTCTTCTAATTCTTCTTTGTTGATGGAAATTTCCTCGTTACCATAATCTTTTAACAACTCAACAGGGGGCATTTGGAAATTAGCCAGATCTAATTTATGATCATACAAACCATGTTTTTCAACAAGCTCCTGAGATTTTTTGTCAGAATCATCCAAAACATCAATTACCGGAGCTACTTCTACGTTAAACTTAATGTTTTCCTGTGCAGGCGCAGGTGTTACAGGAATAACAGGAGCCGGAGTAGGAACAGGAATAGAAATAGCAGGGTTCATATCAAAAGCATCTTCCGGGCTTGAAACCGGAATTGTTGGTTTTGTAGAAAGATTTAAGCTTACAGGTTGAGCAACCTGTTGCGGCTCATTATCAAATGAAGTATGATTAGGAGTAGTGATTGTCTCAATAGTACTTGTTGCCGGAACTTCAGGGAATCCTTTTGGAGTATTTACAGGTTCCGGTTCTTTAATCTTATTGATGGAGCCATTAGATGTAGAGTTGGTGATGTCACTTACGGTAACATTCGGAGCTGCTTTTTCTTCGATTTCTGTTTCATCAATTTCTTCTTTTAATTCTTCATCAGATTCAAAGTCCTCATCAGAATCAGGCATCATTGATTTTACTTTTCCAATAGTATTTTCGTTGATCTTACTTAGTTTTGCCTTGATAGAGCTTGGGCGAAGATTAAATTCAAGAATGAAATATAAAAGAATACTTGCGGCTAATACAGTCCATAATCCTACGGAGCCGATAATTGCATTTAAGTAATCCATCACCTGGTATCCGTAAACACCTCCAAGAACGCCTTGTCCTTTGGTAAGCGCTCCCATAAAAATAGGAAGCCAGCAAATGAAAAACAGAGAATGACCAATTGTTTTCCATGGCTTGAAGGTCTTCTTTTTAAGGATCAGAGTTCCAACAACCAGAAATAAAAATGCTATAATAAATGAGGCTATACCAATGCTTTCAAATATGAAAATGTTTCCAAACCAATCCCCGGCTTTACCGAAAATGTTTGAAGATTTTATACTTTTGTCCAGCATGGTTCCTGCCTGGCTTTGGTCTGCCTTCCAGTTCATTAAATAGGAAATGAACGATAAAGCAAGAACAGCGGAGAACAGTATAAAAGTAAGCCCGAAAAATATACGTGGCTTAGATAAAATTCTGCCTTTTTCAGGCGATTCAGTCGGTTTTTTTTGTGTCTTTTTATCCATAAATATCAATGAGGCAAATTTAACGTTTTTTCAATACTAAAAAGAATCTTTTTTCTTCAAAAAACATTTTGTAATACCACTTTTTACTGAGATTATTTTAAGTTGATTTAAAAATACTTTATCTTATAAATATTGTCTGAAATAAAAATAGGGTTATTTTTTTTGTTTATCCAAATACAGAGCCGTTAAATTATATTAATTGATTTGTATTTCTTTATAATTTTTCCAAAAAATCATGAAACTTAAGTTTGAAATCTATGTTTAAGTCAGGTTTTTTCTTCGGAATTTAATTTTTAGTCAGGAAGTATTTTTTGAACTAGTTCAAAGGCTAGAAGTTTTAGACCTGATAATTTTGTCCCATAAAATGTAAGCAATGAAAAATATCTTGAAAAGCACTTTGACTTTATGCCTGTTTTTATTATCACTGGTATCAACTAACGCACAACAAAAAAGAAAAATGGAAAATACAGCATTATTAATTATCGACGTACAGAACGATTATTTCCCCGGGGGAAAAATGACATTGGAGGGAGCAGAACAAGCGGGTAAGAATGCTCAGCAGGTTTTGGAATATTTCAGGAAAAACAACCTTCCGGTAATTCATATCCGTCATATTTCAACCAATGAAGGAGCTGTTTTCTTCTTGCCGGGAACTTTGGGAGCAGAAATCCATTCCTTGGTTTCCCCTTTGCCTAATGAAAAAGTGATTGAAAAACATTTTCCTAACAGTTTCAGAGAGACGGAACTGTTGAATTACCTTCAATCAAAAAACATTAAAAATTTGGTGATTACCGGAATGATGACAGATGTTTGTGTAGAATCTACCACAAGAGCAGCTTTTGATTTCGGATTCAATAACACTATTGTTGGGGATGCTACTGCAACAAGAGACAGGGAACTCAATGGACAGATAATAAAGGCATCCGAAATTCAAAGATCTTTTTTAGCAGGAATATCTGCATTGGGTGGTCTTTATACCAATATCGTAAATACTCAGGATTTCTTAAAAGGGAAATAAAATTAACCAGCATATTAAAGAATAAAGATATCAGTAATATTGGTATCTTTATTTTTGTTAAATAATATCATGTTCAATCTGCTTTACAAAAATATCAGCCGCTATATTGATCTTTCTGAAGAAGAGTTCAAGCAGTTTTCTGCACCTTT
Source organism: Chryseobacterium sp. StRB126 (assembly GCF_000829375.1). Taxonomy (NCBI): domain Bacteria; kingdom Pseudomonadati; phylum Bacteroidota; class Flavobacteriia; order Flavobacteriales; family Weeksellaceae; genus Chryseobacterium; species Chryseobacterium sp. StRB126. Next base: position 2,767,653 of record NZ_AP014624.1, read on the forward strand.
CCAATTGAAATGCTTTAGGAAGAAAGAGATTGTTCTGAAAGAAGGAGATTATTGCCTTTTCGAAGGTTTTGTTCTGAATGGGTGTTTCAAAATCTATTATCTCAATGAAAACGGATTTGAACAGACTTTATATTTTGCAGTAGAAGGGTGGTGGATCACGGATATTGATAGTCTGCTTAATGATGTTCCCAGTATTTTAAACATTGAAGCCCTTATGGATAGTGAAGTATTGATGATCTCAAAGAAAGATAAGGAGGTACTCTATGAAGCCATGCCTCAGACTGAGAAGCTTTTCAGGATTATGAATCAACGTTCATCAGTGGCGCTTCAAAGAAGAATTCTTTCTTTAACCGGTAAAACAGCAGATAAACGCTATCTTGAATTTCTGGAAAAATATCCCGGACTTGAGCAGAAGATTACCCAGCAGCAGGTATCTTCTTATCTTGGAATTACCCATGAGTTTTTAAGTAAGATCAGAAAAAGAATCTCGTTGGAAAAATAAATGAATAACTCGCTGTTCTTAAGTAAAGTTAGATGAGAATAATTGTGAACATAATTACTTATTTTTGAAATAAAAATATCATGAAAGCCATATTATTATCATGCCTGCTATACTTCTCAAATGCATTTTCACAGTCTTACGAAGATTTGATGAAAGAAGCTGCTGTCAGTTTACAGGCAAAAGAATATTGTACTGCCCTTTCAAATTTTAAAGATGCTTTTAACCTGCAATCTGAGATTGGTATTTATGATTATGTAAGTGCTGCCTCTGCTGCCGCCAACTGTAATGATATGAAAATAGCCATTGAATGGCTTAAGAAAGGAGCTAAACTCGGACTTGGAAAAAACAGAGAAGAAGTAACTTTCCTACAAACCAATGAACGATTTAAAAACCTTAGTCAGAATATAGAGTTTAAACAGCTTTTAACAGACTTGGATAATAAGGTGACTCAAATAGAAAAACGGAGGAAACAGAAAACAGAAGAGTGGAATCAGGAGATTATTAAAAACCAAATCACGGGAAGCATTCCTTTTAATCAAGCGCCATTCGGATTTGCTTTGTATTTTACAGAACCCGAGGGCTTTAAAGCTCCTTATATAGTTTTCGTTCCAAAAGGGTACAAATCTTCAAAGCCAGTGAAAGTTATTTTCTTTCTTCATGGAGGTGTAAATTCTCTTAATGATTTTTATTATCAGAATCCGGATGTAAAAAAAGAACCTATTTTTTCTGTTGGTGATCGTTTTAATGCTATTATTGTCTATCCTTTTGCTAAAAAAGATTTTGGGTGGATGAATCAACAAAAAGCTTTTGAAAATATTTTTACAATCCTGAATGATGTTGAGAAAAAATATAACGTAGATCAAAATAAAATCTATTTGGGGGGGATTTCCAACGGCGGAACTGCAACATTTTGGTTTGCATCTCAGAAAGAAACTCCGTTCAAAGCATTTTATGCTTTTGCTCCAAATCCTGTATTAAATATTGGAGCTATTCCGTTTGAAAATATTACGAAAGATCATCCACTCTATACCATCAGTGCAAAAGATGATTATGTATTTGGTTATGGTGATGTGCTGAAAATTTATAATCAAAATAAATCTAAGGCAAAAGGGTGGATCTTTCAGACTATAGAAAAGGGCTCACACGAATTTATTTATAAACCTGAAATCAGTAATGAGCTTTTAACAAACTTCTTTTCTGAAGTTTTGAGATGAAAAGCAATAGTCTGAAATAGAAGTCTTCAATCGTTGCTATAGGTATTATTAATCCGTATCTCTTCTGTGTTAAAAATTGATTTTTTCATAATAACTCCAATCTTATTAAGAACGATTCAAAATAACGAAAACGGGGATCAAAATGACAAAAAACAGCTTTTTTTCAGCTCTTTATGGTTTATCATCCTTATTTTTGCATGTCAAGTACATATAAACATGAAGAAGCTCCAGGATATTATTATCTCAACCAGGACAATGGCTGTATTGTTACTGGTTTATGCATTCGCTATGGCCTATGCAACGTTCTTAGAAAACGACTACGGAACTCCTACAGCAAAAGCATTAATTTATGAGGCCAAATGGTTTGAACTCATTATGGTGCTGCTTATTATTAACTTCATAGGAAATATCGGAAGATACAGACTGTGGAAAAAAGAGAAATGGCCGGTTTTAGTTTTTCACCTTGCCTTTATCTTCATCTTTATTGGTGGTGCCATCACAAGATACATCAGTTTTGAGGGACAGATGCACATCAGAGAAGGGGAAACATCCAACGAAATTGTAACGGATAAAAACTTCCTTAAAATCCAGATCGAGGAAAAAGGAGATGTCCTTAACTATCAGGATATTCCTTATTTGATGTCTCCACTACACAAAGATCTTAACGCCACTTATGATTTCCACGGAAAAGAAGTAAAGATCTTTGCAAAAGAATATATTCAAAGAAAAAAAGACAGCTTATTGGCTGAACCTAACGGAACTGAGTATCTTCACCTGGTTTCAACAGGAACAACAGGAAGACAAAACATTTACATCAAAGCTGGAGATACCAAATCAATCAACGGAACTTTGGTAACTTTCAATAGAGCCATTGATGGTGCTGTAGAATTCAAAAACGAAGGGGGTAAATTATTCATTAAAACTCCAGTAGATGCAAGTTTCATGACCATGGCAACTCAGGCTACCGGAAGTACTGTAAAAGATGAATTCCAACCTTTAGCATTGAGAAGTTTATATACCATCAATGAGTTAAAATTAGTAGTTCCTGAAGGTCTTAAAAAAGGAAAACTGATGGCTATTGAAGGGGATAGAAAGAAAGATGCTAATGTGCCGGATATGCTTCAGATTGAACTTCAAGGTCCAAAAACAAAGCAATTGGTTGATCTTTCTGTTGAAAGAGGAAATCCAAATGCCTATAAGCAGGTTACTATGGATGGATTGAACATCATGGTTGGATTCGGACCTAAGGTTTACAACACACCTTTCGCCTTGAAATTAGATGATTTTGTGATGGAAACGTATCCTGGAAGTAACTCTCCAAGTGCTTATGAAAGTCACGTAAAAATTGTTGATGAAGGAAAAGAAAACCCTTATAAAATCTATATGAACCACGTTCTAAACTATAAAGGATATCGTTTCTTCCAGTCAAGCTTTGATCCGGACAGAATGGGTACGGTATTGTCTGTAAACCACGATTATTGGGGAACTCTAATTTCTTATATCGGATATGGTCTTTTATTCTTAGGAATGTTTGTGATCTTCTTCTGGAAAGGAACACACTTCTGGAAATTAAATAAAATGCTGAAAGACGCTAATAAAAAGAAAGCAGCCGTTGTTCTTCTATTGTTCTTAAGCTTAGGACTTAACGCTCAAAAAATTGAAACCCATGGAACTACTGACGGAAGTAGAGAACATGTACATGTAGAAGGTGACGGGCATGCCCACGCAGCACCGGCTCCTGAAGCTAAATCAGATCAAGACAGTGAAATAAGACAGAATTCATTAGCTTCTCCAATGGGGAAAATGAGAACTATTTCTGCAGATGAAATTATTTCAAGAAACAAAATCAGCAAAGAACACGCAGAGAAATTTGGTTACCTTTTGGTTCAGAACTTCGAAGGACGAATTATTCCAATGAATACACAGGCTTTAGAGGTTTTAAGAAAACTTTACAAGCATGACAGCTTCAAAGGAACAGACGGAAAATCTCTGGATGCTAACCAATGGTTCCTTTCTATCAATACAGATACAGAAAGCTGGACATCAGTTCCTCTGATCAAGGTTGATGAAAAAGGAGGTAAAGCACTTCTTGAAAAAACAAAAGCCAATGAAGAAGGTTACACTTCTTTACTGAATCTATTCCCAGTAGATAAGAAAACAGGAATGCTAACTTATATTCTGGAAAGAGACTACAACGCAGCTTTCGCCAAAAAACCGGCAGATCAGTCAGAATATGACAAGCAGGTTATTAAGCTAAATGAAAGAGTTCAGATCTTCAATGAGTTTTTCAGTGGTCAGTTCCTAAGAATCGTTCCTGTGAAAAATGATGCCAACCACACTTGGCATTCATGGTTGGATCAGAAATTCGAACCGGACATGGAATCTCAGCAGGTAATGGGCCCTTATTTTTCAACAGTTATTGGGGCGCAAAAATCAGGAGACTGGAGCCAAGCAGATGCTGAACTGGTAAAACTTTCAGACTATCAGAAGAAATGGGGGAAAGCAGTAATTCCAGACCAATCTAAAGTAGATCTTGAAGTATTTATGAACAACGTGAATATCAACTTCAAATTATTGATTTTCTATACGATTATTGGAGGACTTCTTTTGATTTTAGGTTTTGTTGAGTTATTCAAACCTAATAAAGGTTTAAATAAAGCGATTAAAATAATCATCGGTATTGGATCTATAGGATATATATGCCACTTCCTGGGTCTTGTAGCAAGATGGTATATTTCAGGACACGCACCTTGGAGTAATGGATACGAAGCGATTATCTTCATCTCATGGGTTGGTATTTCTGCAGGTTTTGCATTGTATAGAAATTCAAATGCTTTGATTCCTGCATCAGGATTTATGGTGGCAGTTATCATGATGGGATTTGCGCACGGAGGTTCAGCACTTGATCCACAGATTACACCGCTTGTTCCGGTATTGAAATCTTACTGGTTGATTGTTCACGTAGCGATTATTACATCAAGTTATGGTTTCTTTGCCCTGTCGATGATTATTGCTGTACTATCTTTAGTATTCTATATTATCTCAAACAAAGACACTTATAAAATTCACCACGATACAACATTGAAAGAACTGGTAATTGTTTCTGAAATGTCATTAACCGTAGGCCTTTTTGCCCTAACAGTAGGAAACTTCCTTGGAGGGATCTGGGCCAACGAATCTTGGGGTAGATACTGGAGCTGGGACCCGAAAGAAACATGGGCTTTCATTTCCATTATGGTTTATGCTTTTGTTTTACACATGAGATTAGTTCCAGGATTAAGAAGCAGATGGGCTTTCCACGTTGCAACAATGTTTGCTTTCTGTTCAATGGTAATGACCTATTTTGGGGTGAATTACTACCTGAGCGGACTTCACTCTTATGCAGCAGGAGATCCGGTACCAGTACCAGCTTGGGTATACATCGGAATCGCTACAATGATTACCCTATCAGCTGTATCTTATTTCAAGTTTAAAGCTTTAACAAAGAAATAATCTTTTAAACATATAATTTAAAATCCCGGAATTCACTTCCGGGATTTTTTTTGTGCCTCAATAAAAAGATGAGACATTTCCTTTTCTCTGAGATTCATATTGAGAATTGCTATAATTTACTAAAGCTAAACAGCACATCAATAACTAAAAATCAAACATTTTTAACCACGGATTTTCACAGATTTTCACAGATGATTATGCATAGAAAAAGCATTATAATTTTAAAAAAGAAGAATGATTCTGAATAATATTAAAGAGCAAACATCTGTGAAAATCTGTATCATCTGTGGTTTTATAAATCCTATTGTTCAGCAAAGTCTGATTTTTGTTTTCTGAACATTACAATCATATAATTGAAAAAAAATTCGGAGTGTTAAATTTATATTTAACGCTATGTTAGCAAGGCTAATTATACTGGCTTTTTCATTTTCCTTTCGCAGCAGTACTTCGTTCAGCAAAGATATATCTCTTAGCTGGGTGGAACGCCTCTGCGATCTTTTTTATTGTAATTCATAAATTCTTAGCGAACATAGCGTTTATATCTTTTGATCTCGGCTCATAATTACTGTGAAAAATTACAATCACAGACCTTGTTCCATGAATTCTGAATTCCGCTCTCGTCAAAAAAACAAAATTTATCAGTCACAATTCAAAATTTACTGCTAACTTTATGATATCAAAATAATATCAAAATAAAAATTCAATCATGGAAAAAACATTAAAACCTATGTCGGGTTACATTACATTAGTGATCTGTCTGGCACTCTTTGTTGTTGCGGCTTACTTTTTTATTAGTGGGGTAGATCAAAGTATTACATACGTTATTATTTCAATGTTGTGCTTTCTGCTTGCTTGCTTTTTCTTAAAAGGGTTAATGATTATTCAGCCTAATCATTCAAGAGTATTGAACTTCTTCGGAAAGTATGTAGGAACAGTAAAAGATAACGGATTATTCTTTATCAATCCATTATATTCATCTCAGAAAATGTCATTGCGTTCAGAAAACTTGCAAGGACAAACTTTGAAGGTAAATGATAAAATGGGGAATCCTATCGAAATTGCAGTAGTAATGGTATGGAAAGTAGGAGATACTTACAAAGCTGCTTTTGATGTAGAACGTTATTCAGACTTTGTTAGAATGCAGAGTGAAGCAGCAGTACGTCATTTGGCCATGAGTTTTCCTTATGATAATCTGGAAGATGATCATGCTCCTATTACATTGAGAGAAGGTGGGGATAAAATCAATTCTATTTTGGAACAGGAACTTACAGATCGTCTTTCAAAGGCCGGAATTGTAATTCAGGAAGCCAGAATTTCACATTTAGCGTACGCATCAGAAATTGCCGGAGCGATGCTTCAGAGACAACAGGCTACTGCTATTGTAGCAGCGAGAACAAAAATAGTAGAAGGAGCGGTTGGAATGGTAGACCTTGCCCTGAAAAAACTTTCTGAGGGAAATATCGTTGAACTTGATGATGAAAGAAAAGCCGCAATGGTAAGTAACTTGATGGTAGTTCTTTGTGGTGAAAAAGCGGCAACACCAGTGTTGAATGCAGGAACACTGTATAACTAGTCATAACAATCAGGCATTCCGGATTTATTGAAATTATAAATCAGGAATATAACCATGCATCTTGCATCAAAAACAAGAATAATGAAATCAGAAAAAACTCAGAACACTTCGGAAAACAAAGGCAAAAAATCCTTTGTCTTGAGGATAGATGAGTCTACCTATAAACTCCTCGAAAAATGGGCCAATGATGAATTCAGAAGTGTGAATGGCCAGATAGAGTATCTCCTGCACCAAAGCCTTGTCAGTTCGGGAAGAAAGAAAAAAGAGTAGTTGGTTAGCAAAAGTGGAGAAAGGAGAAGCTTGTAAAAGGCTATTGTTAGAGAGTAAAATGGAGGATATTGAACTTTGAAAAATGAATGTTTTTGTATTTTTTTTAGTTTTATTTATCAAAAAAACATTTAATTAACCATAATGTTAAAAAGAAAGCAGAGAATTTTTTCTCTGCTTTTTTATTTTATACAACTTTGAAGAGTGTCTGCTCCAAAATAGAATATAACGAGCCAAATCAAGCCTTTAATGGTAAAGAAAGCAAACCCTGCCCATCCCACACGCTTGAACCACTTTTTAAACTTTGAGTTATTTTCTTGTGAATTTTCCATTGGTGATTGTCAAAAAGATTACTGTACAAAGATAAGCATGTTTATAATTAGTCCAAATAAATAACATATTAAAAAATTAAAGTTTTGAGGTTCGCATAATATTTTTATCTTTAGAGAGAACGAAAAGTAAGATTTTATGTCAAAAAAAGTAAAGGATTTCGGAATCGAAAAAACACTCAAAAACCTTGGTATTAAAGAAGAAAATAAAGGGACTTCAGTGGGCGGTAAATATTTCGCTTCAGGAAAGACGATAGAAAGTGTATCTCCTGCAGATGGAAAATTAATTGCAAAAGTAAAGACTTCCGGAGAAAGTGATTATGACAAAGTTATTGAAACAGCTCAAAAAGCATTTCAGGAATTCAGGTTAATCCCGGCTCCTAAGAGAGGGGAAATCGTAAGACAGCTTGGTTTAAAGTTAAGAGAATATAAAGACGATCTTGGAAAACTGGTTTCTTATGAAATGGGTAAATCTTTGCAGGAAGGACTTGGAGAAGTACAGGAAATGATTGATATCTGTGATTTTGCAGTAGGACTTTCCAGACAGCTTCAGGGATACACAATGCACTCAGAAAGGCCTGGCCACAGAATGTATGAACAATATCATCCGCTTGGGGTAGTGGGAATCATCACTGCATTTAACTTCCCGGTAGCAGTATGGTCTTGGAACACCGCGTTAGCATGGATTTGTGGTAATGTTACCATCTGGAAGCCATCAGAAAAAACTCCGCTTTGTGCCATTGCCTGCCAGAATATTATGAATGAGGTTCTGAAAGAGAACAATCTTTCAGAAGGAATTTCAAGTGTATTGGTTGCAGACCATGAAATTGGACAGAAACTAGTTGATGATAAGAGAGTAGCTTTGGTATCTTTCACAGGTTCTACAAGAGTAGGAAGAATGGTTTCTTCTAAAGTAGCAGAAAGATTCGGGAAATCAATCCTTGAATTAGGAGGTAACAATGCTATCATCATTACCAAAGAAGCAGATCTTAATATGTCTATTATTGGAGCTGTTTTCGGAGCGGTAGGAACTGCAGGACAAAGATGTACTTCTACAAGAAGGCTGATTATCCACGAAGACGTGTATGATGAAGTAAAAACAAGATTGGTGAAAGCTTATGGTCAATTGAAGATCGGAAATCCATTGGACGAAACCAACCATGTAGGACCACTTATTGACGTTGATGCGGTAAACCAATATCAGGAATCTATCAAAAAGTGTAAAAAAGAAGGTGGAAAATTCGTTGTTGAAGGTGGTGTTTTATCTGGAAAAGATTACGAATCCGGATGCTATGTGAAACCTTGCGTTGCTGAAGTGAAAAACTCTTACGAGATTGTTCAGCATGAAACATTTGCCCCTATTTTATACTTAATCAAATATAAAACATTAGAAGAAGCCATCGCTATTCAGAATGATGTTCCACAGGGACTTTCTTCTGCAATCATGACTCAAAACCTTAGAGAAGCAGAATTATTCCTTTCTCATGCAGGTTCAGATTGTGGTATTGCGAATGTCAATATTGGTACTTCTGGTGCAGAAATCGGAGGAGCTTTCGGAGGCGAAAAAGAAACCGGAGGTGGAAGAGAGTCAGGATCAGATGCCTGGAAGTATTATATGAGAAGACAAACCAATACTATAAATTACACCGCACAACTTCCTTTAGCACAAGGAATTAAATTTGATTTATAAAAGCTTTGCTTAAAGCAATCCAAAAAACTATAAAAAACTTAATAACCTGAATGATTAAATGTTCAGTCTTTTGATTGTTTAATCATTCACTTATTAAATCACACAACAATTTATTATGGAACACACATTAGATATACAAGCAAATAAAGTTAAAGAAACAGTTGGGAAACACGTTTTGGCAGACGGTTTCGATTTCGTGATGGATATTGAAAAATCTCACGGATCATGGCTTTATGATAAACTTACAGACAGAGAATACCTGGATATGTTCTCTATGTTTGCATCAGCTTCCATCGGGTACAACCACCCGTATCTTGTAGAGAGATCAGAATGGTTGGGAAGAATGGCTGTCAACAAACCAACATTGGCAGACGTTTACTCAGAAGAATATGCTCACTTTTTAGAAGTGTTCGAAAGAGTAGTTATTCCTGAAGAATTACAGTATGCTTTTTTTATTGAAGGAGGAAGTTTAGGCGTTGAAAATGCTATGAAAGCTTGCTTCGACTGGAAAACACGCAAAAACTTTGAAAAAGGTCTTGATACTGAAGCAGGAATCTGTATCCACTTCAAACAGGCTTTCCACGGTAGAAGTGGTTATACTCTAAGCTTAACAAACACTTCAGATCCCAGGAAGTACCAATATTTCCCAATGTTTAAGTGGCCAAGAATCTTAAATCCAAAATTATCATTCCCGATTACAGAGGAGAATTTGGCAGAAACAATCAAGAATGAGCAATTAGCTTTAGTTCAAATTGAAGAAGCCATTCTGATGAATCCTGATAAAGTAGCTTGTATCATCATTGAACCTATTCAGGCAGAAGGTGGTGACAACCACTTCAGAGATGAGTTCTTACTAGGATTAAGAAAAATCTGTGATGACAATGAAATCTTACTCATTTTTGACGAAGTGCAGACGGGTATTGCCATTACAGGTAAAATGTGGGCATTCCAACACTTTACAGCTAAGCCGGATATCATTTCTTTCGGGAAAAAAGCTCAGGTTTGTGGAGTATTAGCCAACAAAGAAAAATTTGATGAAGTTCCGAATAACGTTTTCAGAGAAAGCTCAAGAATCAACTCTACATTCGGAGGAAACTTTATCGATATGCTTCGTTTCCAATTGGTAATGGAAGTAATCGAAAAAGAAAACCTTGTAGAAAATGCAAGAGTGGTAGGAGATTTCTTATTGGAAAGCTTAAAAGCATTAGCAGAGAAGTATCCTTCAAAAATTTCCAATGCAAGAGGAAGAGGACTAATGTGTGCCATTGATCTTCCATCCGGAGCAGACAGAAATAAGATGATGACTGAATTATTCAATGATGGATTAATCATTCTTCCATGTGGAGATCAGTCTTTACGTTTCAGACCACATCTGAATGTTACCAAAGAAGAAATTCAATTAGCATTAGATAAAATTGAAAATAATATTAATAAAATTTAAAAACAAAGATTTGTAATTTTCAAAAAAACATTGTACATTTAAATACTCAAACAATTAGAATATGGAAAGAAGTACGAGAGTGTCAGTTTATGAAAGTGATAACCCTTCAGAAATTCAGTTGGTTAAGTCTAAATTGGATGACGCACAAATTACAAACACTGTTGAAAACAACTATCTTACATTTACCACAACACCTACTGCAACATCGCTAAAGGTTATGGTGGATCTGCATGATGAGAAGAAAGCTTTCGAAATTATTGATGCTTATCTTCAACAAAATGAAAATTAATAAAACAATTTCATAATTTTAAATTTTACTACTTCGAACCGAAAATTAATTTCTAATTAGTTTTCGGTTTTTTAATTAAATCAATCGTTAAATTATTAAAAAAATAAATGTTTAAAAGATGACTTGAAGAACTATTGTTCTATGATCAGAACCAGAAGTTTGTATGGGGCAGATTTAAATTTGACGCAAAGTTTTAGTAACCTTATGTTATGTTTTTAAGGAGGCAAAGGAGGAATCAATGAAATTGATTCTCATTAAGCGAGTGCATAGCCGTTCGCTTATTCAACGACAAAGTCGCAATCTTTGTCCCTCAAAATTTTAAGCCATATAAATAAACCCTTGCGTTAATAAAAATCGGACTTTAATTTAGAGGATCAAACGGGGAATAGTTCTCATTTTTAATCTTTAAACTTTATGTTTTTTTTTATCAAAATCAACAACATGAATCCAGAAATCAAACTAAGAAAATCGGAAATTGAAGACAGAGACATTATTTGGAAAATCATCCAGCAATCCATTGAAAGAAGAAGACAGGACGGAAGTACACAATGGCAGAATGGCTATCCCAATCTTGATACAGTAGAAAGCGATATTGCAAAAGGTTTTGGATATGTACTTACAGTAGATGGAGAAATTGCGGTTTATGCAGCTTTGATCCTTAACGATGAACCTGCATACAGTAAAATTGAAGGGGCATGGCTAAGCAACGGAGAATTTGTAGTAGTACATCGTGTGGCTATTGATGAAAAGTTTGCAGGACAGGGAATGACTAAAAAGCTTTTCGATCATATTGAAGATTTTACCAGAGCTAATGGAATTCAGAGTGTTAAGGTAGATACAAACTACGATAATATTGCAATGCTTAAAATTCTTGAAAGTAAAGGTTATTCTTATTGTGGAGAAGTTGTTTTGGCAGACGGATTAAGGAAAGCTTTTGAGAAGATTATAATTTAAGCAAAAAGTTAAATCAACTTTCATTGAATTTTTAAAACGCCTAGTATTTATAATCTCTATCAGCTTTGTTCGTTTGGTTCTGAACTAATTTTTACATTTGTTCAAATTTTTATATTATGCACCAAAGTATAGAAATTGATGAAAAGATTTTTCAGGATGCCGTAAAGTTCTACGGCACCATTTTCAACCTACCCCCTTTAGCCTCAAAAATCTATTCCTACCTTCTTTTCGATTATGAGAAAGTAGGAATTACTTTTGACGAGTTTGTTGAAGTGCTCTCTGCGAGCAAAAGTTCTGTTTCCACAAGTATTTCACTACTATTGAATGCACAGCTTATCGTAGATCATAACAAGATGGATGAACGGAAACGGTATTTTTTCATCAATGATGAGTACAAGAAAATTCGATTTGAAAAAATTGTCCAGAAAATGCGGGACGAATTAAAACTATTAGATGATTTAAACAATTTTAAAAAAAGTAAAGACGATGGATACAACGAAAGAATAGAAGTTTACAAAGCACTCTTAAATAAAAATATAGAAAATATTCAGGAATCTCTTAATAAACTATAAAATGAATAATAAGCTAGTTATACTTTCGATTGCAGCGCTTTCTCTCACAGCCTGCAAAAAAGAAGCTCCAAAACAGGATGGTGCCAAGCCGTATCCTGTTGTTTCTGTGGAGTCAAAAAATATAGTAGGTTATCAGACGTTTCCGGCTACCATTCAGGGTAGAGTAAACAATGATGTACGTGCTAAAATACAGGGATATATTACCCAGTTACTGGTAGATGAAGGACAATATGTTACCAAAGGACAGCCTTTGTTCCGTCTGGAAACCAATATCCTTACCGAAAATGCTGCCGCTTCCAAAGCTGGAATCGGAGCAGCTGAATCTAATATTGCTGCTGCACAGGCCTCTGTAAACGCTGCACAGGTAGAAGTGAACAAACTAAAACCACTGGTTCAGAAAAATATTATCAGTAACGTACAGCTACAGTCAGCTCAGGCTCAATTGGCACAGGCACAGGCACAGTTGGCTCAGGCTCATGCTGCAAAAAGACAAGCTGAAGCCAATTATAAAGGAGTAGAAGCGAATATCGAGTATTCCATCATTCGCGCTCCTATTTCAGGGGTGATTGGAAGACTACCGTTAAAGGTAGGAAGTTTGGTAGGACCCTCTGATCAGACACCGTTAACAACGATTTCTGATACTTCTGAGATCTTTGCCTACTTTGCAATGAATGAAAAAGAATATTTCAATTTCCTTGAAAAAGCTCCCGGTGCTTCTATGCCTGAAAAAATCAAAAACTTACCCATGGTAGAGCTTCAGTTAGCCAACGGAAGCCTTTATCCTGAAAAAGGAAGAATTGAAGCTATCACAGGTCAGATTGATCCAACAACAGGAACCATTCAGTTCAGAGTTGCATTCCCCAATGCTCAAAAATTGTTAAGCAATGGTAACAGTGGAACCATCAGATTCCCTCAGCAGTATGACAATGTATTGGTAGTTCCGGAAAGTGCTACTTACGAACAACAAGGTATTGTTTACGTATACAAAGTAGAAAAAGGAGATACTGCCAGAAATGTTGTCGTAAATGTTATTGATAGAATTGACAATTTAGCCCTTATCAAATCAGGAGTTAATAAAGGTGAAAAAGTTATTGCAGCCGGAATCGGAGGTCTGAAGCCGGGAACAGCCGTGAAGCCGAAACCAATCAAAATGGATAGTCTTGTTCAATCTATAAAACCGAAATTCTAATGATAAAAAACTTTATTAACAGACCGGTTTTATCTACCGTAATTTCAATTTTGATTGTGATTCTCGGTGTGCTAGGGCTGATCTCGTTACCGGTTACACAGTATCCGGATATTGCACCGCCTACAGTGAGTGTTTCCGCCAACTATACGGGAGCCAATGCTGAAACGGTGATGAAAAGTGTAGTAGTACCTTTGGAAGAACAGATCAATGGGGTAGAAGGAATGGATTATATTACTTCCAGTGCCGGGAACGATGGTTCCGCCCAGATCCAGGTTTTCTTCAAACAAGGAATAGACCCGGATATTGCGGCAGTAAACGTACAGAACCGTGTGGCCAGAGCAACACCGCTTCTGCCGTCTGAAGTAACACGTTCAGGGGTGGTAACCCAGAAGCAGCAGACCAGTGCCCTGATGTATATGTCTTTCTACTCTGAAAATAAAGATCTTGATGACGTATATCTTCAGAACTTTTTGAATATTAATATTATTCCCAACTTAAAAAGAGTAAATGGTGTAGGGGATGCCAACGTTTTCGGAGGTAAAAACTACTCGATGAGAATCTGGCTGGATCCTGCAAAAATGGCTGCCTATGGAGTAACTCCTACAGATGTTACCAATGCGATCAACGAGCAGAGTAGAGAAGCTGCAGCAGGTTCCATAGGACAAAACAGTGGAAGTTCTTTTGAATACATTATCAAATATGTAGGTAAATTTAACGATAAAGAACAGTACGATAATATCATCATTAAAGCTCTTGCTAACGGACAAAACCTGATGCTGAAAGATGTTGCCAAAGTAGAACTGGCAGGCCAGTCTTACACAGGTATCGGGGAAAACGGAAACAATCCTTCCATCAGTATGGGGATCTTCCAGACTCCGGGATCCAACGCACAGGAGATTATTAAAAATATCAAAACTTATCTGAAATCTGCAGAGGGAACTTTTCCACAGGGAATCAAGTATACTTTTAACTTTGATACCAACGAATTCCTGGAGGCTTCTATTGAAAAGGTAGTACATACCCTGATTGAAGCCTTTATTCTGGTATTTATTGTAGTATATATTTTCCTTCAGGATTTCAGATCTACTCTGATTCCAGCCATTGCGGTACCGGTATCTATTGTAGGAGCGTTCTTTTTCCTGAATCTCTTCGGATATTCATTGAACCTCTTAACCTTATTTGCATTGGTACTTGCCATTGGTATTGTAGTGGATGATGCCATTGTGGTCGTCGAGGCTGTCCATGCGAAGATGGAGCATGGTATTTCAGATGCGAAAAAAGCTACTGTAGAAGCAATGGATGAAATTACGGGGGCTATTATTTCTATTACTTTGGTAATGGCAGCTGTATTTATCCCGGTAACCTTCATTACCGGTCCTACAGGTGTATTCTATCAACAGTTTGGTATTACACTGATCATTGCCATCATCATTTCTGCAATTAATGCATTAACGTTGAGTCCGGTTTTATGTTCATTATTCTTAAAACCTCACGCAGAGCATCATGAAGAGTATCAGAACCTAAACTTGTTACAGAAATTTTTCTATAAGTTCAATATTGCTTTTAAAACAACTACTGAACGTTACGGAAGAGGATTTGTTTTCCTTTTAAGACATAAATGGGTAACGCTGATTATTTTTGCGGTTACAGGAGCTATTTTATTCTGGGCAAGCAGCAGTATGAAGAAAGGGTTTGTACCTACAGAAGATAGAGGAATTATCTTTACAGATGTTCAGCTTCCTCCGGGAGCCTCTATGGAAAGAACCTACAATGCTTTGAAAACTCTTCAGGCTAAAGCTATGAAAGTTCCGGGAGTGCAAAATGTTACTATTTCTACAGGTAGAGGTTTCTTATCCGGAAACGGTAGTAACAACGGTCTTGCCTTTGTTAAACTGAAGCCATTTGAAGAAAGAAAAGCAGGTGGACAAACGTCTGAAGACATTACGAAGAAACTATTTGGAATAGTAGGATCTGTTCCTGATGCTAAAGTTGTATTCTTTCAACCGCCAAGTGTACCAGGATTTGGTAACAGTGCAGGTTTTGAAATGGTATTGCTGGATAAATCTGGTGGCGACTATGCTGATTTGGATAATAAAACCAATGAATTCATCGGTAAGCTGATGCAGAGACCAGAAATTCAATTTGCCCAAACATCATTCAATACCAAATATCCTCAGTATCAGATGGAGATTAATGTTCCGTTAGCTAAACAGCTTGGGGTTTCTGTAAATGATATTTTAGCGACTATGCAGGGGTATATTGGTGGTATTTATACTGCTGACTTTACCAAGTATGGAAAGCAGTTCAGGGTTATGGTTCAGGCTCTTCCTGAGAACAGAAAGAATATTGAAAATCTGAACCAGCTCTATGTAAGAACAGGATCAGGTATCATGTCTCCGATTTCACAGTTTGTAACATTGACAAAAGCCTACGGGCCACAATCTGTAAGCCGTTATAACCTGTTTACTTCAGTGAAGGTAACAGGAGCAAACTCCGACGGATACAGCTCCGGGGATGCGATTGCTGCAGTACAGCAGGTGGCTGATGAAACTCTGAATCAAAACTATGCGGTAGAATTTACAGGTCTGACCAGAGAAGAATTAAATTCAGGATCTCAAACACTTCTGATTTTCGGACTAAGTTTGATCTTCGTTTACTTTATCCTTTCTGCACAGTATGAAAGTTATATCCTTCCACTGATCGTTATTATTTCTCTTCCTCTTGGGGTAATGGGAGCTTACTTCGGACAGAAGATTATGGGATTGGAGAATAATATTTATTTCCAGATTGCCCTGATCATGCTGGTGGGACTATTGGCGAAAAACGCCATCCTTATCGTAGAATTTGCTGTTCAGAGAAGGCATCATGGTGAAACGATTGTAATGTCTGCAATCAATGCTGCTAAAGCGAGGGTGAGACCTATTTTAATGACATCATTCGCCTTTATCTTCGGTTTATTGCCGTTGGTGCTAGCAAGCGGAATTGGCGCTGTAGGTAACAGATCCATTGCAACTGGTGCAGCAATAGGATTGTTGATAGGAACCATCTTAGGATTATTCGTAATTCCGGTATTGTATGTAATTTTTGAAACCATACAGGAAAAGATCAAACCTCTTAAGAAAGAAGACATCAATTTAGCCGAGTAAAAATTAATTAGAGAAGCTGGAAACTGAACTTAGAAATTTAATGTTCAGTTTCTAACCTCTGATTTCTAACTTCTAATTTTAAACAATGAAGAGTTTAATAAACATCATAAAAGGAATAACTTTCTCAGCGATTATGCTGGGAGCCATCACGTCCTGTATGGCCAGAAAGGAATACGAAAGGCCGAAGAACGTTGTTGATGAAAAGCTTTTCCGTACAGATATGCTTCCTTCAGACAGTGCTAGTGTTGCCAATATCTCTTGGAAGGAAATCTTTACAGATCCGGTACTTCAGGGACATATTTCAAAGGCATTAGATAACAATCTGGACATCCGAATTGCGTTGCAAAGCATTAATTCTGCAGAAGCTTATCTGAAGCAAAGTAAGGCTGCCTATGCGCCAACACTTTCGGTAGGCCCCAATTATACTTTCCAGACACAGTCTCTTAATACTCAGTTTGGGCAGATCATTGGAGAAAGACGTTATGTCAATCAGTTCGACATAACAGCCAGTTTGGGTTGGGAAGCAGACCTATGGGGGAAAATGAAAGCGCAGGAAAAAGCGCAATTAGCAACATATTTAGGTACTGTTGCTGCTCATAAGGCTGTAAAAAGCGGACTTGTTGCCTCTATTGCCTCTGCTTATTATCAATTATTGACTTTTGATGCTCAGAAAAAGATTATTACAGAAACAATTGCAATTCGTGAGAAGAATCTGGAAACAACAAAAGCATTAAAGGCCTCCGGAACCCTTACAGAGGTTGCTGTACAACAGAGTGAAGCCCTGGTTTTCAATGCAAAATCTTTATTGATTGACATTGATACTCAGATTCAATTGCTTGAAAATACCATGAGTCTTTTAATGGGCGAGCCTTCTCATACGATTGAAAGATCTACTCTGGAAGGACAGAGTCTTCCTATCGACTTGAAACTAGGATATCCTGCTCAGTTACTGGCTAACCGTCCGGATGTAATGAGAGCAGAATACAGCTTAATGAATGCATTTGAGTTGACTAATGCTGCAAAAGCTCAGTTTTATCCAACATTAAAGCTTACAGGAACCGGAGGACTTCAGTCTGTAGATATCGATCACCTGTTCAATGTAAACTCATTGTTTGCGAATGTGGTGGCGGGATTAGCTCAGCCTATTTTGAACAAGAGAACCATCAGAACCAACTATGACGTAAGTCTTGCCAATCAGGAAACGGCTTATCTGAACTTCAGAAAGACAGTGCTTACGGCCGGAAAAGAAGTTTCTGATGCCATCAGAGTGTTCTCTGTTCAGGATTCATTTATTCAGCTAAAGGAAAAAGAACTGAATGCCTACAAAAATTCTGTAGAATATTCTCAGGAATTGGTAAATTATGGGATGGCCAACTATCTTGAAGTTCTGAATGCCAGTGTTAATTCATTGAATGCGGAACTGAATATTTCTAATGCAAGATATAACAAAATGAAGGCTGCCGTTGAGTTGTATCAGGCTTTGGGCGGAGGCTGGAAATAAACGGTATTTTGTACAAATTATAAAACGTGTGTCAGGAATGGCACACGTTTTTTATTTACAAAGACCCAAAGTTATAATAGAGAATTTAGTGGAAAATTCAATAGCTATATATGAATCTAAAAAAAGTGATGTGTTCGGATTTAAAAGACAAAAAAATGGCCGGAATTTATTCCAGCCACAATTTTAATTTTTTATCATTCCCTTTTTATTGAACATATGCTACATAAGATTCATTAATAGCACCCTTTGTAGTCTTTGCAAAGAATGCATAGTCTATCCAGAAAAATCCATTGTCGCCCCATGTTTTACCCCATGAATTTTGTACCTTAAAGGCTTGTTTAGTATCGTCATAACCCACCACACAAATGGCATGCCCTCCTCTTACAGTCCCGGAATGACTTTTCCATATCCACTTGTTTGCAGAGCTTAAACTATCAAAACTCCCATCTACCGTAATTGCAATGACTATGGGTAAATTCATACTTAAGAGTGTCTTTACATTATTGATGTCTGTTTTGTCCACAGTGGCCCAAGTTGTAAATTTATGTGTACTTGCAGCACTTTTTTGAGTAGCATTTGGCTGTGTAGAGCACTCTGCATCTGTATATGGCATTTCATTCCAGCTGCAAACCCCTTGGTTTTTAATTAAATCTAATCCAAGGGATACATAAGTTCCATTAGGACAGCCGTTTATTTTTATTTGATTATATACATATTCCGGGCTTCTTGGATTAGTAACCCCTTTAAAATTATATTCCAGAATACTGGAAGCAGCATAAGCGGTAGCAAAGGCAACACATGAACCTTCCTGTCCTTGATCTACTATTTGAGGTGTGTTTGGAATAATATAGCTTGATGGAATAGAAGCTGCTACTGCTTTGGCTGATTTACCTTTAAATTTCAATGTTAAGGCTTCTATATCAGCTTTAGCATACGAATTATAAGTGCCCTCATCCACCAGTACGGCTCCTAATGAATGCTTTGCTTGGTTTTCCTGGTTAGGCTGTTGAGAATTTTGCTCCTCCTCATTTCTGTTACATGAAGAAAGAGATAGCATTCCGAATGCGATAGCGAATAGTTTTAGATTTTTCATAAATATGTTGTTTTAAATTAGTTATGTAAAAATATAAATTATTCACATACAATAGAAATATATTTTACGAATATGGCATTGTTTTAACTTTTTTATTGCATTTTTAATACAAAACAGTCTGTTTTTATTTGTTGTTATTAATTTTATTCATTTTTTTATGAATTTTAATATAAAAATTACAAAATGACGGATTTATTGTACATTATAAAGAGCTAAGTTCAAAGGCAAAAAGAGTTATAAAGAGTCTTATTATAAGTGATCTCAGATCTTTTGATTGCTCTTGTCAGTGGAGTGTTGCTAATACTTTCATAGCCTTTTTTTCTTTATCCGATATTGTTTTTAAAATTTCTGATGCTTCCTGGACGTATTTAAAATCCTTTGTCTCGCTCACTTTTTCAAATAACTGAGACACGGCAGTCCAGTTTTCTGCAATTTCTGAAAATGCTTCATATCCTGTTTGGAGTTGATTAATATTAAGCAATTCATAGCTTTCTTTCAAAAAATCCCGATACAGATTTCTAAACAAGGCTCCTCCAGTTCCTGCTTTTTCCATCATCATTGCTGAAAGTCCAAATTCACTTTCAATATCTTTACTGGTATGAAACCATTTGACAATTTCAGTACTTGTTTTCAAAATCCCTTTGTAAGAAATATTTGTAATGGGTGGATTTAGATATTCATTAGTATTATTTCTGATTGCTGTTAGTATTGCCTTTTTCAGATTGAATTTTTGGTTTGTTTTCTTTATGGTATAATAAAGATTTTTAGATGCCATAGGCCCTTTTTCAGCCCTGGCCAAAGCCAGGCTTTCTAAAGACGTTTGTACCTGGCCGCCTTGCTGTCTTGTATCTATGAGAAAAGCATTTTGATCATCATACCCATAAATAGCAGTATAATGGCCTGCAAAATGAAATGGGTTTGAAAAATATTCCAGATGGTAGCAATCCATCTTTAATCCAACAGCTTGTCCTTTATCAAGAAGTTCTTTTACAGAAGTCCAGGCTTTTTGGGGAGAAGAAGTTTCTTTAACCATTAATTCCAAATTTAGGTTTCTGACTATATTTTGAGTAAGGATATCAGGTTTTACCCGCCCGCCAATGAATGGGAAATCCATAGTTTTCATATTCCAATAGATAAAGCCAAGGCCTTCACCCAACCCGAAAAGCATGGGCTCGGAAAGTTCAATTCCTAGTTGGAGTAATAGAGTTCCTGTTGCTGTGGTTTCGCAATGCTGTCCGTTAAATGGTTTTAAGTTTTCTATTTTCATTTCAGTGATCAGGTTATTAGCTTATTGATGTCGAAAATTACTTAAATATCACAATATAATAAAAGTCTTATTTATATTTTTTGATTAAAAATTAGATAAATAAACAGCTGATTTGCTGATTAAAAACAGTGTTTAAAATTTTTTGAAAAATATAATTTGCATGTATGTATTTAACTACGTAGTTTTATACTTTAAAATGAAAACACTATGAAATTACAAATTCAGCCTATAGGAAATGCTTATTCGGAACAGCTTATTGATTTGATTTTAACCATTCAGCAAAAAGAGTTTAATATCCCTATTACTGCAGAAGATCAGCCTGATCTGAAACAGATAGAAAGTTTTTATTACGAAGGTGGTGGGAATTTTTGGGGAGCTTTTATAGATGGAGAGCTGGTAGGCTCTATCGCGTTAGTGAAGTTTGGAGAAAGGAGAGGAGCGCTTAGAAAAATGTTCGTGAAAAAAGAATTCAGAGGCAGAGAACTGAATATTGCTCAAATCTTATTGGATACTTTAATTGCTTTCTGTCGTGAAAATGGTATTGAGGACTTATATTTGGGTACTATAACAGTATTGAGAGCAGCCCAGCGTTTTTATGAAAGGAATGATTTTACAAAAATCGAAAAAGAAACCCTTCCGGAAGGTTTTCCATTAATGAGTGCTGATGATATTTTTTATCACTTACATATTGACTGAACATGAATGTTATTAACGAAGCAGGAATTCTTGCCTTATCTACAAGACTTCACCGTCTCAGTGAACAGCTGAGAAAAGACGGTGCTCTTATCTATAAATCTTTTGGAATTGACTTTGAGCTGAAATGGTTCCCGGTAATCTTTACGATCTACAAAAAAGAAGGAGCAAGTGTAGTAGAAATTGCCAATGAAATAGGGTATACTCATCCCTCCACAATAACCTTACTCAAAGAGCTTGAAAAATTGGAATTGATACAGTGGGAAAAAGACAAACAAGATGAACGTAAAAGATTATTTAAGCTCACCCTTAAAGGAAAAGAGCTTATTGAGAAAATGAAACCGGTATGGGAACTCATGGCGAAGGTATTAGGAGATATTTCTGATAATAAGAATAACCTGTTGGCAGCTATTAATGAAGCAGAAGAGAAGATTGCCAATCAGTCTTCATACCAAAGAGCTTTACAGCTTAAAAATTCAAAATAGACATTTGTATAATATAAAACAAAACTATAAAACAATGACAATGATTAGAAAAGCAGTTCATGAGGATGTTTTTCAGGCCGCTCAGGTACTTGAAGAAGTAAAAGCAGACATGTTGAATCAAGGAATTGACCAATGGGATCAGGAATATCCTAACATAAAGGTTCTTACAGAGGATATTGAAAAAGGAGAAGGGTTTGTTTTTGAAGAACAAGGAAAAGTACTGGCTTATATGGCCCTTAATGAATTATGTGATGAAGAATATAATGATCTGAACTGGACTACTCCTACACCATTTATTGTGATTCATCGTTTGTATGTAAAGCCTACAGCACAAGGAAAAGGGATATCGAGCAAAATGATTCGCTATGCAGAAGATTTTGCGGTTCAAAACCAATATCAATCTATACGTTTTGATGCTTTTTCTTTGAATAATACCGCTAATATTGTGTATACTAAAAAAGGATATGAGCTGGTTGGAACAGTCCGTTTTCGTAAAGGAATATTTAATTGCTATGAAAAAGCTGTGAAATAAATAATAGATCACACTATAAATAAATTAACACCCATGTTGCTGATTATCTGAAAGTAACATGGGTGTTTTGTTTGGTAAAGACATAAAAAGCTTTAATAGAAAGACTTTTAAAAATTCATTGTCGTAGTTCTACTACAATTTTTCAAATAATAGGTAATTCATTTTGACGTGAATATTTAAGGTTATATATTGCATTACCAAAATCACCGAAAAAACTTATGGAAAATTTTAAAAATCACTCCTTTAAAAAAGTACTGTCAGGTACTTAATGTGGAATTATTTCTTAGTAATTCCAACCGAACCCATCTCAGATCGATCGTCAAGTAAGCCTGTTCTAGAGGCCGTGCAGGCTACAGATTGTAAATAGAGTGAAAGGGTCTTACCTGCAAAGGTTGAATATCCAATGAAGTCATACACCAAAAACAGATATCATGTTTCAGGAACAGAATAATCTTCCCAAACCGGAAATAGATTCAGACAAGACAGGTCTTGGAAACAAAATCCAGGAGAATAAAAAAAATGAAAGAAGTAAAGAAAGTTGCTTCCAAAGTGAATAATGCAGTGAATGTGGTGAATACAGGCAAACAATTCCTGAATCAGCCTTTGCTGCCGAATGAGCCATCCATTATTAAAGAAAAACTATGGGCAAAGCAGCCTACATCAAGAATATTTAATGCAGATAGTATTCCGGAAAGTGCCATTGCGGGAATCAATCGCGTTGTAAAACTTGATATTCATGTGGAAGGCAAGCCGATAAAATATTTCAAACACTTTAACCTCACCCAAAGCACTACCAAACATCATGAGTTTGAACTCATTCTGGCGCATGATACTTTGGGGAGTGCAGAAAATCATAATCTTGAAGAAGTACAGAATTTTCTTGGGAAAAGGATTACAGTAGTATTCAAGTATAAAGATGTAGAGGGTGGGGCTGAACGAAATTTTGTGGGGGTCATCACAGAAGTCGGATTCAGTCAGGAAAAAGGAAGCCTGGGAAATCTTATATTATCAGGATTCAGTCCAACCATCCTTTTGGATGCAGCTCCTCATATTCAAAGTTTTGGAGGAGTACAGCCCATGAGTTTGAACAGTATTGCTAATGAAGTCATTAAAGAAGGGCTGGGGCAAGGAAAATATGATTTCAGGGTAGACGCCCGTCAGGGAAATGTATCTTACAGTTGTCAATACGAAGAAACTCATTATAATTATCTGGCAAGAATCGCAGAAGCTTACGGGGAGCAATTCTTTTATGACGGGGAAGTACTGCATTTCGGACAGCTGCCTCCACAGGAAAAACCTGTGATGCTGACCTATGGAAGTAATCTCACGGACGTTAAAATTAAAATGAGAGCCCAGCATGTTAATCCATCATTCTATGGATACAACAGCAGCAAAAATGAGAAATTTAAAGGCGGAAGTTCAAAAATTAACCATACTTCAGATATCGCCAAGCGTGCCTATGAAATCTCAGAAAAGACTTTTCAGACGCCGTCTTTACGCGTTGCACCCATTAAGGCTGTTTCTTTTATGGATATTGATGCCTCACAGAAAGGTGCTGCGGGAAGCAAGGCTTCAGAAGTTTTTGTGACTTCAGGAAATACAACTGTACCATTCCTTTATCCGGGCTGTATTGCAGATATAGAAATGCGTAAATCAGATACTAACGATACCGGATATTTTACCAAGCTTATGCTGATAGAGGTAACCCACCAGGTGGATGCCCGTGGATATTACGATGGATCTTTTCAGGCAATAGCTGCTGATACCGGATTTATTCCAAGACCGGAATTTACTGTTCCGGTGGCAGAACCTCAGTTTGGGAAAGTAATTTCCAACACAGATCCTGAAAACCAAGGCCGTGTACAGGTCCAGCTTGATTGGCAGAGTGGGCAGGATACAACGGAATTTATCCGTGTGATGTCACCAGATGCCGGCAGCAGCGAAAAAGTAGGCAAGAACCGTGGCTTTATGTCTATTCCCGAAGTGGGAGATCAAGTGATTGTGAACTTTGTACACCTTCATCCGGACCGTCCTTTTGTCATGGGCGGAATGTATCATGGCGGAATTGGAGCTGGTGGCGGTACAGGAAATAATATCATGAGTTTCAGCGGCAGAAGCGGTGCAGAATTGAAATATGACAATGGTGCCGGATCTATGAATCTTAAAGATCAGGGTGGTGCCAATATGAATTTTGACGGAACCGGAAATGCAACCACTAACGCCAATAGCAATCATACCGTAAATGCAGGAAGTACCAATGTAATCAACGTTGGGGGTAAGAAAGATGCTCCACCACAATCCTTATTAAAAATGGACGCCGGCGGAAATATTACCCTTGATGGAAAAACAAGTATCACTCTGAAGGTAGGAGATAATTCTATTACCATATCTGAAGCAGGAATTATGGCATCAGCAGGAAAAGGAATCATTGATATTACTGCACTTACCGGTGCACTCGGACTTTCAAGTAAAGGAGGAGCGATGAATATTAGCACAGATTCTCCACTTACAATTAAAGGTGGGCCAAGCGCTGTAATGTCTTCCGGAGATACCAATATTATGTAATTCTAAAACAGAAATCATGGATGAGTTAGAATACATAACCCTCAATGCGCTGATGATGTGTGATCAGGGAGCTGCCCCGGATTTCTTTAAACCTACGTTCAATACAAAGGTGAAGATCCATGGCTGTCTTGTGGCTACCAATCAAGATGCTGCTCCTCTGATTAATATTCCATCCTTTAAGGTATGCAAAGTCAGTGGTGGTCCTTGTGCACCAGCCACCGTTCCCATGACCTGGCAGGATACCTGGCAGGTAAAAATTAACGGAATCAGATCTTTGATAGGGAAAAGTACCTGTCGATGTCCTGTGGGTGGAAAGATAGAATTTATGACGAGCGGACAGGTTCCTCTTCCGGACGATGCTGCTCAGGAAGTAAAAGATATGCAGGATCAGGCACAACGCGAACTTGATGACAGCGGACATGGAGACAGTGTAGGGGAAGCGGGCTTTGTAGAAGGGATGATCCCCGTTTGGGGGAGCGGCCGTGATCTTATTAATGATATACAGACCGGTGATGGCTGGGGAGCTGCCATGAATGCCGGATTTTTAATCTGGGATGTAGCTTCCATTGCGGTAGGAGTGGTTTCTTTTGGAACCGGAACGGTAGCCATGCAGGGTGCAAAAGCCGGAGTGAAAGGCGCTATCAAAGCCGGTGCAAAAGCCATCTCTAAAGAAGCATTGCAACAGATGGGAAAAGCAGCACTTAAAAAACTGAGCAAAGAAGCCTTAAAGAAAAGTGTAGACGATATCGCTAAAAAGCTTCTTAAAACCTGTGTTTTTGCTTGTTTTCCGGCTGGAACACCTGTTCATACTGAACATGGAATTAAAAATATTGAAGACATCCGCATTGGAGATATGGTCTGGGCTTATGATGAAGATACAGATACCGTAGCCCTTCAGCCGGTGATTGATTTAATCACCAATGAAAGTGATCATACGATTAGTATTTATACGGAAGCTGAAGTTATTGAAACAACGGCTACCCATCCTTTTTATACCAATGGTGAATGGACGGATGCTTCAGAATTGAAAGAAGGAGATAAAATTCTTTTGCGTGACCAGCAAGAAGGTATTATACAAAAGACAGAATTCAATTATACCCCTCAGAAAGTCTATAATTTTGAGGTAGACCACTGGCATAATTATTTTGTAGGGAATTCAGGGGTTCTAGTGCATAACAGTGGAAAATGCTTAAGTAAAATGGCTGATGAAGCTGCTGAACTTGTTGCAAAAACTTGGGATGACCTCGCGAAACTTAAACATTGTTTCCCTGCCGGAACTTTAGTGAAAATTGATGAAAATAATGGTTATGCAGCTATTGAAACAATTTCAGTAGGAGACTATGTTACAGCTTTTGATCAGGATAAACATACGGAAGTCTTAAAACAGGTTACCGGAGTGTATGTAAATCATACGGAAAGTCTTTGCAGACTGTATATTGGAGATGAAATCATTGAAAGTACATCAGCCCACAGGTTCTGGTCAGTAACGCATTCTGACTGGATTAATGCAGAAGATATTGAAAGCGGAAATCTGTTGATGGATGCCACCGGAAAATCTATTATTGTAGAAAAGACCGAAAAAATTGTTGGAAATTTCAAAACCTATAATCTTGAAGTTGACGAAGTACATAATTATTTTGTGTCTTCACTTGATATTCTGGTGCATAACGGAAAGTCTTATCCAAATTCAGTTTTTCATGATCTCACCCCTAAACCCACAAAAATCTACGGTATTGTTGATAAAAAAACGAAACAAACTGTTTATGTTGGAAAAAGTATACAAACAGAAGGCAAAAGACTGTCTCAACATCTCCTTGAAAAAGGTTTAGACCCTAAAAGATATGGAATTAAAGTATTGGAAAAAGGAAACTGGAATGCTTTTCAAACAGCAACGAGGGAACAGTATCATATATTACAAAACGGCACTAAAGTTTTGAAACCTGGCGCCGAAATACGAAATAAAATAAATGCAGTATCAAAAAGGAAATTTAATTATTTTAGTAAGTTTATTAAATGTCCGTAATTAAAAAATATGAAAAAAGAAAAATTAAATCAAGGAGATCTATTTTATTTACAACTTGAAGAGTCTGATAAGTTTATTTTCGGGCAAATTCTGTTCGATGTTGAAAAACAATATTTTACACCCTCTATTGAACAAGATGAAGAATCATACTTTGATGTCTATGAAGAATGTCAGTTAATAAGAATGTATAAAGGAATATATGATAAACCGGATCTTCCTGAACATTTGGAAACATTAATAGATGGGGTTTTTATTTATAGGATTGATTCAAAAGCGAATAGATTAAAATGGGGAAAGGCAGGGCATTTAAAAATAGATTATCAATCTGTTGAATTTCCTGAAATTATTGGAGATGCTTATGGAAGTATTCAGTTGTTAAGAGGAGAACTTCATATTAAAACTCAATACAAGGATATTAATGATTTTGAAATTAGCTGGAGTGCAGAATATCCTGAAGTATTGGCTAATGAGTGTGTTCATTTACAAGGACGTGAAGATTTGGTTTCTGGAGAGCATTATAGCGATAGTTTTAAAGAAATGGATTTAAGAAATTTTCCTGAATTAAGAGATAAAGTTTATAGAGACTTGAATTTAGATCCAAATATAAGTTATTATGAATTATCTAAGGAAATGGGATTTGATTTAGCCAGATTCTATGAACATTAATTTTAAAATATAATTATGGGGGCTTGGGGATATAAGAACTTCGAAAATGATACTGCTGCAGATTGGTTTGCAGAACTGAAGGAATCTCCGGATAAAGAATTAGTGATTCCTTATCTCACCAAAATTTTGGATGAAGATGATTTTATAGATGACGAAGAGAGCTTTATTACGTTAGCAATACTTGAAGCACTGAGTGGTCGTTTGAAACTGATTTCCACAGACTACATTTTGCCGCAGTTGGAATCTTTAGATACGATTCTATTAGCTCAAATGGTTATAAAAGCCTCCAAAAAGATCCTTTTCTTTAAAGAGCATTCAGAAGTAAGAGAATTATGGGAAGAATCTGATGAATATCACCAATGGTTTAATTATCAGGTTTCTTTAATTATGAAGCTCGATAATTTTTATAGCAACTATAATTTTGTTGATGAAGAAAATAACGATCCGGTAATTGAGGAAGAGTGGACGAAATATATAAAAACCAATTTTTCGTAATGTATAAAACAGAATTTTCGAAGTATAACGGACTTATGGAAAAGATAATGGATGAACAAACTACATTAGAAGTTCATTTATCAACGGAGTTTAGCCAGAATGTTCCAAAGAAGTTTTTAAAATATACCCCAGATGAGTGGGCTAGATATGCTTTTGAAAATGAACTTGAATATAGTATTAACTATTATAAATATGAAAAACCTTATTGTCAAGTTACCATTGATTCTATGAGTATAAAATTAAATTTTTACGATAATAATATACTTAAGCATAATCTAATGATAATCTTTTCTAAAGGTGAGATAGTTAAAGGAGATCTTGAGGTATATAATAACAATAAAATTTTTTTTAAACAAATTTCTTGGTATGGTGATCTGGGAAAAACACTCTTATTCTATTCAAATAAAAAGAAAGACAATGTTTTTTTGAAGGAATTTGTAAAAGAAAATGATAAAACAGTACTCATCGAACAATTCGGAACTGCAGATTTATCCAAACATTGGTTGGATGCTCCTAAAGATTATTTAGACTATGAGTCATTATTGGACTATCAGAATCTTTTTAATCAGCTCCCGGCAGTTTTGGATCAAAAAAGCTTTAGAACAAGTCATTAATTAAACGGTACAGGAGTCAAAATAAAGTAATGAGTATTTCAAATTTCTTTTTTGGGGAAAATATTCCTCTTCTTCAACTTGAAAAATTCTCGCAGGAATATACCCTGAATGTGGAGAATACCTTTCTGATGGGTAAGGAAAATCCCCCAATTTCTTTAAAAACCTCATCTGAACTGTTTCTTGACCAGCAGAAAGAATCAGATCTTATTTACAACAGGATAAAGCTTCTGCAAATCACAGGAGATACAGACAATCATACAATGAAGCCTTTTTTACTGCAAAGTCTTGCCCTTGCAGATATTTCGCGTAATCTTTATATCAAACGAAATTCCGATGGGAAGATACTTTCTGTTGAGAATAAAGATGAGCTTTGGAAAAGCTGGGAAGAATGGAAGGAAAACAAGCTACCAGCTGTTTTCCCGGAAGAAAAAGATCAGATTAAATTTGTTACCAATTATGAAAAAGGACTGAAAAGTTTTGAAGGAGAATTGAAGAAGAACCTACAGTATATTCTTCTGTTACCGGAGGTTTACAGTCTTATATTTCCACCTAATGAATATTACAGCTTTCTATCCAGCTCGTTGAGTATTCGCTCCAGATTAATGCAGGGAGTAGAGTATAGCTATCAGCTAAAACTGGTGAAACTTGAAGAAGAAAACAACACCCTTCTTGTAGAATTTCATTCCGTGCTGAACAACCGGGAAGAACTCATTAAAAGTCATATCAAAAAGCTTTATGAAAATGAGAAGGAATTTTCTATTGACCAGTTTGAATTCAGTGTCAAAACCAAATACAATTTTGAAAAATCAACCGGTAAGATCATGAATGCTGAGCTTCATTTCACAGAAAAAATGCATGAACATCTTGCTTATCTGATTGATATGGATTTAAGTGTTAAATTGGTTGAGCAGTAATGATATTGATTATGGGATGAAGAGAAGATTGTTGTTTTAAATATAGTTTATCTTCTTCTGTGAGTTCATTGGTTCCAAGTCCAATACCATTCCATGGCTTTCCGTTATTTGGTTTGTTGCCCAATTCAATAGATTCAATTTTAATTTTTTTGTGAAGTCCTACAGTTGTTAAATCCATCAATTGGCCTGGATGTATTTCTCCTTCTACAATTTCCCCAAGCAGATAAAAACTTCTGTTGGTAAGCTGGAAAACACTGTCGATTTTAAATTTGGCCATCAGATTATGCCAACTGTATTGGCAATATCGGCATTGCTTTGCATAAGGAGTTCGGGCCAGTTTATTACATTGAGGACAGGTATTGAAAAATACTTTTTCTGGAGTTTCAGCTAATATTCGTTGTGCTGTATTGCGCTCAAATTCATCAAAACCATTTTGGAGTAAGGTAATGATTTTATGATCAGTATTTAACCAGCCTTTATCTGTCAATATTTTTCTTAATTGAGAATTGGTAGAGGTTTTATAAGTGTATATGTGGTGTCTTAATGCTGATTTTTCATCATGAGTCATCAGATTACTGAAATAGGTTACAATATAATATATAGTTTCTTTGTCCATTACAATAGAAATGGTTTTTCGTCTTGTCTAATTTATCACTTATTTCTTTACAAAATAGGAGAGTGTAACAACATCTAAAAGAAAAGAACCCGTCAAAAGTGACGGGTTCATGTTTTATATTCAATGGCATCATTAGAATCTGAAAGTCGCAGCCACAGACCACGTTCTTCCGAATCCTAAGAAACCTGTATTGGCATCTGCAATACCCTGGTAAACTCTACCAGCTTCCTGGTATGTTTTTCCTTTATCCGGACCAGAACCAATTTTATCAGTAGCGTGGATATTAGAACTTAGTTCAGAAATATAATATTTGTTGAACAAGTTGTAAACGTTCGCTCTTAATGTTAATGATTTTTTCTGACCGATTTCAAATTTGTAACTAGCACCCACATCAAATAGGTTGTAGCTTGGTAATTTTACAATTCCTCTTTCTCTGTCAGCCTCTGTAAGGAAGTTGATAGGGTTGAACTGCGCATATAATTTGTCATAATATTCCCAGTTTGCATCAACACTGAATGCTTTGGTAATGTTATAATCAACTCCTAAGCTTGCTGTTGTTTGGGCAGCATCTCCAACTTTCAGATCTTTAATATTGATCATCCCTGTTGTTCCAGCCACTTCTTGGTTGCTTTGAACATCAAGAATGTTGAAGTTAGCATTTCCTTTGTATTTCCAGTTTCCAAATGAAACCATCCCTCTTAGTCTAAGGTTAGCAAAAGGTCTTGCTTTCGCTTCCAATTCAACACCCTGGTGAAGTTGTCCAACGTTCAGAGCATTATAGAAATAAGCGTTTCCAAGTTTTAATTGAGAGAATTTAGCAACATCTGCAGCTCCTGCATTGAATGTTCTTGAAATGAATCTGTCATCCCACTGCGTTCTGTACGCATTGATGTTAACATCTATATAACGGGATTTGAAGCCATATCCTAACTCTAAAGAGAAAATTCTTTCATTCTTCGCATCATTGTAGATATTCTGGTTAGAAGGAAAGAGAGCATTAAATAACGGCTGTCTCGAAATAACTCCTGCATTGAAAAATACATTATGATGATCATCAATATTATAGTTAGCTCCTCCTTTTACAATATAACCTGTTTTGTGATACCATTTGGTTTCTTGGTTACCAGGAGTATACAACATATAGTCTCTTCTCTTGTAATACTGCTCAGAAACGGATGCCTGAACAGATGCACTTAGTTTTTCAGAACTATATTCAACCATTCCATAGATACCAGCCCATTTTACAAGACCTTCGTTATAGATAGATACTTTTTGAGTATTACCTGTCTTCGTTAATGGTTCCGGTTTTACTGTACGGTCAACATAATACCCGTTTGGAGCATTTACTGTACTTTTAACAAATAAGGCATCAGATCCTAGCAGATCAGTAGTAATATCATAAAGAGCTCCTTTGTAAGTCTTAAGGTCTATTCCTCCGTTAAATGTCCAGTTATTCTTTTTATAATTAAGATCAGCAATTACTCCGTACCAGTCATGAGCATTAATACTTTGCTTTCTAACGATACCGCTGGTTCCGTTTAAAGTAGCTACATTTTGTCCATTATAATCAGCAGGGGAGCCGGTAGGAGCAACAAAACCTGATTTTTGGAAAGTATTTCCGTTATAATCTGTTACTGCACCTCCTCTGTTGTAACGATAAATCATATCCCAATTAATGGTGCCATCTCCACCTGGGCCAGAGTTTGTGAAGTTCATGACATCTTTGTTGCCGTTTACAATGGAGCCATTAAGTCCGGTACCGCCGCCGCCACGTCCCCAAGAGCCGTAAACAACGGTGGATAATTTCAGGTTGTCATTAATATTCCAATCCCAGTTTAATGAAGCAATTGGCTTATGGTAGAAGTTTGGTGCTAAATTAAATTGAGAACCATTCAGCATTCCTGTTTGTGGATTGTATCTTCTTCCATACGTTTCGAACTGCTGCAAAGTTGCTACATTAGCTCCGGTTGCTGAAGATCTTCTTGTATCGTGTACCTGTGGTGCCCCCGTTGCAATGAAATTGAACGCGTGTTTTTCATTAGGCTTAAATCCTGTAGAGAAAAACCATGAATATCCTTCACCTTTAGTTCCGTTGATATAACCATCGCCTTGCCAACGGGAAAGTAATACGGTAGTTGCCCATTTGTTTTTCAACCCCGAAGAGTACATCGCTGAAAGCTTTGAGTAATTGTCGTTACCAGCTTCAGCCTTAATCATTGCTTTCTGCTCAGAATCGGTAGCTTTGGTCACAATATTGATTGTTCCCCCAACAGAAGGAACTACAAATTTAGAAGCTCCCAAACCTCTCTGAATCTGAATAGAGCTTGCAATATCTGCTAGTCCAGTCCAGTTAGACCAGTAAACGGTACCTCCTTGCATATCATTAACAGGCTGCCCGTTGATGATTACCGCAATATTGGCACCATCAAAACCTCTCATGTTAATTCTACTGTCTCCAAATCCGCCACCTACTTTAGTAACGTATACTGAAGGGGTAGACTTCATAATTTCAGGGAATTCTCTGTTTCCTAGTTTCTCCTGAATTTCAGCTGCCTTAATGTTGGAAACTGCAACAGGTGTTTTTCTCTCTTTGGCTGTTTGGGAAAGGTTTCTACCTACCAACATCACCTCATCAATAGATTTAGATTTTTCTAAAGAATCCTTCGTACTCTGCCCATAATACAAGGCGGCCGTTGGTAATACAAGCGCTATAAGAAGTCGCTTTTTTAAAATAATGCTCATGAAATAAACTAGCGTGTTTGATTTTAAGGCTGCAAAGATGAAACTTTATTTTTTAATTAAGTATTAAATCTTTTTTAAGCAATTTTGTAAACGTCGAAGACTGAGCATGATTGCTGGTTATTTTATGATATGTTAACTTTATTTAACACTTTAATTTGTAGTTTGTTAGATAAATAATTTTAACCGAAATGAGTATGTTCTGATGATAATATAAACATTTATTTTGTAAAAAATATTGAGAAATATCAGTATTTTTATACAAAATATAGATTTTTTATATATTAAATCTATATAAAGAGAATTATTGTATTTCATATTTAATTCATATGACATAATCTGTATTCAAATAGTAAAGAGTAAAGTTTTTATAATAGCTCAATAGAGGATTGATATATTATAAAAGATAGAATCTTCCGAAAATTTGATACTTTTATTGTAAAGACCCCGACTCTGGTTCATAGTGGGTGTTGTGAACTGATTTTTAGGTCTTTTCAAAAATTTAAATAATATTTATGCTACCACTTACGGAGATATCACAATGGAAGAAATTAAGCAGTGCATTTAATAATTCAGAAGAGATCCCTGAATTGCTCCAAAAGCTATCTGAAACATTTGATATCGATCTGATGATTGAAATCACTACTGAGTACATAAGCCATCAGATGAGTTTGTATGAAGTAACATTTGCAGTCTTTCCTTATCTTATAGAGTTGATTGAGAAAACAGAAGACCATGAATTTAAATTGGAGACTTTTCTTTATACAATGGCAATGTTTTCAGAATATGGCGGTGATGAAGAAATGGATTTTATTTTTTTGGATAGTAAATGTGATCCGGAAAAGATTGTAGAAATAAAGAATACATTTAATAATTCCTTTGGTAAATTAAATCAGATAGCTGTTCTGCTGGAATTGGATATCCTGAAAAAAGACGAATATGATAAAAGGCACTTTCTGACTGCTTTAGCTGTTTCCAATAGAATATTTGAGGTATCATCTGTTTTATGGCGATACAGTGAGAATGAAGAATATATATGCACCTGTCCAAGCTGTGGTGAATCCTTAACTTTATGGAATGAAAATGATAGGCTTGTTCAATATAAAGAAGACCCTGTTTTCGTAAAAGATCAGGAAAAGTTTTCTGTTGAACCTGCAGTACTCTCAAAAGCAGAATATTCCAAAGCAATCATTTCGGAAAAGAATTACCAGTGGCTTAGTTATTATATTGATAAGTTTGAAGTGGAATCACTCAGAGTAATCATCAACTATTTATTTGGTAAGACAATCTGTGGATATTGTTATACAAAATTTGAAATTTTTGAAAACATTGAATAAGGTTATGATGATACTTTTTTAAGACACTATACCACCATTGAAGATACATGATTCTTTCTGTACTACTGAGAGTTGGTTTCCTATTCTGGAATCTATGGTGCAAAAACTGTTTTTAAGCTATTCTGGCGGTGTCTTACCGAGTTTTAATGAGTGTGGTGTAATAGTGATAAGTGCCTTAAAGTAGCTTAAAATCAAAATGATTGGCTTTACCTGTCTGTGGCAGAACCAATCATTTGAAATATTTTTTTGAAAATAGTAAATCTTTTCCTTTTAGAATAGATTATTTAGCAGACCAATCATAACTGTTATACCCATTGAGTCCTCCAAACTCAATCTTTTCTATTTTCATATTTGAGAAAAACTGAGAAAAATTGTTGTTCCATTCCCCATGATATTGCTTTACCATATTTTTAATTTGAGGAGGAATTTCATCTTCAAAGGTGATCCAAATCACGGGAATTTGATAGCTGTTATCTAATGCTGGTTTATCCATATTAGAATCACAAAAATATAATCTTAAAATATAATTCTTAATCCCAATATCTGTTTTGCTTCCATATCCTAAACTTACAATATTTATATTTTTATTAATGAGTTCAGTGTTGAATTTGGAAAATTTCTGCCCATAGAATTGTGTTTTATTAGTGGTAATTGTATTCAGTTTGGGAGCTACTTCATTGTAAAACTTAATGTAGTCGTTTATGGATAAGGATTGAGCTTTATTGTTATGCATAAAAAATACGCTTATCACCAATACGCTTTTTAAGAAGATGGATTTCATTAATTTTTGTTTAAAATGGAGTTGTTGTAATGATCTCACTATGGCTAAAATGAAAATGATTGGCTTTACCTGTCTGCGATAGAGCCAATCATTTGAAATATTTTTTTGAAAATAGTAAATCTTTTCTTTTTAGGATAAATTATTTAGGAGACCGATCATAATTGTTATATCCGTTGAGTCCTATAAATTTTATTTTCTCTATTTTCATATTCGAGAAAAATTGAACAAAAGCATTATTCCACTCTCCATGATATTGCTGTACCATGCTTTTAATTTGAGGAGGAATTTCGTCTTCAAAGGTGATCGAAATCACAGGAATTTGATACCTGTTATCTAATGCTGGTTTATCCATATTAGAATCACAGAAATATAATCTTAAAATATAGTTCTTGATCCCGATATCTGTTTTACTTCCATATCCTAAACTTACAATATTTATATTTTTATTAATGAGTTCAGTATTGAATTTGGAAAATTCCTGTCCATAGAATTGTGTTTTATTAGTGGTAATGGTATTCAATTTGGGGACAACTTCATTGTAAAACTTAATGTAGTCATTTATGGATAAAGATTGGGCTTTATTGTTATGCATAAAAAATACGCTTATCACCAATGTGCTTTTTAAGAAGATAGATTTCATTAATTTTTGTTTAAATTAGAGTTGTTGTAATGATCTCACTATGGCTAAATGAAAATGATTGGCTTTACCTATCTGCGGTAGAACCAATCATTGTAGATGCTGTTTTTGAAAATAGTAAATCTTTTCCTTTTAGAATAGATTATTTAGCAGACCGATCATAATTATTATATCCGTTGAGTCCTACAAATTTTATTTTTTCTATTTTCATATTTGAGAAAAATTCAACAAAAGTATTATTCCATTCTCCATGATACTGCTGTACCATGCTTTTAATTTGAGGAGGAATCTCATCCTCAAAGGTAATTGTTATCCAGGGAATTTGATACCTGTTATCTAATGCTGGTTTATCCATATTAGAATCACATAAGAATAATCTTAAAATATAATATTTTTTTCCAGTATCTGTTTTGCTATCATAATCTAATCCTACAATATTTATATATCTTTTGTTGAGTTCAGTATTGAATTTGGAAAAATTATGCCCATAAAATTGTGTTTTATCAGAGGCGATTGTGTTTAGGCTGGGAACTACACTATTATAAAATGCGATGTAGTCACCCACGGTAACTGATTGAGCCTTATAGCTGTGTGTAAAAAATATACTTATTACAAATAAGCTTTTTAATATTGTTGATTTCATATTAAATATTTTAAAATTTATTAGGGACATTTTGATATTTTTACTCCTTCCTTCACTTTCCCACCACTATATGGAATAGTTATTTCTGAGATTTCTGCATTTATTCTTTTGAGATTTCCATTAGCGTCTGCTTTAGCAATACTAATTCCTGCATTATATTTATCCAAAATATAAGCCATTGCTACAGCTCTGCTATCATAATCTTCATCTGATGTATCAGTAAATGTACCCGAAGAATAATACTTTTTTGCCTTATAAAATTCAGTTCCCAACAAACTTTCGTCTTTAAATGAGCGACTTTGAGTGTCATAATTTTGATCTTTAGAAAATTGCTTAAGAAATTCCTTGGCCAAAGAAGCATCACTAATTACTAAAGCGTATACTTCTGCAGTTCCTTCACTAGAATTACCATACACAAAACGATATTTCAGATTAGGACTATCATTAAGGGAAGTGATCATGCTGTATAAATCTCCCCCTGAAGGATTACCTCTACTCCCTGAATGAGAATGGCCATCCCCAATGTATGTGTTTTTTAGTTGTGAAGATGGAATTGTTCCTTTATCGGCATTTTGTTCTACAGCTTCTGTTACCTCGAAATCTCCATTAGGTTTTTCACCTATGGCTACTGTCCATTCATTAGAAGCTTGAATTTTTCCTTTCAAAGCGAGGTCCATTTTTTTTTGTACTTCACCGCTTTTCAGAATTGTATTAGCATCACTCATAGAACTCTCTGCTTCTTTACAAGGATTTCTAGCGGGAGGTGCCTGACCGCCGCCGCCACCACTACCTGTACCTCCATATGAAGGTCCACCACCACTCATACCGCTTCCAAAACCATTATGGTCGACATAGGGAAAGGTAATAGGGCCCTGGCCAGGAGAATCAACAACAATTACAATTTCTTCTATAGCTTGCTCTTTTTCTCTGCTTCTTGATGTTATAGAGGCTGAATTATAATAGTTTTGAAACTTTGAAATGATACGTTGTACTTCAGGTGTATCATCTTTTGCAACTGTAAAATTTACCCAATCTCTTTGCGGATTTATCACCCCAATTAGAAAAGCATTTACTTTATCATCTTTCATGATAGGGTAGGCAATAACTTTTGAAGTTTTTCCGTACGTTAAACTTCTTATTTCAAAATAAATGTCACCTACTTCATTCTGGAATTTCTGAGCAAAAGCAGGATTTTTGTTCATAAACGCCTGTATGATTTCTTTAAACGGCTTATGATAACTGGTGTATTCAGAGTTGTTTTTTTGTGTATTTTTTTGAGTAGTTAAGTTGTTCTCAAATCTTACAAAGGCTTCAATTTTCTCTCTTTCAGTTCTTTTTTCTTCTTGCATTGTCTCATCTGTTCTACAAGAATTCAAAAAAAATAGAGATACTGTTATTACCAACAGTAACCGTAGAATAATTTTTTTGTTCATCGATTGTTATAATTTTTTTAGGTTGGCAAAATTAAAAATATTTTTTATTTCACAAAGTATAGATTTTTTATTTTTTTTAGATTATTTTTCGCAAAAGTACATTTGCGAAACGTCAGAACTTGACGTACTAAAAAAACTTTTTTTACTACCCAATTTGAAATTGTGGTTGGTTTGATTAGAGAATAAGTTGTATGGATATTTGGGTATATATTGGTACTATGTTGCAGATTTTTTATACCTGTTTATTCATGGGAGTTGTATAAAAATAAAGCCCTGATTGAAACTGAATCAACCAAGGCTATTTTTTAGAACTTAATCAAAGTATTCCATGTGTTACTTAGGTTATCTTTCCACCTCTTTGATGGTAATTTTTTTTGCTAAAATGTCTTTTTCAGAAAGAACTTTCTTAGTTGAAATGTTTTCCGGATTCGGGTAAATGAACAGATCAGAATAACTACATCCGTTCGGCATTTGATTTTTGAACATATATTGTATTAATTATTTGGTACACGATCGAGTACACGATTAATACAATTACAAGAATTGAAATATATAGCAAACCCTTTATTGGGCGTGGTTTGCAGTAGTGGAGAATACGGGATTCGAACCCGTGGCCTTTTGACTGCCAGTCAAACGCGCTAGCCAACTGCGCCAATCCCCCATTTTTGAAGCGATACAAAAGTAAGTATTTAAATGATATGTACAAATATTTGTAAGAATATTTTTGAAATTTAGTGGTTAATGGAGTTTTTAATTACTCAGGACTATAAAAAAACATTAAACTCAACTTTTTTATTACCTATAAATAAAATGGTCCCACATAATAGAGGCTTGTTACTAGAGTACTTCGGTTGAAGTTTTATCAACTATTGCAATAAAACTATTTTTCAAAAGCTCAGATGGATAAATGAACTGTTCTCCATTATTGTTTCTGATAACTATAGCTGCCTGCTCATTGTTTAAGCATCTGTCAATTTGTTCCTGCATTTCATTAAGTTTTCCAGGAGCTACATCCAACGTGTATTTTCCTGTAGAGTGGGTAATCTGAACAATTTTTTCTTTCATGATTAAAAATTTAAGTCTTTCAAAGATAACTTTTTTCCCTTAAGTGAGAAGAAATGTAATGGGAAACAAAGATTTCTTAAAAATACCGCTAAAAACTAAGAGATAATTTTACTTTTTGTAGCTTTATAGGAGTAATCACATCCTTTGTTTAAAAATCATTTAATAATTAGATAAAAGGTCTCTTAAACTATAAATTGATAGATTAAAGCATGAATAAATTGATAGCTGTCTCTTTGCTGATTTTTGTAGGATGCCATAAAAAAGAAAATAATAAATTAAACCAGCATAATCCTGCACAGGCTGAAGAAATACGATCTTTAGAAGTAATCAATTTTGGTGGTAAGCTGGGGGTGTATTCAAGAATATCAATAAATCAGGACTCTGTACATTACAGTCATAAGATCAATACTGAGTCCCACAAGATGGAGTTTAGCCATAAAATTAAGACAGAAGATTGGAAAAATATAATAAACAAAATTGATCTGAATGCATTTAGAAATGTAGCAGAAGGGAAGAGTATACAGCCTATGGATGGTATTGATACAAAAATTATGATCATAAGCAATAAGGATACGCTTTCAAAAATAAATGCCTATGATAATCCCATATGGGAGAGTATATTAGAAAATGTACACCGATATCATCAAGAATAGGATTAACATCATGCTGGGTTTCACACATGACTATAATTTTTACCTACTTTTGCTTCAATAGCTGATAAAAGTAAAAACAAAAACATTTCATGTCTCAACAAACCAAAGCCACGGCCATAGGATTCTGTGCCATTCTCCTATGGTCTTCCATTGTAGGGCTTATTAAAGAAGTAAGTCATTCCTTTGGAGCCACTGCAGGGGCAGCTTTAATATACACTGTAGCTTCAGTGTTTTTACTTTTTACCTTAAAATGGACTCCTTTGTCAAAATTCCCAAAGAAATATTTGATAGTTGGGGGAGCGCTTATGGTATCTTATGAGCTTTGTTTAGCCCTTTCCATAGGATACTCAACCAATAACAGACAGGCTATTGAAGTGGGAATGGTTAATTATCTCTGGCCTACATTCACAATGGTGGCAACTATTCTTTTTACCCATAAAAAAGCCAACTGGCTGATTGCTCCGGGAATTATACTTTCCATGTTAGGAATTGTCTGGGTATTGGGCGGAGAGCAGGGATTGGATATTTCTCAGATGCAGGCCAATATTAAAACAAACCCATTAAGTTATGGATTAGCTTTTATCGGAGCTTTGTTATGGGCGGCTTATTGTGTGGTAACCGTTCGCATAGCCAATGGGGTAAACGGAATAACATTATTTTTTATGATGGTGTCTGTTGCATTATGGGTCAAATACTTAATTATTGGTGATTCCGGCAATATGCAAGTCAACCTTTCTTCAGTCATATATCTTTTGCTGGCTGCATGTGCCATGGGATTTGGGTATGCAGCCTGGAATATTGGAATCTTAGGTGGAAACGTTACTGTTTTAACAGGTGCATCCTATTTTATTCCTGTTTTATCATCAGCATTGTCTTCCGTTATTCTATCTACAATATTAGGATTGTCTTTTTGGCAGGGAGCTGTTATGGTTTGTGCAGGTTCTGTACTTTGCTGGCTGGCCACAAGAGAACGGAGAACCCAATCATAATATTGATTCCGGATATCACATCAGCGTATTATACTCAAGGGGAAATAATTATTTTATTTGTGTTCCTGTTAAAATTTTAAATGATCAGTTATAGAATATCAAACTATCAATTAGTTTATGTATTGAATAATTAATGTATTTTTAGAGTTCTTATAAATAAACTAATAAAGATATGATGAAACATAAATTAGCTTTACTCAGCACTGTTATCGTCTCCTGCATGAGTGCACAGCAAAAGAATACTCAATTACATCAGATTTTTGACCAATACTATAAAGAATCAAATGTATTGAGCCCATTGAATGCAACCTTTAACGGTATTGATGGCTATAATGATCAGCTTCCCGCTGATGATGACAATCAGCTCAAAAAGATTCATGACTTTTATGTAAAATATACTAATCTTCTGAAGCCTTTTGAAAATCAGGCTCTGAATAAAGAAGACCGTATTTCACTGGCAATTTTAGAAAATGATATACAAATTGCGCTGAAAATAGAAAAGTATCATGAGGAATATATGCCTATCAACCAGTTGGGAAGTATTCCTACCTATATGGCAATGTTGGGTTCCGGTACCTCGGCACAGCCTTTCAAAACAGTAAAAGACTATGATAATTGGTTGAAACGCTGTCAGGCGTTCTCAAGATGGACAGATATATCCATACAAAATATGCAAAAAGGCATCAAAGCAGGAGTTGTTTTGCCAAGATCTTTAGTCGTGAAAGTCATTCCTCAGTTAGAGAAACTTGCAAAAAATAATGATCAGTCATCTTTTTATGAACCCATTAAGAATTTTCCAAAGGATTTCTCAAAAGAAGAGCAGAATCGCTTAAAGAAAGACTTTAAAGATATTCTTGGGAAAAATATTTTCACTTCTATGCAGAAACTGGCAGATTTTTTCCAGAATGAATACCTGCCAAAGGCCCGCTCATCTTCGGGAATCAATGTTTTCTCCAATGGAAAAGAAATGTATAAAGACTATATTTTTTCAATGGTAACAGTGGATAAGGACCCTGAAGAAGTGTACAAGCTAGGTTTGTCTGAAGTGGCAAGAATTACTGCAGAAATGGAAACAATTAAGAAATCTATCGGTTTTAAGGGCTCACTCCCTGAATTATTTGAATTTATGAAAACCGATAAACAATTCATGCCTTTCAAAACAGATAAAGAAGTGTTAGAAGCTTATCAGAATGTTCATGACAAGATAAAACCTAACTTATCGAAGTATTTCGGGATTACGCCTAAAACACCTTTTGAAATTCGTAAAACAGAAGAGTTTAGAGCTGCCTCAGCTTCACCGCAATATATTCCGGGAAATCTTCCAAGTAACCGTCCAGGGATTTTTTATGCTCCTATTTTAGACCCTGCAAAAATCAACATCACCAATATGGATATGGAAAGTGTATTTTTACATGAAGCCATTCCCGGCCATCATTATCAGATAAGCATTCAATATGAAAATACCTCTGTTCCGGAGTTCCGACAAAAGTATACAAATGGAGCATTTGTAGAAGGCTGGGCATTGTATACGGAATCTTTGGGAAAAGATTTGGGAGTTTATACCAATCCTTACCATCAGCTGGGAGCATTAGGCACAGAGATGCATCGTGCTATCCGTTTGGTAGTGGATTCCGGCTTACATACAGGAAAAATGACACGCGAAGATGCCATTAAGTATATGTTAGATAACGAACCTGTTTCTGAACAGTTTGCTACGGCTGAAATAGAACGTTATATGGCCAGCCCTGGACAAGCACTTTCTTATAAAATCGGAGAATTGAAAATAAAAGAACTACGTGATAAATACAAAATTCAGTTAGGTTCCCAATTTAATATTAGGGATTTCCATGATACTATTCTGAAAGGTGGGGCAATGCCTCTCACTGTTTTTGAAAATTATATGGATGACTGGGCAAAAAGTATCAAATAAAATACTGAACTTTTT
The DNA here is from genome assembly GCF_000829375.1 of Chryseobacterium sp. StRB126. NCBI lineage: Bacteria > Pseudomonadati > Bacteroidota > Flavobacteriia > Flavobacteriales > Weeksellaceae > Chryseobacterium > Chryseobacterium sp. StRB126. The sequence continues at coordinate 2,809,997 of NZ_AP014624.1, forward strand.
ATAATTTGCATATGAATAGATAAGACTGATCCCGATCAGTCTTTTTTATTTAATCTTTTTTTAAAGTGTTTAAATATCTGTAGCTGGATTTATTGCTAACAAAAATAATAGTCCTTCATACTTAGCAATAATCTGAGTAGTTATTTTTTTAGATTCTTCAACGTTGTCTTTCGCATGAGTCAGCAGGTATTCCGGATGGAGATAATTTTTTTTATTTCCTCTTTAAAATGAGGAAGAATGGTAAAAGCCTCAAAATACATTTACATCCTTTTAAAATTGAGTAGGGTAGAGTGCTGTTCTTAATCAATAACTCTGTTAAAAATCTGGTAGAAGATTAACTTTCTTCGGGTCATCTATTATTGACTTTAAATCTTTCAGGATAAACCTTCTGAACGGGCCTCCGAAATAAGAATTAAATGACCATTTTAAATACAAAACGACCATTTTATAGAATAAGGAATGTCCTAATTTTGCAGGAAAGGTATGATAAGAGTAGATCTATTAAACCGCGATATTTCTTGGGAAGAATATATAATGAGATGATCATATCTAAGAAATTCAAGGATTTTATAATTACCTCAATCAGTTTTTTCAGAGTCGGGAGGTTAAAGAACACTACTTTGATTTACAAAAATTCCGCAATAATGTAAAATAAAAAATATAGTCACCAATATCTAAAATAATGAATCATGTTAAAAATTAATTGTTACAACTGTTGTGTTTTGGTTTTTCTTTTATGTTTTTATAGTAATACAAAAGCGCAAAAGAATGTAGAATACGTTCTTCCCACAACAGCTTTTAATAAAGAAGAAGCCTATAAAATGCTTGAAGAAGGAAATAGCAGCATCGAAGGTACCCTTTCATTCAAAAAAAGAGGCTATGTCAATTATCCGGGCTACTTGGCTAAAGTATTATTATATCCTGTAACCCCACATCTTGCTGAGTATATTGAGCTTAAAAAGAAATATAACAGCAGAAAGAAACAAGCGGCAATGACAAAAGAAGCCTCTATGGCCCGCATTGAAACAAAGACCATTGATGACAAAGGTCATTTTGTGTTCACTAATATAAAGCCTGGAAAATACTATGTTGTAAGTTTAGTGACCTGGGAAAAGGTAAGAAGCAATCGGGTTCAGTCAGGGCCGGTTACTTCCAACAAAAATATCCTTGGAATTCAGATGGGTGGTGGGTCTTTTTCAACAGAAACCCAGTATGAATCAAAAGCCTATGAAGAAGAGGTGGGTGAATACATTGAAGTGCAAAAAAATAATACTATTATCAATATTGCTAAATAATTGAACTGTTGAAATCCAGTTATTTTTCAGATAAAAACGAATCATTAAAAATCAAACTAATGAAAGCAATTATAATAATCCTCTTAAATCTGTATTTAGGTATTTTTAGCCTAAAAGCCCAAAATATCAATTTTCCGGATGAGAATTTTAAAGCCGCCCTGATTGCTCAGGGTATTGATACAAATGGAGATGGAAACATCCAGAAATCAGAAGCAGCCCATATTAAAAAGCTGCATATAAGGAATGCTGATATTTCTTCAGTGGTGGGTATTAAAAACTTTATCAACCTTGAAGATTTTGCCTTTCTTGATAACAAGCTCACTACTGTAGATCTTGAAGGGATGCGAAACCTCAAATATCTTTATGGAATTAACAATAAGATTACACAGCTCAAATTAAAAGGCTGTACAAATCTGGAAGTAATTTTTATGGATCAAAATGAATTATCTGCTGTAGACCTTTCCGGGTTAACAGAGTTAAAGGATATTAGAATCAATGTGAATAAGCTGAAATCCATAGATCTAAGTAAAAAGCCTAAATTAGAAAATGTACAGCTTTTCAGAAACCAGCTAACCACATTTAAAACCGATAATTCTTTTGATATTAAAGTGCTGGATCTTTCTAAGAATTTAATAACAGAAATAGATCTCAGACCTTATTCTAAACTTAAAGAAGCTGATCTTAACGGTAATCCTCTAAGAAAAATTAATGTGGAAGGGCTTAGCAAACTGGAAAAACTTTATTTGGAACCTCCAGTTTTTACATCATCTTTTATTAATCAATTGAATACCTCAGGACTTGTTAGTTTACAAGAGTATAAATGGTAAATTAATGTGGAAGATTGTGGAGTATATATCTAAAAAAAAAGACTGATCGCGATCAGTCTTTTTTATTATTTAATTTGTTTTCAAAGTGTTTTTATTTCACTTTGAATCTTTATTATAAACTTCTTGAACGGGCAATGTTGAGCAGGTATACAAGATGAGCATACATACTTCTCTTTACAGATTCTATTTTTATATCGCCGGTTGTTTGGTTAATAGTGGTTACCAGGTCCGTATTGCACTGCCCGTTAAAATTCCCGCTTCCTAAATAATTTACAGAATTAAGAGCTGGATAGGAAATTCTTGGATAATCTGGTGCTGTTTGGTTAGCAATAGCAGAAGTATTTGAAAAACCTTTATTATCAACATATCGGGCGGTCCATGAACCTAAGAACTGTCCGTTATTTGTATTAATACCTTGTACCACTATAACTTGTGTGTCTACAGGATTAGTAAATCCTGCACAGGAGGTATAATGATTTAAAGAAACCGTACAGGATGAAGCATTATCTCCAGGCTGAAAGCATTTTCCTTCATATACTGTGAATCTCTGTTCAGTGGAAGACATGGAAGTATTTAATAAAGCTTTGGGAGCAAAAATTTCTTCAGGAGAGATTAATGTTAGAACCCCTTGGGCATTAGCAGCAACGATTTTATTTTCAGGATTTGAAAGTTCTCTTACCCTTACCGATCCGTTAACGTCCAATGTGTTTGTAGGTGCTGTTGTATTAATTCCAACTTGTGCATTTGCAAAACTACACAAAGCAAATGCTGTCAAAAAAAAAGTCTTTGTTTTCATGGTATTTTTTAGATACGTTAAATTTTTCACTAAGGTAAGAAATATGCATTAATTAAGAATAAAAAACTAATTAAAATATATTATATCTAAATTTTTATTTTAATATATATTTATTAATGAAAATTTTAAATAAAAGCTTTTGAATATTAATTCAAAAATTAATGTTCCTTATTTTGTTTGAAAAATAATTGTATTTTAGCCAAAATATGTTGCTTTTTAACAAACATATCGTCTACTAATTAAAATTCAGATAATTTGAATAAAAAATTAGTAGATTTGCACGAAATAAAAAATAATAAATATTAAGCTCAATCTCTATAACAGGATATTTCTAATAGAATGTAAAGAGATAACAGGATTTTAGGTTATAAAACTACTGAAACTATGAAGAAACTTTTTTTACTTTTACTAACGGCATTTTTATTTATCGGTTGCAGCTCTGATGATGATACCATTTATGATTATGTAGGAACATGGTCTGGAACTTATGAAGGTGGTGATAAAGGAGTGTGGAATTTTGTGGTTGATAAGACAGGGAAGGTATCAGGAACCATGCATTCTGATGTTAGTAGTGAGAATTATAATATTTCCGGTAATGTAAGCACTAGCGGAGATCTGATAGGAACAGTTGGCCTTCCGTCAAAAGGAGAATTTAAAGGAAAACTTAATCTGGATAAAAAAGGAAATGGAAGCTGGTCTAATACTCTTCCAACTCCGGCACAATACGGAACCTGGAAAGGAGACAAGAAATAAAACAAAAACCTGCAGATTTGCAGGTTTTTTTATTTATACAAATCCCATGTGGGATATTCTATTACTTTCATTCCTCAGTACTATAAAATAAAGAACAATATTACTCTCCGAAAAATACTCTTTAAGAGATGTCTGATCTTGATTCAAAGACAAGTCTTCTTCAGTCTTTTCAACCGTATAATTTTCTGAATCCAGCTTTAAAGCAATTATTGTTGCTTTTTTTTTGGATTGATTGCCTTTTATATAAAGGGTATGATCCTGACGTTCAATTTCTGTTAATACATTTTTTATTTCACCAAACTGAAAGGTTGTAAGAAGTTTTTTTCCATCTTCGGTTTTTAAGCCGTTTTCAACCGTCCGTTTTCCCCGCCCGGAAATTATGTCCAAATCCTTTATTTCAGTCATCAGCTTGGCAAACCTCTGGTAGAGTAGGGTATCTCCCGTTTCTTTAAGGTAAATGTCCAGACTATTTCTGATGATCTTTCCTGTTTTGGAACAATGCCCGAATTCAGAGCTGTTTTGCCTTACCTTTTCATAAGACGGATCTTTTTTAAAAGCCTTTTTATTGAACCCGCTTTTCTTCCGAACCACATTTTTGCCATTCAGAGTGTAAAAAACAAGATCTCCCACGGAGCCTTTAATCTTGATGAGACTTTCATAGGTTGCCATATCGTCAAAATTGAATTCAAATATAGCAATAAATAACGGAATTCAAAATTTTAACATATATTTATCATATAGTTGTAGTATAGTTCTATTATAATTAAAATATAAAATGTATATTTGTACATCAATCGTTAATCAAGTAAAAATCAGACGAGTATGGGATCAGGATTATTTGAAAAAAAATTGAGTATAAAGCAGCTTTCTGTATTGCTGATTGCATCTGCTTTTGTAGTGTCCTGCGGATCTTCAAAGAATGTTTCTTCCAATAAGAAATCAGGATCCAAAACAGTGGCAAAATCTGAAAATCTAAGAAAACTGGATTCTAAGTTTGATGGAAGTGTATCAAGATCTATCAACGATATTTTGAAGGATGCAGAAAAATATCTGGGGACACCTTACCGGTTCGGGGGGAATACGTCTTCAGGTTTCGATTGTTCCGGATTTACCGTGAAAGTTTTTGAAGAAAATGCCTTTAATCTTCCAAGAAGATCTTCCGATCAGGCTGAAACAGGAAAAAATATTGATATCAGGGATGTGAAACCCGGTGATTTATTATTTTTTGCGACAGCGGGAGGAAGCAGAGTTTCCCATGTTGGGATTGTTCATGATATTGGCCCGGATGGTGAAGTAAAATTCATCCATGCATCCACATCAAAAGGCGTTGTTATTTCATCTCTGAACGAAAAATATTGGAACAAAGCTTATCTTCATGCCCAGAGGGTTTTATAACAATTTCCATGGAGAACAGAACGTTTGCTTTTATTAAAACAGACAAAAAACTGATAAAACTTTTCTTTAAGGATATCAATGTTATCAAAGGTCTGGGGAATTATGTAGAAGTACATACCATAGATCAGAACAGATACATTTATTACAGAACCCTTAAAGATCTGATAGAAAACCTGCCGGAAGAATTCATGCGGGTTCATAACTCTTATATCGTTAACTTAGTCAATATTGAATCTTTTGAAGATAATCATTTGTTATGCGGAAACTTAAAAATAACCGTTGCTAAAAGTTATAAAGACTGTCTTCTCGAAACCATCGGGAAAATGATGCTTTAAAAATCAATTCACATCCATCAATACACCATATACATCTGATTTTAACCGATTCGTATAAAAAAGTTTTTATTCAATTCTTCTTCCCCTAGTTTTACAGAAACTTTCAAAAATGAATAAAAACAAAGCACTAAACTACATCAGAACCCATAATCATATCGGAATAAAAGCCGGATCAGAAAGACCAGAATTTCTGGAAATCTGGATGGTGGTTGCTCAGAACAGAGTTTTTGCAAGATCATGGGGGTTAGCAGAAAAAAGCTGGTATAATACCTTTCTTGAATGTTCGGAAGGACAGATTAAATGTGGCAAAACAATATATAATATAAAGGCTGTAATCCCTGAAGACTTGAATCAACTAACGGACGACATCAACCAGACTTATCTTACAAAATATAATTCCGAACACAATCGTAAATATGCAATAGGAATCATTGAAGATCAACATGTTGAAAAAACAATGGAGTTTATTATTGGAGAAGTGGAATAAAGAAAAAAACTACATATTAATTCAATATTATAAAACCTGTTCCAACGGCTTTAGCCAAAACCTAATAAAAAAGCAACCCATTTAAAAAGGGTTGCTTTCCATTCAAAATATAATTTCTATATAATGTATTGATTAAATGTGCTCACAAACAGACACTGCAAGCTCTTTTTTATCATCATTTTCATCCTCTGCTGCGATGCTTTTGGGAAAGGAAAAGAAACTCAGAATAAATGTAGCTGTAAGAAGTAAGACACTTACAGAAAGAACATGCTGAACTCCATAATAAGAACTTACAATTCCTCCCAGAAATGCGCCTAATGAAATTCCAATATTAAAAGAGGATGTAAGCAAGCTGTTTACAAATTCCAGCGCATGATGAGGAATGTTTTGTGTAGTTCTGATATTTGATACCAAAAAACCACCTGTATGAATCATTCCCCAAAAAGATACAATAATGACCATAGGAATAAAAGCTCCCCCCAGTACATAAGCTAGAATTTGTACTGTAATTAATAATAGTAAAAACAGTCGTGTTGTTAGTTTTACATTTCGGTTTAAAGCGATTCCCATGAGCCAATTCCCAAGAGTTCCCATGCCTCCGAAAAGAAGCAGCATAATACTGATTTGAGCACCATCCATTCGGGTAATTTCTTCAAGATAAGCAGTAAGATACGTATAGCTGGAGAACATGGCTGCCAATGTCCCAATGGTAGAAATCAGGTTAATCCACAAAAGAGGGTTTTTCAATATGGTTAGCTGGTTTTGCTCAGATTTTTCTTTTTCTGCAGGGATAGAGGGAATGAAAAGCAACAGTCCCATAAATGCAATTAAACTGATGGCGCTGCTCAGAAAAAAGGAAGCTTTCCAATCACGAAAAAGATCAGCCGCATAGGTCGTCATCGGAATACCGAGAACAGTAGCAAGGCTCAGTCCCAGCATTACAGTGGATACTCCTTTTGCTCCCTTTTCTTTGAACGCGATGGCGATGGAAATATTCCAGAAAAGCGGATGCAATATTGCCGGCAATATACGCGCTATCATGAGCATGGTAAAGTTCGTTGAGAAAGCAGATATAAGATTGGAAAGTACAAATATGCTAATCACAAGACATAAAAGAAACTTCCGGTTTATTTTGGAGGTAAAAGAAGTGATAAAAGGAGAGGAAACAGCCACAGTAATGGCAAAAGCACTCAGTAGCCATCCTGCCATATCTATGGATACTCCGAATTGCCTGCTGATTGTAGGGAGAATCCCAACAACCCCAAATTCAGTAGTAATAATACCGAAGGCCCCGAGCGCCAGAACGTAGATTGATCTTTTCATTGATTGTAAAATTTTGATATAGCAAATTTGGACAGAAAAAATGTGAAAAATCAGTATATTTTAATGATAAATAAGTACATTTACCACATGAAAAGAGAGAATATAGATCAATTGGTGAAAGTGGAGTATCATGTAACCGAAAACTGCCCTTTAAAAGGCAATCAGTATTCTTTTTTTCAGATTATCTATGTTATTTCCGGAAAAGGATCTTTTACCATCAACAACAATATGGCTTCTTATAGCAAAGGCAGCCTGATATTACTAACCCCTGATGATAAACATCATTTGGATATTGAAGAAAAAACGGAACTCTTACTTGTAAAGTTCAGTGAACGTTATGTGAAAGATTACAAATGGAATAACATTAATTCAATAGGATGCTTATTGTATGGAGCTTCTTATCTTTCCGGCTGTATTTTGCAGAATAAGCCTGATGTGGTTCTGGTAGATTCTATTGTCACCTCACTGCTTCATGGTCTGAATCACCCGGATCTTTATCAGGAAGAATTAACACTGCATTATGTAAATGCATTAATTGTGATTGCAGCAAGGAATATATCCAAAATGCGTGTGGAGCATGCTGCATCCAATACAGATAAAAGAATAGTGGAGATTATTAATTATATTCAGGGAAATATCCATGATCCGGCACTTTTAAAAGTATCTGTAATCGCTCAGGAGTTTGGACTTTCAGAAACCTATCTTGGCAGTTATTTTAAAAATCAATGTGGAGAAACCATTACCCATTATATCCTGAATTATAAATTGAGGTTAATTGAACACAGGCTTCTTTTCAGTGATATGAGGATTAATGAAATTGTTACAGAATTTGGCTTTTCGGATGAAAGCCATCTGAATAAGTTCTTTAAAAAGCAGCATAATATGAGCCTTACTGAGTTTAAAAAAAGTAAATCTTATTCTAAATCAATAGTTTAGATAAAGTTTGTATTGTTTTTTAAATTAATTGATTACAATAGTTAAAATTCAATAGGAACGGGCTTTAGCCCGTTTACATAAAAATTGATATTCCATTGGCTTTAGCCGAAACCTAAAGAATGCTTGTTATCGTATAAAACCACCCATCAAAAATTCTTTGAATTATCGCTACCGGGGAATGTTCAGTTTTTCGATTGTGATATTCAATTTGTGTCTCGTCCTGAAAAAAGTTGACTATAAAATCATAAAAACAGTCACTCTTATGGATTCAAAAAAAATAGCATTCCCTGTACAGGAATACAGCGAGGCTTTCAAAAGACAGGTTGTCTCCGAATATGAACGGGGATTATTTACGAAATCACAATTACAGACACGATACAATATTCGTGGTAATTCATGTATTTCCAGCTGGTTAATAAAATATGGTAACTTTACTTACGAAACAAAACTAAGTAAAGGTAGACCCATGAAAGATCCACAGCAACAAAAGATTAAAGAACTTGAGGCAGCTTTGTTAAAAAAGGAAGAAGAGCTTAAGGTATTTAGGAAGTTTATAGAAATAGCAGAGCGTGAGCTAAAGATTGAGATTGTAAAAAAGTCTGGTTCCAATCAATCCAGGAAATAAGGCCGTATACGCATCTTTCACTGGAAGATATCTGCCGATTGTTTGGACACAGTAAACAAGCTTATTACAAAAGAAGAAAACAATCTGATTCTACAAATAATCAAGAAAGGATTATAGAATTGGTGTTATCAATTCGTAAAAAGATGCCTAAAATAGGGACTCGAAAACTTTACTTCTTACTTAAGGATGATTTTGAAAAAGAGAAACTTCATATAGGAAGAGATCGCTTGTTTAAGATTTTAAGATCAAATTATCTTTTAATCCCCAGAAGACACAGCTACTTTAAAACAACGAATTCCAGACATTGGATGAGGAAGTACCCCAATATTATCAAAGAAAAAGAGTTGGAATGTTCAGAGAAAGTCTGGGTTGCAGACATTACCTATCTGAAAACCAAAGAGAGGAATTATTATCTTCATTTGATTACCGATGCCTATTCAAAGAAAATTGTAGGACATGAATTGAGTGATAATTTACAGACAAGCTCTACGTTGAAAGCATTAAAACAGGCTATAAAGAATCGAGTCTACAAACATCCCCTAATTCATCATTCAGACAGAGGCCTGCAGTATTGTAGTAAAGAATACACTGAAATGCTGAAGAATAATGACATTCTCATCAGTATGACAGAGAACTCAGACCCTTATGAAAATGCTGTAGCCGAAAGAGTCAATGGTATTCTGAAATATGAATTTGGATTGATCGATACCTTTGAAGACTTTAAAAATCTCTCACAACAGCTTGATCAATCAATCTATTATTACAATAATTTAAGACCTCATTTTTCTTTGAATTATAATATTCCAAGCCAAGTGCACATGAAAAATAATGTGAAATTAAAAACCTATAAAAAACAAAATCAGAATAGGAAAATTCCTACTCTGATTTAAGTATATTTGAAATATTAAACTAGTCAACCTTTTTCAGGACTAGTCATTGAAATGAAATTTTCTGAAAAGTTCAGACGACCAGCTATAGACTTAATCGATCTCTTTTAAATTATTGAAGGCTGTAATGACCAATGTTTTGATAAAAAGAAACTATTGCAATAGCATTGCATGCAGCAATCTCGGAATTTTGCCATAAACAATATAACTATGACAGATTTTATAAGATTCTTCATCCCTATTTATTTCATTGTGTTTTTTGCAGTCTCCTTTCTTGGGATCAGCATTGCAGTAGCTAAAAAAACAGGAAAGAACCCGAATGTTTTACCAAAAGGTGAGTCTGCTTATGCGCTGGTTGGCTGGTATTTCAAACTTATCTTAGCTGTTTTATGTATTTATACCATACTTCCTTTACTTTTTCCGAATATAAAAGAGGAGTTTAATATCCATCTTTTGGATTCTGATCTGTTTCGCAGCACTGGAATTGGATTGATGCTGCTTGCTTTTATCTGGGTGGTCATGGCTCAGCTTCAAATGAAGGATTCATGGCGGATAGGTATAGATGAGCACATGAAAACAGAACTTATCACTACCGGATTATTTCAATATTCAAGAAACCCTATATTTTTAGGAATGACTTTGAGTCTTGCTGGTTTTTTCTTTGCTTTCCCCACTGTGATTGCTTTCTTTTTGCTAATAATTGGAAGTATTTTGATGCAGATTCAGATACGCCTTGAAGAAGAACATTTACTGAGACAGCATGGTTCGGTTTATCTTACGTATAAAAAGAGGGTTGGACGTATGCTAAGCCTTTATTAAAAGCATAAACTTAAAAACTGTTTTGCTGAACTTTTTTGTATCTTTGGCGGGTATAATTTTTCAAACTAATTTAAATAAGAAACATGTCGTTACAACAAACTATTGAAAACATTTGGGATAATAGAGATTTATTACAAAATGAAGACAGCCAGAAAGCGATCAGAGAGGTGATTTCTTTATTAGATTCCGGAGAACTTCGTGTAGCTGAGCCTACGGAAAACGGATGGCAGGTAAATGAATGGGTGAAGAAAGCAGTAGTAATGTATTTTCCGATCCAAAAAATGGAAACTATTGAAGTAGGTCCATTTGAATTCCATGACAAGATTCCTTTAAAGAAAAATTATGCGGAAAAAGGAGTAAGAGTGGTTCCTCATGCTATTGCCAGACAAGGCTCTTTCGTAGCTTCAGGAGTAATCATGATGCCATCTTACGTAAACATTGGGGCTTATGTAGATTCAGGAACAATGGTAGATACTTGGGCAACAGTAGGAAGCTGTGCACAGATCGGTAAAAACGTTCACCTGAGTGGTGGTGTTGGAATCGGTGGTGTATTAGAGCCATTACAGGCAGCTCCGGTAATTATTGAAGATGACTGTTTCATCGGTTCAAGATGTATCGTAGTAGAAGGAGTTCACGTAGAAAGAGAAGCTGTACTAGGGGCAAATGTTGTTTTAACAGCGTCTACAAAAATTATCGACGTAACAGGAAGCGAGCCTATCGAAATTAAAGGAAGAGTTCCTGCTCGTTCTGTAGTAATCCCCGGAAGCTATACAAAACAATATCCGGCAGGAGAATATCAGGTTCCTTGTGCACTGATCATTGGCCAGAGAAAAGAATCTACAGATAAAAAGACTTCTCTTAATGATGCATTGAGAGAAAATAACGTAGCTGTTTAAGATTAAGTTTTTAAACTAATACCACTTATTTTGAAAGAAAAATTTCTTAAAATACTATTAAACCCTAAATATATATTTGGGGTTTATATTATTGTAGCCATTGCTACTGCACTTTCCAAATTCTCAAGAGGATATCAGGCTATTAATAATTACTTGATTTTCAAGGGTGTTTTTTTCAATACTATTGATGAGAAAAACTTGTATTTAGCATACCCTGAACGTTATGGTGATACAAACCATTACGGTATCTTTTTCAGTTTACTTATTGCTCCTTTTGCGGTAATGCCGGACTGGTTGGGAATTGCTCTTTGGAATGTTGCCAATACAGCTGTTTTCCTGTATGCCATTCACAAACTTCCGTTTTCTGATGCTAAAAAAGCAATTTTTGCCTTACTATGTTTGCAGGAATTCATCACTGCTGCGGTGAGTTTGCAGTTCAATATAGCCTTGGTTGGGCTTTTAATGCTATCTGCCATTTTCATTTATGAAAGAAAAGAAGTACAGTCGGCTACAACCATTGTGGTCGGGATTTTTGTGAAAATTTACGGAATTGTAGGGCTGTCACAGTTTTTCTTCATCAAAAATAAGGTCAAATTTATTCTTTCAGGAATTGGTATTGCCATCCTGTGTTTAGTGATCCCAATGATCTATTCCAGCCCGCAGTTTGTGATTCAGAGTTATTCAGACTGGGCAACATCCCTGATTTCAAAGAACAATGATAACCAGGCATTAGGAAATATGCAGGATATCTCTCTGATGGGGTTTGTAAGAAGAATTTTGGGAGATGCCTCTATTTCGAATCTTACCTTTTTAGCTTTCGGAGTTCCTTTATTTGCGCTACCATATATCAGAATAAAGCAGTATAAAAACTATGCATTTCAGCTGATGATTCTGGCTTCTACATTACTTTTTTTGGTATTGTTCAGCTCAGGTTCAGAATCGCCAACATATATTATTGCGGTAGCAGGGGTAATGATCTGGTTTACCCTTCAAAAAGAAAGAACACCTTTCATTATTGGATTGTTGGTATTTGTAATCATTTTAACCTGTTTCTCACCATCAGATTTATTCCCGAAATTTATCAAACAAAATTATATCATTAAATATTCTTTGAAAGCCGTACCTTGTATCGTCGTTTGGTTGAGAGTTATTTACGAACTGATGACCAAGGACTTCGAAAAGGATTACACTTTAAATTAATGTATGAAGAAAATTTCTATTGTCATTCCTGCGCATAACGAAGAAGGTAATGTTGCCTTAGTTCATGAAAGAATAAAAGAAGTTTTTTCAGGGCTGAAGAATTATGAGTTTGAAATCATTTTTGTTAATGACGGAAGCAGAGATAATACACAACAGAAGTTAGAGGAACTATCCCAAAAGCATAAAGAAGTAAAATTTATTGAGTTTTCCAGAAACTTTGGACACCAGCCGGCTGTGAAAGCAGGAATGGATTTCGCAGATGGAAATGCTGTGATTTCAATGGATGGCGATCTTCAGCATCCGCCGGAGCTCATCCCTGAAATGCTTAAGAAATGGGAAGAAGGGTATGATATTGTGTATACAGTAAGAACCTATCCAAAGCAGATATCCTATTTTAAGAGAAAAACTTCAGATGTATTCTATAAGCTTTTATCCAGTCTTTCCGATGTGAATCTTACCAAAGGTGGTGGTTCTGATTTCAGATTGATGGATGCCAATGCTGTAGAGGCCATGAGAAGCTTTAAAGAAGATGATCTGTTCTTAAGAGGATTAACCAGCTGGATGGGGTATAAACAAATCGGGATCGATTTTACAGCAGGAGAAAGATTAGCAGGAGAGAGCAGCTATAACCTTAAAAAGATGCTTAAATTTGCTTTTACGGGCATTACAGCTTTTAGTGTAAAACCTCTTTATTTAGCAGCTTATCTGGGCTTTTTATTCTCTTTCTTTTCAGTAATTGGATACGCCGGATATGTCATCTATGCATTTGTTGTCCGCACTGAAATCTCAGGTTGGGCATCGTTAATTATGACCATTGTGTTCTTTGGAGGTATTCAACTGATTATCCTGGGAATTATTGGCATTTATTTAGGTAAGATCTTTAAACAGGTTAAGGAAAGACCTAATTATATTATAAAAAACAAAAATTTTTAAATGATTTTATTAAGTTTTGATATCGAGGAGTTCGACATGCCTTTGGAATATAAAGGCGAGATCTCTTTTGATAAACAAATCTCTATATCTCAGCACGGACTTGAAAATATTTTAAATATTCTTAAAAAACACGGAGTAAAAGCTACCTTTTTTTCTACTGTGGTCTTCGCAGAAAAAAGCAAACATCTTATTGAAAGATTATTAAATGAAGGGCACGAGTTGGCCTCTCATACATGGTTTCATTCAGAATTTGAAGATAAACATCTGAAAGAATCAAGAGAAAGACTGGAAGAATTATTCTCCACAAAAGTAACCGGTTTAAGAATGCCAAGAATGATGCCTGTAGATGAAAAAGAAGTGGAAGAAGCCGGATATTCATACAACTCTTCCATCAATCCTACATTTTTACCGGGAAGATACAATAACCTTAAAGTATCAAGAACTTACTTTAAAGAAGGAAATGTAATGCAGGTTCCTGCATCAGTATCTCCGAATTTCAGAATTCCTTTATTCTGGTTAAGCTTTCACAATTTCCCTTTAGCCATCTATAAAAAACTGGCTGCTGATGTGTTGAAAAAAGACAAGTATCTGAATATTTACTTCCACCCTTGGGAATTCTCATCCATTAAAGACGAAGCATTCAAACTGCCTGGCTTTACGGTGAAAAATTCCGGAAAAGAGATGGTGGAAAGATTTGATACCTTTGTAGGATGGCTTAAAGAAAAAGGTCATACCTTTGGTACCTTTCAGGAATTTCAAAAACAGATACACGCATGAAAATTGCTTTTGACGCAAAACGTTTTTTCCATAACACATCCGGGCTGGGCAATTATTCAAGAGATCTGGTAAGAATTCTTTCTCAATATGAACCGGACAATGAATATCTGCTGCTCAACAAAAACAAATCTGAGCGCGGAAAAGATATACTTGACCGTCCCAATGTAAAGTTTGTGGAAACTTCAAAAGGAAGTCTTTCACGTCAGCTTAAAATGGGAAAAGATGCTCAAAAACAGGGGGCTGATATCTTCCATGGCTTATCTGGTGAACTGCCTTTGAAATGGGATCAGAAACCCATTAAAAAGATTGTAACCATCCACGATCTGATCTTCGTAAGATATCCACAGTATTATTCTTTTTTTGATCGTAAAATACATCTTTGGAAGTTTAAAAAAGCCGCTAAAATGGCTGATAAAATCATTGCGATTTCAGAACAGACCAAAAGCGACATCATAGAGTTTCTAAAAGTTCCTGAAAGCAAAATTGAAGTCATTTATCAGGGCTGTCATCATGCGTTTAAAGAACAGCAGTCTCCGGAACAGATCCAGGCTGCCAAAGATAAATTCAAACTTCCCGAAAGGTTTATTCTGAATGTAGGAACCATCGAAGACCGTAAGAACCTTCTGAATCTGATAAAAGCTGTCAAAGATACCGGAATTCCGTTGGTAGTGATAGGAAGAAAGACCAAATACTATCAGAAAATAGAAAGTTTCCTGAAGAAAAACAAGATGGAAAAACAAGTGCTGTTTCTGGAAGGAGTTTCTATGGATGAATTGGCAGTAATCTATAAACTGGCCGATATTTTTGTGTATCCAAGCTTCTTTGAAGGCTTTGGAATCCCTGTTATAGAAGCGCTTTTCTCGAAAACGGTAGTGGTAACAAGCAACACGAGTTGTCTGCCGGAAGCAGGTGGAAAAGATTCAGTATACATTGATCCGAATAATGATCTTGATATCAGAGCCAAGATAAAATTTTTATGGGACAATGAATCCGAAAGAAAACGCCGTGAGGAAAAGGGTTTCGAGTTTGTTCAGAAGTTTAATGACGAACCCATTGCCAAGAATCTGATGAATCTTTATCAAAAAATTATCTGAAAAAACTTTGCATTTTAAAAATAAATCCTACATTTGCATCATAATTCAATACAATGAAACCAATATTTTTAGCATTACATCATTATTATCATCATCTCTGTTAGGCGGAATTGATTGATATTATGTTTATGCTAAGATCAAAAATAATTAAAAACCGTCTGAGTAAATAGACGGTTTTTTTGTTTCCTGAATTCTCTTCAGAAATTTCAACAGATCAGTTTTTATTTACTCAGATTCAAAAAAGACGAAATGAGTAAATTAAAAATTGCGATTCAAAAAAGTGGCCGGCTGTACGAAGAATCCCTGCAGCTTCTCAAAGACTGCGGAATCTTTGTCAACAACGGAAAAGATCAGCTTAAAGTTTCGGTAGATAACTTCCCGATGGAAATTATGTATCTGCGAAATTCAGACATTCCTCAATACCTTGAAGATGGAGTGGTGGATATTGCTATCGTGGGCGAAAATCTTTTAATTGAAAAACAAAAAAAGATTCAGATTGTTGAGAAACTGGGCTTTTCAAAATGCCGCGTATCCATCGCTGTTCCAAAAGAAATTGAAACCGATGATCTGTCTTACTTTCAAGGCAGAAAAATTGCCACTTCTTACCCCAATACCCTTAAAAATTTTTTAGAAAATAAAGGTATCACTTCAGATATTCACGTTATTTCCGGCTCCGTAGAAATTGCTCCCAATATCGGTCTGGCAGACGGAATCTGTGATATTGTAAGTTCCGGAAGTACCTTATTCAAAAATGGATTGAGAGAAACCGTGACTTTATTGAAATCAGAAGCCGTTCTGGCTCAGACTCCCCAATTATCACCTGAAAAAGCAGCCATTCTTGGTAAGTTTCTTTTCAGAATCCAAGCTGTTTTAAAAGCAAAAAACTCAAAATACATCCTGATGAATGTTCCCAATGATAAGATTCAAAAAGTGGCAGATGTCCTTCCCGTACTGAAGAGCCCTACAGTAATTCCATTGGCAGAAGAAGGCTGGAGCAGCATTCATTCTGTAATTGATGAAGAAAGATTCTGGGAAGTGATTGATGAACTGAAGGAAAACGGAGCCCAGGATATACTCATTATTCCGATTGATAAAATGGTAATCTAAAACATTGAAATAATGAACTGTTAAGAAAAGAAAACTAAAGTAAAATTAAGATAAGTTAAGTTTAAAAATACTGAACAAAATAATTCAATCTTAATGGTTCAAGAAATTAATAATTCTATTCACACTAAGAAAAAATAATACAGATGAAAATATATCGATATCCAACAAAAGACACATGGACAGAGCTGGTGCAACGCCCTGTTTTTGAACGGGAAGAAATCTCCGGACTGATTGTCGAAATATTTGCAGAAGTGGAATGCAATGGCGATAAAGCCTTAATAGGATTCAATAAAAAATTTGATAAAGCAGAAACCAAGAGTATTGCTGTTACTGAAGAAGAAATTAATAATGCAGAAAATGAGCTTGGCAATGATTTAAAGCAAGCCATTCAACAGGCGAAAGATAATATTTTTAAATTTCACGCTTCTCAAGATGCTGAAATTCAGAAAATTGAAACAATAAAAGGAGTTGTTTGCTGGAGAGAAAACAGAGCGATAGAAAAGGTGGGAATTTATATTCCGGGAGGCACAGCGCCTTTATTTTCAACAGTACTCATGCTTGCTGTACCTGCTAATATTGCAGGATGTGGGGAAATTATCCTTTGTACGCCACCAGACAAAAATGGAGCTGTTAATCCGGCGATTTTATATACAGCCAAGCTTTGTGGAGTTTCAAAAATCTTTAAAACGGGAGGTGCCCAAGCAATTGCAGCAATGACTCTAGGAACAGAGAGTATTCCCCAGGTATATAAAATTTTCGGTCCGGGAAATCAGTTTGTAGTTGCGGCTAAAGAATATGCTCAACGTTATGGAGTGGCTATTGATATGCCGGCGGGTCCAAGCGAAGTTCTCGTGATTGCTGATGAACAAGCGATTCCTGAATTCTGTGCTGCAGACTTGCTTTCACAGGCAGAACACGGTAGTGACAGTCAGGTGATTTTTCTTACGACGGATCTTAAAGTTTTTAATGAAACAATAAGTGCTGTGGAACAACAAATCAAAGACTTACCAAGAAATGAAATGGCCGGAAAATCTCTTGAAAATAGCTGCTTTATTTTATTGAACAGTCTTGAAGAAGCCGTTGAGTTCAGCAATTTATATGCTCCGGAACATCTTATTCTGGCGATGGATGAATTTGAAAAATATATTCCGATGATTCAGAATGCAGGTTCGGTATTCCTTGGAAATTACTCCTGCGAAAGTGCCGGTGATTATGCCAGCGGAACCAATCACACCCTTCCTACCAATGCGTATGCGAAGAATTACAGCGGTGTGTCTCTGGATAGTTTTGTAAAGAAAATCACCTTCCAGCATTTATCGAAAAAAGGTCTTCAGAGTTTAGGAAAAACAATAAAAGTAATGGCAGAGGCAGAAGGACTTCTGGCTCACAAAAATGCAGTATCAATAAGATTAAAACGATAATATGAACACAATCAGTATCAATACATTAGTAAGAGAAAATATTTTAAAATTAAAACCTTATATAAGTTTCAGAGATCATAATGAATTTAATGAGCCAGCCTATTTAGATGCCAATGAAAGCCCTTTTGGAGAATGGAACCGCTATCCGGATTCTACTCAGAAAAAACTTAAAAACAGCTTGGCTGAGCTTAGAAATCTTTCCTCTGGACAAATAGCTGTAGGAAACGGAAGTGACGAACTGATCGATTTAATCATTAAAATCTTCTGCGAGCCTAAAAAAGATGCTATCCTGATGATGAATCCTTCTTTCGCCATGTATGGTTTTTATGCCACCATCAACGAAAACAGGGTTTTGCAACTGGATCTGGATGAGAACTTTGAGATTGTAAAAGAAGACTTTTTAAATATGGTTAAAGAAGAATCTATAAAAGTTTTCTTTCTGTGTTCTCCTAACAATCCAACCGGAAACAGTACAGAAGATATCGAATTCTACCTTCAGAATTTTAACGGAATTGTAGTGGTAGACGAGGCTTATATTGAATTCTCGGGAAAAAAATCAAGCCTGGAACTGTTGGCTCAATATCCTAATCTGATTGTTCTTCAGACCTTTTCAAAAGCTTGGGGAATTGCAGGTGCCAGAGTAGGTGTTGCGTACGCTTCTGAAGAGATTATCCAGTTAATCAATACTGTGAAAGCACCTTACAATGTGAATGCATTAAGCCAGGAACTCATTTTGAAAGCGCTGGAAGATGAAAACAAGCTAAAGGATAATGTTCGTGATATCATTGCAGAACGCACATGGCTGCAGGATCAGTTTAAAGACATTAAATGTATTAGTAAAGTATTTCCAACGGATGCTAACTTCTTTTTAATCAAGCTAAACGATATTAACGAAGTATATACACAAATGCTGGAGCAGGAAATATTGACAAGCAGAAGAGATCCGGCAATTCCGGGATGCATCAGGATTAATGTGGGGAATCGCCAGGAGAATGAAAAACTAATTAATCTTTTAAAAAATAGATAGGGATGAAAAAAGTATTGTTTATTGATCGGGATGGCACCCTGATTATCGAACCACCTACTGATTTTCAGGTGGACTCACTGGAAAAGCTGGAGTTTTATCCGGGAGTTTTCCAAAACCTTTCAAAAATTGCCAATGAACTGGATTATGAATTGGTAATGGTGACCAATCAGGATGGGTTAGGAACAGACAGTTTCCCTTTTGAGGATTTTATTAAACCTCATGAAAAAATGCTCAAAGCTTTTGAAAGGGAAGGCATTATTTTCAGTGATATTTTGATTGATAAAAGCTTTGAAAGTGAAAATATACCCACCCGGAAACCGGGCACAGGAATGCTGGCAAAATATATTTATGGTGACTACGATTTGAAAAATTCCTATGTAATTGGTGATCGAAGTACGGATGTTCAACTTGCTAAAAACTTGGGATCTAAATCTATTTTTCTCAACCAAAACTTTAATGAAGAAGCGGAGCTGACAACAACACAATGGAATGAGATTTACCAGTTCCTAAAGACTGGAATGAGGAAGGCAAAAGTGCACAGAAAGACCAATGAAACGGAAATAGAAATTGAAGTCAACATCGATGGGAAAGGCCAGTCTGAAATATCAACAGGACTTCATTTCTTTGATCACATGTTGGATCAGATCGCCAGGCACGGAAATATGGATCTTACCATCAAAGTGAAGGGAGATCTTCAGGTAGATGAACACCACACAGTGGAAGATACGGGAATTGTGTTAGGTGAAGCTATTTTAAAAGCATTAGGAAAGAAAAAAGGAATTGAAAGATATGGTTTTTTGCTTCCAATGGATGATTGTCTCTCACAAGTGGCTATTGATTTCGGCGGCAGACCTTGGTTGGTTTGGGATGCTGAATTCAAAAGAGAAAAAATAGGAGATGTTCCTACAGAAATGTTCTTTCACTTCTTTAAATCATTTACCGATTCTTCAAAAACGAATTTAAATATTAAAGCAGAGGGAGAGAATGAACACCACAAGATAGAATCCATCTTTAAAGCTTTTGCAAAAGCAGTGAAAATGGCGGTCAATCAATCGGATGCCAACTATAATTTACCTTCAACCAAAGGAAGTTTATAATATGATTGCAATAATAAAATATAATGGAGGCAATGTGAGCTCCGTACAGAACGCTTTAAACAGGTTAAATATCAGCTCAATTATTACTGATGACCCTAAACTTATCCTGGAAGCAGATAAGGTTATTTTTCCCGGTGTGGGCGAAGCCTCCTCAACAATGAGACTCTTGAAGGAAAAAGGCTTGGATATCCTTATCCCAACGCTGAAACAGCCAGTTTTGGGCATATGTCTGGGTATGCAGCTGATGTGCAAAGGAAATGAAGAAGGAAATACAGAGGGTATGGGAATTTTCGATATCAATGTCAAAAGATTTCCGCCTTTGGAACTGGTTCCTCATATGGGATGGAATACAGTTTCAGAACAGGATTCTTCATTGTTTTCCAGAATTAAACCAGAAAATGATGTCTATTTTGTTCACAGTTATTACTGTGAATTGTCAGAATATACCACTTCGGTTTGTGATTATATTCTTCCGTTCAGTGCCTCTCTGCAGAAAGAAAACTTTTATGCGGTTCAGTTTCACCCGGAAAAATCGGGAAATGTGGGCAGTAAAATATTAAACAATTTTATAAACTTATCATGATGAAAATTATTCCGGCTATTGATATTATTGATGGAAAATGTGTGCGTTTATCCAAAGGAGATTACAGTACCAAGAAAATTTACAATGAAAATCCTGTAGAAGTGGCCAGAGAATTTGAAGATTTTGGTATCCGGTTTCTGCACCTGGTAGATCTGGATGGAGCAAAATCAAAGCATATCGTGAATCAGAAAGTATTGGAAGATATTGCGAAAGCAACTTCATTACATATCGATTTTGGGGGAGGGTTAAAAACTTCAGAGGATATTGAAACAGCCTTTAATTCCGGCGCCCAGCAGATTACGTTAGGAAGTATAGCAGTGCAGGACCCAAAATTCTGTCTTACTATCATTGAAAAATATGGTCCGGAAAAAATTATTCTGGGTGCAGATTGTGAGAACAGAAAGATTAAAACCTCCGGTTGGCAGGAAGAAAGCGATAAAGATACTATTGATTTTATTCTTGAATATCAGAAAAAGGGAATTCAAACCACGATATGCACGGATATTTCAAAGGATGGAATGCTGGAAGGCCCTTCTACAGACCTCTATATCGAAATTTTATCTAAAACTTCATTATTGCAGCTGGTGGCCAGTGGTGGTATTTCAGGGATTAAAGATGTTTATAAAATGAAAGATATAGGATGCTCAGGAACAATTATAGGAAAGGCTATTTATGAAGGGAAAATAAGCCTGCAACAACTTCAAAATTTTATTGAAAATGCTTAAAAAAAGAATTATTCCATGTCTGGATATTAAGGATGGAAATACGGTAAAGGGAATCAATTTTGAGGATCTGAAAAATGCTGGAGATCCTGTAGAATTAGCTAAAAAGTATGAATTGGAAGGTGCTGATGAGCTTGTTTTTCTTGATATTACGGCTACCATTGAAAACAGGAAAACCTTTGTGGAGCTGGTAAGAAAAATAGCTCAAGAGTTGAGCATTCCATTTACTGTTGGCGGCGGCATTGCCTCAGTAGAAGATGTCAGAAAGCTTTTAGAAGCAGGGGCAGATAAGATCAGTATCAATTCTTCTGCGGTAAAAGACCCAAAGCTCATTTCTGAGCTAGCCGGTGAATTCGGAAGTCAGTGTATTGTAGTTGCTATAGACACTAAAAAAGTTGGTTCAACCAATCTGGTTCATATTAAAGGCGGAAGAGAAGCCACAGAGCTTGAAACTATAGAATGGGCCAGAAGAGCAGAAGCTCTGGGTGCCGGTGAAATTCTTTTAACCTCTATGGATGGAGACGGAACCAAAAACGGGTTTGATCTTAGTATTACCAAACTGGTTTCAGAACGGGTAACAATCCCTGTGATTGCTTCCGGCGGTGCCGGATCTGCAGATGATTTTGTTAAAGTGTTCAATGAGACTAAGGCTATAGGAGCTTTGGCAGCCAGTATATTCCATTTTAACGAAATAGGAATTCAGGATTTAAAAAAACAGTTAAAAACTCAGAAAATAGAAGTACGATGAAAATTAATTTTAGTAAAGATAACGGGCTTGTTCCGGTAGTAATTCAGGATAACCGGACATTGCAGGTTCTGATGTTGGGTTATATGAATGAAGAAGCTTTTGAGAAAACACAAAAAGAAAAAATAGTAACATTCTTCAGCCGTTCCAAAAACAGACTCTGGACAAAAGGGGAAGAATCAGGTAATTTTTTAACCGTAAAAAGTATTGATATCGATTGTGACCAAGATACGATACTGATTAAGGTTATTCCTACCCATGTAGTATGTCATACTGGAAGTTTCAGTTGTTTTGGAGAAAAGGATACCAAAGGATTTTTATATGAGCTGGAAGAAAAGATATCTCAAAGGATTGACTGTAAAGCAAATGGCTCTTATACCTATTCACTGTATCAGAGAGGGATAAATAAAATGGCTCAAAAAGTAGGAGAGGAAGCTGTAGAATTGGTTATTGAAGCCAAGGATAATAACGATTTACTCTTTAAAAATGAAGCTGCTGATCTCTTGTACCATTTACTGATCCTGTTAAAAGCAAAAGGATTTTCGCTGGAAGAAATTGAAGAAGTTCTTCGAAGCAGGAATCAATGAAGCCTTTGAATTTTTTCAAAGGCTTTTTTTGTGGAGAAAATATAATACGACAAGTTCTGTCGCAGTACAGTAGTAGATTTGTAGAATCAACGAAGGATCATAGAAGTACAATGAAATGTCCTTATACCTGGAAATAATTTATATTAAATCACATTTACAAGACTTGCGTGAACTAAAAAAAGTTAAATTTGTAAAAATTTGAAAAGCTAATTACTCAACTTAAAATAACACGGGAATGAAAAAGATTTATCTCAGTGCATGTACTGTATGCACCATTCTTGGGCTATCTGCCCAGGAAGTTCTCTGGCAGAAAGACATCAAATCCTCTACTCAGGATTTTCTAAGCCAGGTAACCACTACCATCGATCAGCAGTATCTCATTACAGGAAGCTCTATTCAGTCAGGAAGCGGGAAGATGGTGGCAGGAAGCAGACAAAATAACGGCTACGATTTCCATCTGGTAAAATTGAATCAGCAGGGAGAAGAAGCCTGGGAAAAGTATTTCTCAGGAAATAACCATGATTACTTATCCGCAACGGTAACCACTCAGGATGGTGGATTTTTATTGGCCGGAACCTCTTACTCAGGAAAAGGACTGGATAAGAAAGACGATTCTAAAGGAGGATCAGATATCTGGCTGATCAGGATCAATGAATTTGGGGATGAATTATGGCAGAAAACGTTGGGGACCTCCTCTGATGAAGAAGCCAGAGCAGTCATTCAAAGTACAGACTTGGGCTTTTTTGTCGCCGGAAATGTACAAGGTTCTTCCCAAGGCTATGGATCTAAAGATGTCTGGATCACCAGACTGGATAAAGACGGAAAGGAAATTTCTCAATTGATCTTAGGGGGAAAAGGGTTGGATGAAGTAGAGAAAATGATTCCAACAAAAGACGGTGGAGCCTTATTGGGAATTTACTCAAGGAGTTCCGAGGTCCGTGTTTCGGGATCCGGAGATAGCCCTCGTGGAACTGCATCATCTTCTGAACCTCGCACCTCGAATCCCGCATCCCGCACCGCAAAATCTACAGAAAACTTTGGCGAAGGTGACTACTGGATCATCAAACTGGATAAAACCGGAAAAGTAGAATGGGAGAAGAACTTTGGCGGGAAAGGAGATGACCATGTAAGAACACTGGCCTTAACTTCCAACGGTTATATCATCGGTGGCGAATCCAGATCCGAAAGATCAGGAAACAAAACGGTTGGCATTGAAGAAGGTACAGATTTATGGTTAGTTGCTTTAAACGAAAGAGGCGATGAGCAGTGGCAAAAGTCCTATAATTTCAAAAACCGTGATATTCTGATGGGAATGAGCGTTATTCATTCTTCAGATGACAAATCTTCAAAAGGAATCTTATTAGGTGGTTACACTCAGGCCGAAGGAAGAATAGAGAAAGATGATGAGACTTTCTGGATGCTGTATCTGGATGGCAACGGAAATGAACAGTGGCGAAAACATGTAGTAGGAGAATCCAGGCAAAAAGAAGAAAGGCTCTCAGATTTAAAACTAAACCGCGATGGTTCAATTATCCTTGCCGGAACCAGTGCAAAAGAGCTTGGAAAAGAGAACTGGAAGATTGTAAAATTAGGCGATAAACAAGTCAATGATCTGATTGAAAAATACGACATCAAGATCTACCCAAATCCAGTATCGGATTATGCTTATGTGGAAATCGGCTTTGATTTCAAAGAAGCTGATATTATGCTGTATGATATGAGTGGAAGACAGCTTCAGAACTTCAAAACCAAGAACAGAGTGACTAAGATGAATACCCAGGCTTTGGTACAAGGCGCTTATCTGGTAACCATAAAAACAGACAATAACAAAACAGCGAATGCAAAGCTGATTAAGAAATAAAAAACATTAATCATGAAGAAAACTATAAGTTCAATACTCCTTTTATATTTTAGTTTTTATTATTCTCAAGTGGTTGGAGATAATGGACAAAGCCATGTTACCAATATGATACCCTTACCTACTACAGCAAATGCATACAGTTTAAATAAGGTAGAAAAGCTTCCTATGGATTACTTTCGAGGAAAAGCCAATATCAATATTCCAATTTATACAATAAGCGTTAACGGAATTAATATTCCTATTGCTCTTTCCTATAATACAGGTGGAATAAGACTGGGGGAAGTGGCAAGTACTGTAGGGTTGGGATGGGGACTCTTTATTCCCAACAGTATTTCAAAAGCGATTATGGGAAAAGATGATGATAATTACCCTGTTCGTTTTAAAAGTTTTGCAGAATCTCAAAACTATTTGAACAGTTACATTGATTATGGTACAGGAGATGCCAGAGAAGAAACGATTGAGCAGCTATACGAAGGGAATACCTATGATACTATGCCCGATATTTTCAATTATAATCTGCCTACTGTAAGTGGAGGATTCATTCTGAATAATAATGTGGGGTATACCATACCTCAGGATAATACCAAAATACAGAAGACCGGAACGAATACCTTTACCCTTACGGATGATAAAGGAAATACTTTTTGGATATCAGGAAAGAACTCTGTTAATGGAGGTATTCCTGGAGAAATGAATTATGTGAATTCTTACGCCATAGACAGCCTGAAAACAGCAGAAGGAAAAACAGTAGAGTTTGTTTATGCAAAAAATCAGTCATATATGGAAAACTCCATCAGGGAAAATGCTTATATCCCTTTGTTAATAATGGCAGATTCATCAACATCTATGCTATCCAAATATGATATTATAAGAGGAAAAACGGACTATTCTGAAAAACTTATTTCTAAAATTATATTTCCTGAAGGTGAAGTTATTTTTGAATACTCGGATAATCCTCTTTATCCTATAGAAAACAATGCCTATAGAAAAGATATTGGGACAACTATTGGCACTACAACCCTTAAAAATGGAATTGCATTAAGAAATATAAAGGTTTATAATAAAGCATCTGTTTTAATTAAAGATTATACTTTTAATTATTCTTATTTTAATCCTCAAACCCCTTCTGATATTCCTCAAGATTATCGGTTGAAACTTGATAATGTATATGATAATGTACAGAATACTTATCATCGCTTCTCTTACAATGAGACTTCCTACTTTCCGAGAAGATCAACTAATAATGATGATTACTGGGGATATATAAACAATATCATAAATACTGATGATGATCATAATTTTCCCAAAGAAACTTTTAATGATGCAGTGCCTAAATATATAGGAGGGAGAGATCGCAAAGTAAATACTAATTTTTCTCAATTGGGAATGTTGACAAGGATAACCTATCCTACAGGTGGTTATAAAAATTTGTATTATGAAAATAATACGGCTTTAACAACTCAGTACGATTTTCAGATACAAAGAGACCATTATGAAGAGTTAGATAATGTTTATAAGCCAGGAGTATATGGAGATAATTCTTCTGAGAAACTATTTTCAATTCCATCTTCAGTATTTAGCAACATGTCGAACCCTAAATTCGAATTTTCTTTTACTAACTGGTGTGACAACAATAATGATAATGTTGGTACAATACATCCCACAAGCTGTATTGGTGCAGTTAAGATTGGAGATAGAACCTTTACCTCTAATGGAAAACAATTTGTAAAAACAGTAGATGCTTCAACATCACCTATAAAACTTAGTCTATATAGAGTGGATGAGTGCGGTTGTGGTCTTTCCGTGGATATTCTTTCTGAGATAAGGACTGAAGCTACACAAATAACCAATATTGGAGGGCTCAGAATAAAAAAAATTGAGGACTTTGACGGAAATGGAATACAAAATGTTTTCCAATACAAATATGAAAATGCTGTGATTAATCAGCCGTTTGTATTTATGAAGAAAATCTACAGAGAGATTCCTTCTTCAAATCCAAGTTTTGCGCCTAGTTATGATCCGTTTATGAAAATAAGTAATTCTTCTTCCGCCAGCAGTTCTTATTTCAGTTCAGATATTGTTTCTTATTCCAAAGTGACCGAATATAATGATAATGGGGAAACGGTTTATAATTTTTCGCAGAGTAACAGTAATGTATCCCTTACAGAAACAAAGTTTTATAATTATGATCATTGGAAAGGAGGGCTGTTACTTTCAAAGTCTTATAAAAAAAATAATGATACTTTGCGGGAAGAGACCAACGAATATATTTTTAATCCTTTAAAAAATCCATTGTCAGGTTATCTTCCTCATACGAATGATGAGATAGCTTTTGCCTTTGTTTTGAATGTGCTCAAAACAAAAGTACAGCGAGGTCCTGTTGGTAATTTTATTGATGCTTTTGGTATTGATGAAAATTATATTAAAATAGAATCTGCAAAAGTAGAGCATGTAGCAACCACAACAAAAGAATTTTTTGGAAATAAATCTGTTGTAACCAAAGTGTTAAATAATTATTGGGATACTGATATTAATAAACCTTTTAATGTAAGAAGTACTGAAAATATTTTACCCTCCGGTGAAAGTGTAAAAACAGAGTATCAGTATGCGCATCAAACCGGGAATCAGCTTTTAATCGACAAAAATATGATTGCGACGCCATTAGAGACAGAAACAAAACAGACTGTCAATGGAACAACCAATATATTGTCAAAATCCAAAACAGTTTTTCCTACAGCACTTCCAACTCCTCAAACAGGAGATTTGGTACTTCCTATGTCAGTATTATCTTACGATCTCCAGAATCCTGCCACAGTGGCTAATGAAGTAAAATATGATAAGTATGACCCTAAGGGAAATATTCAGCAGTATACTACAAAAGATGGAGTTTCAACAGTAATTATCTGGGGCTATAATGGGACCCAGCCAATTGCCAAGATTGAAAATGCAAAACTGGAAGGCATTGGACAATCATTCATAGACAGTATTGTAAATGCCTCTAATACAGATGCCGCAGCAGAAAGTAATAATGATGAAACCAATTTGTTAAATGCTTTTAAAACTTTTAGAGACAATCTATCCGGCTATCAGATCACTACCTACAGTTATGACCCTTTAATTGGAGTAAGAAGTATTACCCCACCATCAGGCATCCGGGAAGTTTACCTTTATGATACAGCCGGCAGGCTTAAAGAAGTCAGAGAGCATAACAATACTGGAAAACTATTAAAAGAATTTAACTACCATTACAAAAACTAAGACGATGAAAAAAATACTCATTCCCGTAGGCATATTGCTGATAAGTCATTCAGCCTATGCCCAGCTCACTCAGGGAGAAAACTATATTCAATCCAAAACTTATCTGGATTATAATGGAACGACACCTTCCAAAAAATCTCAGAAACCGTTCAGTATTTTGACGGCCTTGGAAGACCAAAACAAGTTGTTAATGTAAAAAACTCTCCACTAGGAAAAAATTGGATTATCCATATTGAATATGATTAGTTTCGGGGACTGCTTCAGAACTTTAAAACCAAGAACAGAGTGACTAAGATGAATAGCCAGGTTTTGGTACAGGGAGCGTATCTGGTGACCATAAAAACGGATAATAACAAAACAGCGAATGCAAAGCTGATTAAGAAATAACAAAACAACAATCATGAAAAAAGTAATACTTATGGCATCTGCATTGTCAGGTATAATGGTATTGGGACAGGCTTCTATAGGAGGTGGAGCCACCAATGATATTCAAAAGATATTTCCAGCCACTCCTGAAACGTACAGTATGTTTAAAGCTGGGGATTTTCCAGTAGATTACAGGACTGGAAAACTGAATGTTTCCGTTCCTTTATATGAAATCAAAACAAGATATGGGGTGACTATTCCCATTGGTTTAACTTATAATACAGGAGGAATTAAAGTGGATGAGATGTCAGGAATAGCCGGATTAGGCTGGTCCTTGGCCATCCCCAATACGATTTCTGTAGAAATGCATGGAAAGAATGACCTGGACAGTAATGTATGGTTTCCCAAGGCTCCTTATTATTATACAACCCAAGAGGTAGCTTTGTTTCCTCAAGAAGATATTGACAAATTATCGCATGTGATGAACGGAAATCTGGACACAGAACCTGATATTTACCATTATAACTTACCTACTATTTCAGGCTCTTTCATCAGAGATTCTAATGGGAATTTCAGAACGATTCCCTATGAAGATGTTAAAATATCTTATGCTAATGACGAATTTACGGTAATAGATCCTAAAGGGATTGTTTATACATTAGGATGGGGGAATATGAACAAAAGTGTTTCTTATAACGTTATCTCTTCAGAAGTATACTTTTCATCCTTTGTGCTAAAAAAGATTAAGTTTCCTAATAATGAAGAAGTTTCTTTTACCTATGGAAAAAGCATGTCTTATAGTCATATGACGCATTCTTTTTCGGATATTTATGTGGATCCTTCCAATACTATTGCCTGCCCCGGTACGGCTAAAAAGATAAATAATAAAACAAAAAACACCTATACCGAGGCTTTACTTACTGAGGTTAGTCATGACGGGGAGAAAGTGAATTTGAATTATACCAACACTATTCAGGGAATCCAGGGAAGAAAGGATTTGGATGGAACTGTAAATACTTTTGCTTTAAGTGGACTTACAGCAACTTATCAGGGTAAAGAAGTGAAAAAAATGACCTTGGAGCATGATTATTTTGTTTCTTCAGGGACTGAAGACTCTTATAAAAAGTATAGGCTGAAGCTCAATAAAATAAAAAATATGCTGGATAATACAGAGCATTCTTTTGAGTACAATGAAGCATATTTGCCTTATTTATCAAGTACCTCGCAGGATCTTTGGGGATATTGTAATGGTTATTATGGTATTCCTATTGATGGAAATAATAGTCAGAAACTTATTCCTAACCTGAAGTATGTTAATAAAGATTATACAGAAGGTGGAAACAGGGATGTGAATGATAATGCTTCACAGGCTTATATTCTGAAGAAAATCGTATATCCTACCAAGGGATCTTCCTCATTTACCTATGAGAATAACACAATATGGGAAACTCTATTGATTTCCAGAGAAGAATCATTTGCGTTAGGAAAAGCAAGTGGAAGAGTAGAAACATATGGAGATGGTGTTGATGCGGAGTCCCCTGAATTTTATATGAATGATGCCAGCAATCCATCTTATCATGTTGCCTGGACAAATGGCTGTGATAATGCTTCCGGACAGATTGGTACAACTGACGCTCATGGCTGGTTTGAAGAATATAACCCTGTTACCGGTTGGCAGACTGTAAAATTATTTGCAAAAACGATCGCTCCATTTATTGTAACTCCCAGTATGCACAATAAGGATTACAAAAAGCGTGTAAGGGTCAATGTAATAAGTGGAAACAGTCCTTGTGCGGCTAGTATTAATGCTTATGTTACAAAAACTGTTACTTCCGAGCCAAAAAGTAATGTCCTTGTAGGAGGGCTCAGAATCAAAGCCATTGATGATTTTGATGGGCAAACTAACTATACCAAAAGGACATTTGATTATAGCAAACCGGATGATCCGGATCATCAGACTTCAGGAAGGCTTGCCTCCCCGCTGGAGTTTTTAAAACGTCATTATAGTGTAGGCCACCCATCCGGTGTATATGTGGATGATATATGTGAAAACTATGTACTAACTGCAGATCAGGCAGCAAGTTCTGGATTATCAGGAAAGGATGTTGTTGCGTATTCTTATGTAACGGAAAATACTTTAGGAAAAGGGAAAAAGGTATATCAGTTTCCATCTCACGACTTCCATCTGAATATTACCCAAGTGAATGCAGGCTGGAACCCTTATTTGTTTTTGGATAAAAATCTGCAAAGCGAAAAGTCTTATTCAGTAACCGGAGAACTTCTTCAGGAAAAAAAATATGAATATGAACTTAATCAGATGAAAAATGCGTTGTCTACAGATCAGCCACAGGGAGTGGGTAATGCTCTTGCCCTATCCACATCATTTTCTTTTTATGAGTTGAATAATAATACGATGCAAAGACAGGTTAAGGTACGTGTTAATAATTCTTATAATATACAATCCGGTAAATGGCTATTGACTAAATCAACAGATAAAAATTACCTGAATGGGATATTGACTTCGGAGACGGTCAATTCCTACTCTTTGAGTGATATTAATAAACCTATCAATCTGATGAAAAGTGAAACCCGTTTCTTTGATGGTTCGGCTTCAGAAATATCATATCAGTATGCTCATGAGAAAAATAATCAAAAGTTGATCAATGCTAATATAATAGCAACTCCGCTGGAAAGCTCCTCAATCCAAAAAAGAAATGTAAGTGACCCTTCTGGAACAACGATTTCAAAAACAGAAACCAAGTATGATGATCCTGCTAACCTGCTTCCAACTTCAGTATTATCCTTTGATCTCCAGAATTCTCAGGCAGCGACCACGGAAGTTACTTACGATAAGTATGATGCTAAAGGAAATCTACAGCAGTATACTACTAAAGAAGGTATTCCAACAGTTATTATTTGGGGATATGAGAGTATACTTCCTATAGCCAAAATAGTGGGTGCCAAACTCTCAGATATTAATCAGTCATTCATAGATAGTATTGTTATCGCATCTCAAACAGATGGATCGCAAGGTACAATTGCTTCCGAAGAGCGGATGCTGAATGCGTTGGATAGGGTTTAGAAACAATTCAGTCTTATCAGGCTATCAGACCACCACGTACAGTTATGACCCTTTAATTGGAGTAAGAAGTATTACTCCACCATCCGGAATCAGGGAAGTTTACCTTTATGATACAGCCGGCAGACTTAAAGAAGTCAGAGAACATAACAATACTGGAAAACTGTTAAAAGAGTTCAATTACCATTACAAAAACTAAGACGATGAAAAAGATTATCATTCCCGTAGGCATATTGCTGATAAGTCATTCAGCCCATGCACAGCTTACTCAGGGAGAAAACTATATTCAATCCAAAACTTATCTGGATTATAATGGAACTACACCTTCCAAAACCTCAGAAACCGTTCAGTATTTTGACGGCCTTGGAAGACCAAAACAAGTTGTTAATGTAAAATCCTCTCCACTTGGTAGGGATGTGGCTACCCATATTGAATATGACCCGTTTGGAAGACAGGTTAAAGATTATCTACCTGTTCCTCAGGGAGGAACTTTAAATGGAGCCCTAATTCCCAACCCATTATCCAATGCAGCAAATACCCCTTATGGTTCAGAAAAGATCTATTCAGAGAAAGTATTAGAAAACTCTCCGTTGAACAGACTTCAACAGCAGATTCAGGTAGGTAATGACTGGACTAATAAACCCGTAAAATTTGATTATGAAGCCAATGTTGATGGTGAAGTAAAAAAATATGTTGCCACTTTTGATTATTCAACCTTTAAATCCGAGATTAATGTATCAGGCAATTATGGAGGTGGTCAGTTATATAAAAATACCGTTACAGATGAAGATGGAAACAAAACCATTGAATTTAAAAATGGGAAAGGCCAGGTTTTACTGGTAAGAAAAGAAATAAATGCAACAGAAAAAGCTGATACTTATTATGTTTATAATAATTACGATCAGCTGGCTTTTGTAATTCCACCTTTAGCCTCTGTCTTGTCGGCAATAGATACCACTACATTAGATACCCTTTGTTATCAGTATAAATATGATGGGAAAAATCGCCTGGTAGAAAAGAAACTCCCGGGCAAAGGCTGGGAATTAATGGTATATGATAAATCAGACAGATTGGTTCTTTCTCAGGATGTTAATCTGAGAGCAAAAGGCCAATGGTTGTTTACCAAATACGATCAGTTTTCAAGACCCATTTATACAGGGATATTAGACAGTCCATCAGAACGTATTCAACAAGTGGGTGCCGTAGAAGGCCATGGAGCAAATAATGAAACAAGAAATACTTCGAGTTGGAATAATAGTGGGATGGATATTTTTTATTCCACAGATAAAGCTTATCCTACTACCAATTTTAAAGTACTAAGTGTCAATTATTATGATACCTATCCGGGGTATAGCTTTAACCCATCATTTCCATCATCTATTCAGGGTGAAGAAACTTTAAAAGAAACAGTATCTGCTGAAGGAAAAAGCACAAAAGGGCTTCCAGTGATGAGTTTGATAAAGAACATTGAAGATGATAACTGGACAAAGAATTATACCTATTACGATACCAAAGGAAGAGTGATAGGAACCCATTCCATCAATCACCTGGGCGGCTATACCAAAACAGAATCCAAGCTGGATTTTGCAGGAGTAGCTCAAACGGTTATCACCAAACATAAAAGGTTAGAAACAGATACTGAAAGGGTTATTACAGAAACCTTTGAATATGACCATCAGAACAGACTGCTCGTACATAAACACCAGGTAGATACCAACCCTGTGGAAATCCTTACTCAGAATACCTATAATGAACTTTCCCTGCTGGAAACTAAAAAAGTAGGCGGGATTGCAGTAGGATCTCCTCTTCAGCAAATGGATTATAAATACAATATCCGGGGCTGGCTGACCAAGATTAATGATCCTGCTAACCTGAATGGGAAATTATTTGGGTATGAAATAAAGTACAATAATCCATTAAACCCAACCAAATCACCAGGCCGATTTAATGGTAATATTGCAGAAGTAGACTGGAGAAATTCTTCGGAAGACGTTCTGAAAAGATATAATTATGAATATGATCCTCTGAACCGCTTAAGAAATGGCTTCTACTCGGAGCCTAATGCCACTAATCCTTCTAATGGTAATTTTGATGAATATCTTACCTATGATCTGAATGGGAATATCAATACTTTGAAAAGAAAAGCTATTCCTGTATCAGGAGGCACTTCTACTTTGGTAGATGATCTTGAATATAAATACACCGGAAACCGCTTAAATCAGGTGATAGAATCTGCCATGAATGATACAGGGTATGAAGGGGGAAATAATATCATTGATTATGATGCCAATGGGAATATGACCAATATGAATGATAAAGGAATCCAGAGTATCAGTTATAATTATCAGAATCTCCCTAGTATTTTCTCAATTTATCATGCTAATCCCATCATTAGCCAGCCGTTCAGTGCTAGTTTGGAATATTTATATCGTGCGGATGGAACCAAACTCAGAAAAACTTATTTAAGGACACCTCCAAGAGGAAGAGTCAGTACCAATATGACAGATTATCTGGATGGCTTTCAGTATTCATATTGGGATAGTGGAATATGCCCATCATGTCGTACAGAATTTGCTTTTGAAGAACAGGCTTATGGAAATCTTGGAAAAATATTTCCTGATTTGGGAGAAACTCCAACCTGGAAACTGGATTTTGTAGCTACAACAGAAGGCTTTTACAGTTTCATAGAAAACCGTTATATTTACCAATATAAAGATCACTTAGGAAATGCTAGGGTGAGCTTTGCCAAAGACAGCGCAGGCGCTCTTGAAGTTACAGATACAAACAATTATTACCCATTTGGATTAAACCATATCTTAGGAATGTTTGGGACTTCCAATTTTGGAGGATTATATAGCTACAAGTACAATGGCAAGGAATTGCAGGAGACTGGAATGTATGATTATGGAGCGAGGATGTATATGCCGGATTTAGGAAGATGGGGTGTGGTAGATCCGCTGGCGGAGAAAATGACAAGGCATAGTCCGTATAATTATGTATTCAATAATCCTGTAATGCATATTGATCCAGATGGCAAGGAACCAGATGTTCCTGGAGGACCTAAGCCTAGAGTTTTAGCTGTATTCTATCATGGAGGGCCTACTGGTGACGGTAAAATAAGAAGTAATACCAAAGATGCCGGAGGAGCTGGTACTAGATATAATGCTACGGCTTCTTATGCTAGATCATTGGGTATGGATTTTAAAGGAGCTATGATATCACCTGCATTAACACAAGGTGCAGGGGTTGAAACAGGAAAAGAATTTTTAGAAAAAAATTACCAAAAGGGAGATGTAGTTCTAGTATATGGTTATAGCTATGGTGGAGATAATGCCGTAAGTTTGGCTGAGGAAGTATCTAATGTTCCAATTGATACTATGATAATTGTTGATAGCTCGGATGGACCATTGAGAGGCTCAACTGTAAATACTTCTATTTCAGATAATGTGAATTCAGCATATGTTTTTTATCAAGAAAATAACTCTGGCGCATCAAGTTCATCAAGGGCTTCGGGCTCTTCTTCTGGTTCATCTAGCAATAGTAGTAATAGGAGTGATAGTGGGAGTAGTAATTCTCCAGGTTCAAGAGGATACAGACATACTTCTGAAGGAAAAGCAAAAGTTACAAATATAAAACTTAGTGGGACAAATTTAACACATGGGAATATCCAAACAAAAGCAGGTACTCATATTCAAACAGCAATAAATAAAAGATTAAATGAAGCAAACAATAGGTAAATTATTAATAATAGCCCTTGTTATAGTAAGTTTAGCAAGTGTATATTTTTTCATTTATTACTATAGTAGTCAAGATGTAAATGATGTAAAGGTTGAAGGCTACGTTTTAGATTCTAGTAATTCTCGACCTTTGAGAGATGTTAAAGTGACAGTCGTAAATGATAGATATGAAAGTAATAATGGACATAAAAATTATGATGAATATTTAGGCCAAGATAAAATACAATTAAGGACTGATGATAAGGGATATTATTCTACTATTTTGAAAAAGAGTGCTTATGTATATATATATATAGAAAAAGATGGTTATAAACCTATTGAAGAAAAAGGACAACATGCACAAAAATTAATTGTTTTTAAAACTAATATGGATAGAGTAAAGTAGGTTTGATGTTGAGAGTATTGGCATATAATAATTGTCTAATGTTCTCTGCTCACCTCGGTAATAAACAAATCTTTTCATATGACAGTATTTAAAAAAATAGTTATATCTACTAATTTGGAATGAATCATTTGAAATCTGGTAATGCATTTTTTGGACAGAGTACTTATAAGAACTACAAGTACAACGGAAAGGAGCTGCAGGAGACGGGAATGTATGATTACGGGGCGAGGATGTATATGCCGGATATTGGTAGATGGGGCGTTGTCGACCCATTAGCTGAGAAATATAGAAGGCATTAGCCGTATAACTATGTAGTTAATAATCCTTTAAGATTTATTGATCCGGACGGAATGCAAGTTTGGCCACCTGAAGGTGGAACCGACGGACAAACTTGGAGCGATAGTGATGGTAATTTTGTTAATCAAAATGGAACTTGGTATAAAGATGATGGTGCTTTGATGGGCTTTCTGTCAGGTTCCCGATATCAATCTGTAAATACAAAAAATACTGGTGGAACTCCAGGCTATGATGGAAAGACGATGCTTCCTGATTCCTCGTATGATTATACATATGATTTGATGCCGGGAAAACAAGCGGATGATGTAAATTACTGGAAGAACGGAGAAAGTGGAGTGATGGTTTCTAGAGTTTTAGAAACTACAGGCAGAGATGCTACCGCAGTAGAAAACAGGACTAATACTATTGAAGCTGTTACGATAGTAGTTACAACTCCTAGAGGAGGAGGAAGAGGAGCTAATAAATTGCAACCTAATAGTGATGCTGTCGGTCCTCATACTACATTTCAACGTGGGACAAATGGAAAGGTACATAAATATGAAACCTATGAGAAAACTAGTTCAGGACACTTTAACCCTAGTAAAAGGTATGATGGAGGTAAACCTGATGGGACTCCTGGTGCTCCACATATAAATAAAAAAACAGGGGAATCTATACCCACACCGCATGTACAAGGAAAAAATACTCCTGGAGGAGCTAGAGCGGCAGAACCACATGAAATCCCAAGATAAAAAAAGAAAATATGGAAATAATTAAATGGTTAGAAAATTGGTATAAACTTAACTGTGATGGAGATTGGGAACATTCTTATGGTGTTAAAATAGAAACCATAGATAATCCCGGATGGAGTGTTAAGATAGATTTAATAGAAACCTCGC
Source organism: Chryseobacterium sp. StRB126 (assembly GCF_000829375.1). Lineage (NCBI taxonomy): Bacteria > Pseudomonadati > Bacteroidota > Flavobacteriia > Flavobacteriales > Weeksellaceae > Chryseobacterium > Chryseobacterium sp. StRB126. The sequence continues at coordinate 2,846,525 of NZ_AP014624.1, forward strand.
TTGAAAATCTTTATGTTGAATATTCATTAATAGAAAGTTCGGAAACGGAATGGTATGGATATTCTATAAAAAATGGTACGTTTAATGCAGTTGGAGATTCTACAAAACTTTTATTTTTAATTGAACTTTTTAAAAAGATAACAGAAGAAAATAGTTAAACTCTCGTTCCCGCACGATTTTATCGTGTGGCAGATAAATAAAATCCTCGCATTTTGCGAGGGTTTTGTGTTATAATGCAGCTACATTTTTATTAAAGAAGTCTTTAAATTTTTTGATGGTAAGCATTTTATCTCCCATTTTAAAAATCATAGATCTATCGTCTTCATCAAGCTGATTAATCAAATGCAGCTTCTCAAAGTCCGGTTTATCCTCTATGGTTATTTCTTCAGGAATAATATTTTCATAGTTCAGGATCTGATCTGTAGTCAGATTAAAAAGCTTTGAAAGCTTCAGGAGTTCCTCTACAGATAACTCTCTATGACCATTTTCCAGCTTATTATAATTGCTGTTGCCAATGCCGAGATGTGCAGAAACTCCGTTGCGCAAAATCTCCCGACTTTGAGCTGATAAAATTCAGAAAAATATTACGTTTATTGATGCAGATGTTAATATAGAACTACGAAACCCTCAAGCTGCCACACGAATCCTTTCGTGTGGCAGTTTTGATATTGACCAATATAAGAACCCCACTTCAGCAGATGGATTATAAATACAACATCCGGGGCTGGCTGACCAAGATCAATGATCCTGCTAGCCTGAATGGGAAATTATTTGGGTATGAAATAAAGTACAACAATCCATTAAACCCTACCAAATCACCAGGCCGATTTAATGGTAATATTGCAGAAGTAGACTGGAGAAATTCTTCGGAAGACGTTCTGAAAAGATATAATTATGAATATGATCCTCTGAACCGCTTAAGAAATGGCTTCTACTCGGAGCCTAATGCCACTAATCCTTCTAATGGTAATTTTGATGAATATCTTACCTATGATCTGAATGGGAATATCAATACTTTGAAAAGAAAAGCTAATTCCTGTATCAGGCGGCACTTCTACTTTGGTAGATGATCTTGAATATAAATACACCGGAAACCGCTTAAATCAGGTGATAGAATCTGCCATGAATGATACAGGGTATGAAGGGGGAAATAATATCATTGATTATGATGCCAATGGGAATATGACCAATATGAATGATAAAAACATCAATTCTATTGGTTATAATTATCTTAATTTATCCCATCAGTTTTCCATCAGTCAGAAGCTTTTGGGATGGACTTATAATACCAATATAAGTCACTTATATCGTGCAGACGGAACCAAACTTAGAACAACTAAGTACAATGCAAGGGAGGGTGATATAGGCAAAACAACGATGATTGATTATCTTGATGGTTTTCAGTACCGCTATTATGACAATGGGTTAATCGGAGGTCCTGTGTTATTAGATAAAACCAGTTTTGCTTATGAAGAACAGGCTTATAAGAGTACACAGGATGCTTTAATACCTGGATCTATATCCTGGAAACTGGATTTTGTACCCACAGCAGAAGGTTTTTATAGTTTCACAGAAAACCGTTATATTTACCAGTATAAAGATCACTTAGGGAATACAAGGGTGAGTTTTGCTAAAAACAGCGCAGGAGTTCTTGAGGTTACAGATACAAACAACTATTACCCTTTTGGATTGAATCATATCGGAGGAATTAAAGGACAGTTAGGTAGTTATAAGAATTACAAGTACAACGGAAAGGAGCTTCAAGAGACCGGTATGTATGATTATGGAGCGAGAGTGTATATGCCTGACTTGGGAAGATGGGGTGTTGTAGATCCGCTGGCGGAGAAGATGACAAGACATAGTCCTTATAATTATGCATTCAATAATCCTTTGAGATTTATTGATCCGGATGGAAGAGAAGCCAAAGATATTTTTAAATGGGATAATTTAGGGAAATTGACAAAAGTTGCAGATTCAAATACAGATGTGATATATGCGGAAAATCAATTTGAGAAAGATGGTAAGACTTTAAAAACTGATGCAAAAGGTGTTGAAGTTGGAGAAAAGGGTTATGTGGAAGCAAATAGGCAAGAAATTTCTTTATCTGAAAAATTTACAGATCGTCAAGGAAAAAGTTCCAATACTCTAACAACATTAAGTTTCTATAATAATCAAGAAAAAGCAACAGAAGTTGCAGAATATATGTATAGTAATGGAACTAATGAATTTTCGAACTCTACATATACTTCTAGTAAAGGAGGATTTTCGGTTGTATCAACTTTAGGATTACCTTCAAAAACATTTGTTGACCCGAAACAATACATGAAGAATTTTAATATTAATGGTGATTCATTTTATTCTAGTAAATTAACTAGCCATGATCATAATCATCCAAGTAATTATCTTCCAAGTGGATATATGTTTAATATGAGGGATAATAAATATATTCCAAGGAGATCAGATGTAGAAGGTGCTAGAGGAAAGATGGATTATCATAATACTATAGATCCAGATTTTAAAGATGTTAAATTTAGAACCTATTTAAAAGGTAAATACATGAACTATAATTCTACAACAGCCTATTATGATTAGAAAAAAAATTCTTTTAATTTGTTTTTGTTTATTATGTATGATTGTTTATTCTCAGAGCATGACAAAAAGAAAGGAAATTCTAAATCCTTTTATAAATGCTTTTTATGAATATATTTTAAAAAAAGATGTTAATCTTAAAAATAATTTTTTAACAATAATATGTATTGGAGACGAATTAAAAAATAAAAATATAGATTTGGATCTTAGTACAGGAGACATGGATTCAAATCTAAAGAAAAACGATTCTTTTAAGAGAAAAATTATTAAGTATGGAAATGTTAAAATTTTACTTGTAGGCAAAAATAATTGTGATATTAATTTTTTAATAAAAACAATTAAAAAAACAACAAAAGTTTACGTAAATAAAAATCCAAATATAAATAATGTGAGTTTTTTTGATGAAGAATATGTTTGGAGCTTACTATTTAATAATAAGAATGAGTTAGTAGATTTTTATCTTCCTGAAGAAAAAGATAATGCGTATAAAATATTTAATGATATAAAAGATAAAATTAAAATTGGAAGAGATTTTAAGGATATAGGATACAATAATTAGTAATTTATTCAAAGCTACCACACGAAGGGATTCGTGTGGTAGCTTTATTCACAATTATTAATATTTATTAGTATAAAGATCACTTAGGAAATACAAGGGTAAGTTTTGCTAAAAACAGCGCAGGAGTTCTTGAGGTTACAGATACCAATAATTATTACCCTTTTGGATTGAATCATATAGGAGGACAAAAAGGTTTAATAGGTGGGTATAGGAGCTACAAGTATAATGGTAAAGAATTGCAGGAGACTGGGATGTATGATTATGGGACAAGATTCTATATGGCAGATATTGGGAGATGGGGAGTTGTTGATCCACTAGCAGAGAAGTCAACACGCTGGTCGCCATATGTTTACGCCTTTGATAATCCAGTGCGTTACATTGACCCTGATGGAAGGCAGAATAAGGATGTAATTATTACAGGAAATAAATCTCAAGAAGCACTTCAGCAATTACAAGCTTCTGTAAAAGGACAACTTGAATTATCAATGGATAGCAATGGAAAAGTAACAGCAGTTCAAATGTCTGATGGAAAATTGTCAAAAGGTGCAAGTGATTTATTACTTGCTACAGTTGATAGAGGTGTTACCGTAAATGTTTCTGCAACTGATAACGATTTTGTTTCAACCGGAGCAGCGCCATTATTAGGTTCTTTTATGGGAAATGAATTTACAGGTGGAAGTTCTGATTTTCCTACGGTTTCTACTCATCAAGAATTGAATGCAGATGCATTAACAAATTTAGATAATCTTAATAATGTTTCTGGAAGATCTACACTTCATGAAACTACAGAATCTTATATCGGTGGGAAATTATCTCAATCTTCAGGAAATGCAGTAGGTCCTGCAACTCCCGCAGATTCTTCAAATCCTAAAAGTATATATAGAATGTCTCACGATAGAGTTGTTAAACAAGGGGGAGATATTAACGAAAATTTCTACAATGCACAAGGACAACAATTGCAAAGACAACCTGATGGTACTGTTTCAGGATCTCCCACCAAACTAATATATACAACTGTAGGAAACCACCCTTTTCATACTGTTCCTAAACAAAAATAAGAGCAATGAAATATATAATTTTAATACTATCGGTCATTCTGTTTTTGTCTTGTAAATCTTTGAATAACCAAAAACAAATAGAATATAAGATTTATAAAATAGAAAAACTCAACTCCTATTATCTTATATATTGCGAGAAAGACGGAGAGAAATATAAAATTGTTTCAAAAGAAGCAAATGATAAAAAGGTTAAAACATGTAAAAAAATAAAGATTGGAGAATCTTATAATTTAAAACTTGTAAACTATCCTGATTATTCTAAAAATGAAAATCCATTAACAGGTTTTAGTCCGCTTGTTAACTGTTTTACATTTGATAGTAACACTAATATATGTAAAGAACCAGGAGTAAATGGCTTATATACTGCAAAAAACCTTACAGGTTTATATTATATAAAATAATGAAAATATTTAATAAACCAAAGCTCCCGCCAACGGCGGGAGCTTTGGTTTATATAGCAAGAGCCCCGCTGCGCAAAGTTTGTAACTTTGACAGCTTCTTAATACCAAACGTGGAGTAAAGCTTAGAAAACAAAGATGCCACGATGTAGAACCTGTTTTTGCTCAGATCAAACATAACAAAGGATTTAAAAGATTTATGCTTAGAGGACAAAATAAAGTCGAAATAGAAACCGGCTTGATTGCTATTGCGCATAATCTTAGAAAATTGGCTCTGGCAGGATAAAAAACTCCTTCCTTTGCTATCTTTAATTATTTTAGAGTAACTATTTACTGGTTTTTAAATTTTCATACTTAATTTCAGCCTCTTTATCTTGTGGCTCTCTCTTTAAATAAATTTTCAAAGATTCAATGGCTTTTTCCGTTTGATGAGATAATCTATAAGCTTCACTCAAGTTGTAATAAGGTGTGGCAGAATCAGGAAACTGAGTAGTACCCATTTGAAACAGATTAATTGCCTGAATATATTTTTTTTCGAAGAGGAACTTTTGCCCGTATCTTTCTATTAAATTCTCCTTAAGAATATATTTTTTGTTTGAATCAGCTTCTAACTTTTTTATTCCGGCAGAAATACCATTTTTTTCCACTGTTTGGATAACATCTTTTGTATAGAAAAAGTTATCTGTTGCATCTGTACTTCCGGTTAATTGCTTTTTAATGAGATTGGAAACTTCCCAATAATTTTCAACTTCTCCGTTTGTTAAAATTACAACAGTATAGCCAGACTCCGGGAAAATCATCAGTTCATTTGCTATTCCGAAATGTCCGCCCGTATGCCCAAGCATTCTTTGACCATTTAAAAAATTCTCAACGATACCATAAGCGTAAGAACCTTCTTTATATTTCACTTTACCTGTGGAATACAGCTGTGTAAATTCTTTCTTCAGTAACGTGTTCTGTTGAAGAGCCATGGAAAATCTCAACAGGTCCTCTGCTGTCGAATATCCTCCGCCTGCTGGCGTGCCTTTGGTTACATTGCTATACATATTGTTTTTCCAACACCCTGGTTTTTCCAATAGCATTGTATATCCTATTGCCATATTCGGGATTGCCTCTTCCAAATCATAAGAATCTGTATCCTTCATTTTTGCGGGTTCGAAAATGTAAGTTTTTACATAATCGAAATAACTTAATCCAGATACTTTTTCAATGATCAGTCCTAAAACCATGTATCCCGAATTGCTGTATTGAAAACCTTTCCCAGGAGAAAATAGTAATTCCTGATGTATGTAAAGCGGCAGATAATCGCTTACCGTTTTAAATTTTTCTTTCGCTAGTTTGTCGTGTTCGGCCCAAAAGTTTCCCATTCCGGAAGTGTGTGTCAATAATTGATGGATGGTAACGGAATCGGCTACTAGTTTATTGGGGAATTCGGGTAAATATTTACCAACTCTGTCATTTAGCGAAATCATTCCCTTTTCTACCAATTGCATAATGGCTAAACCTGTAAACATTTTATTCATAGAAGCCAAATTAAATTTGGTATTTGCTTTATTGGGGATTTTGTCGGCTATATTAGCATATCCGAAAGCTTTCTTATAGATTGTTTTATCACCTTTGGCAATCAAAACTACACCATTAAAGTAATTCTCCTTCTCAAGGATATGCAGTTGTTTTCTTATGACAGACAGGTTAACCGATTGTCCGAAAGCTAATGTTCCCCAAAGAATAAATAGTAATCTTACCAGAAAGTATCTTATCATTATAAAAAAATTATAACAGTTATTCATTATTTATTATTTCCTTTTGTAGTAATTATTGAACAGGAATCATTTAATTTTGCCGATAACCAATTGTTGTATCCATGGGTCTATAAATTTTTTTGGTTCATGCCAAATTGCAGTTGCTGTAAATTCTTTACAAGCTGAGGCTAGATCCACACAATATTGATGGGAGTTTATAATAATAATTTAATTTCATAAACAGGTCTTCTTGTCTTTTGTTCATAAGTACAAAATTATAGATACAAATACCTTGAACATTGTATGAATGTAAACCATTAAATAAAAAGCCAGAGCATATCTTTTGAAACATTAATATTTTTGAAAAATACGGTAGGAACAACACCTGTTAGTGCTTTGAATTCCCTGTTAAAATGAGGCTGGTCAAAAAATAAATTTTCGTGCGATAATGAAATGAATTTTTCATTGGTTTTCAGAGAAGAGGTAACTTGTCTGAAGCGATGTATTCTTTTATACAGAGATGGAGACTTTCCCGTATATTTAAAAAATACCCTATGGAGATATTGTCTGGATATACCCATTGATTCAGCAATATCATTTAATTTCCATCCTTCTTCAACTTTTTGCAGTATGTTTCGAATCGTTTCGAGCTTCGGACTACAAAGTTTGGAGATAAGATAATTTTCTAAAATATTTGCTTGTTCATCTTTGTTATTTATTTTCAATAGAGCTTGAATCTTAGTTTGGTAATCAGGGTATGGTTTGAAATTCTCCAAATGGTCTGCAGTTGATGATAAAAACACTTTAGGGAAAAAATGAAAAATTGCAAGGGGTTTGAAATATATTGTAAGTTCATTTCTAGGTTCTTCGTAAGTAACGTTAATGGGCTTGGAAATGTTGTAGAATAGAAATGAATCTATCCTTTTAATAGTTGATCTCTTTATTGTGATGTTGTTTTTTTCAGGAATTAACTCTGTGTCCTGACAAATTGTTGCAAGGCAGAAATTACTGGGAAATGTCCAATATTGATTTGATTTTAGGGTATCAAGCTCAGAAATAAAATAGAACCCCTCAATATATTGGCTTAATAGCTCTGATTTTGGTTTATAAAAAGTGATACTCATACTAACTATTACATAATCTCATTTTCTTTTAGAGGATTTTAATATCCCACTTAATCTGTCATTGCGGAAGCTTTTCATTCTCTTTTGTGATCACAATTTCAGTTTCTGGATAGGATCTTATTTTTTATCTGTAAGGTCCATTCGGTGCTCTATGCAAAGACAACTATAACTAAAAGAAAATTGATTTTCGGTTCATATATCATGTTTGCATGGAACAATTTAATACGCATTTATATTACAAAAAATATTTTTAGATCAATCATTTAACGATCATATTAACTGTAATTTAAGATCATATTGCCATACTCTCTTTTATTATCTCTTTTTGGTTCTGATTGCTTTTTAAATGGAACTGGGAATTTATCACTTATTGATCGTCGAAATATGTGGTTGTGTTTAAACGGTAAGAGACCGAACAGAATAGAAGTGAATAAGTTTTTCTTTTTTATATTTGTGATATTTTGAATATCAGTAAGATACAAAACATAAAGCCTATGATTATAGACAATGGAAAAACCTTAGCTTATCAACTTATTTTAATAATTGTGCTGGTGGTATCAAGCATAAATCTAAGCTATTCTCAGGAACCGCTCCCAGCTAGGAAGCAGATTAGTAAAGTATTCCATTCAAAAGTTTTAAATGAGGAACGTCAGTTTTGGATTTATCTTCCGGAAGGTTATGATAGAGGAGAAAAGCTATATCCGGTAATTTATCTTTTGGATCCCGACCAGAACTTTGCCTATGTTACCGAAATGGAAAGATTTCTTTCTGATCGATATCGTATGCCTAAATCTATTGTTGTAGGAATAGTTAATGCTGATAGGGTGCGTGATTTTACTCCAGTCCACTCCATGACCTTTCATGGAAAATTTGACAATAGTTTGCGTAACACTGGCGGGGCAGAAAAGTTTTTAAGTTTCTTGAAGCAGGAGGCTATTCCTTTCATTGAATCTAATTTCAGAACAGTACCTTATCGTACACTGGAAGGGCATTCCCTTGGAGGTCTTTTTTCACTGTACTGTAAGAAAGAGAGCCCTGAGTTATTCCAATCATATATAATCATCAGCCCAGCCATTTATGACGGAAATACTGCAATTTTAACACAATTTCGCGAAGCACTACAAAAGAATGTTGATCGTACTAGTTATTTATATCTTTCCATTGGTGATGAGCCTGATGGCCTTACCCCTGTTAAAACATTGAATGAGAGCCTGAAAAAATATGCGGATAAGAACTTGATATGGGATTTTAAACAATATCACAATGAGGATCATTTTTCCGTGGGGTATCAGAGTATGTATGATGGTTTAAAATTTATATATTCGAAATGGTTTCTAAATCCTCGTGATGCTTCGAAGGTGAAATCATATTTGGATATAAAAACGCATTTTGATGCTCTTTCGAAGCTATATGGGTACGAGGTTATCCCAGATGAAGATCTGGTTAATGAGAGTGGATACCAAAGGCTAAATAACAACGATTTTGTTCATGCTATCGAAATTTTCGCAGAGAATGTAAAAAATAATCCGGAGTCAGCAAATGCTTACGACAGTCTTGGAGAAGCATTTATGAAAAATGGGAATAAACATAATGCGATTGAAAACTACGAGAAATCAATAAAACTCAATCCACACAACCAAAATGCTGTACATATGCTGCAGGAGCTCAAAAAGTAGCTTTGAAGAACAGGAAAAAGGATATCATAGCTATCGTGAAGAAAGATAAAGTTGTGTACTCGAAAGGTTTTGTTTATCGTGACCTTGACCATAAACTTCCGGTAACAGCTAATATTTTATTTGGTATAGGAAGTAATACCAAAGCTTTTACTTCTGGGTTAATTGGAATATCAGGTACAGAAAATAAATTACTCTGCTCCGCAAAGTCTTCTGACTTTGAGCTGTCAAAAACCTAATACAAGAAATAAAAAGAACCTCGCTGCCGCACGAATCCTTTCGTGTGGTATTTTTATTATTGATAACGTTTGAGAAGCCCTCCAGCTTTTTTCCGATTTTATCTTGTAGCAGTTGGAGGATTCTAAAAGTGGCAGTATTTTAATATATTTACAAGATTAATAAATAAACATAATATTTTAAACCAGATGAGTGATTTCTTCGGATATGAAAAAATGCCTGATTCTCTGAAAAAAATAAGACTTAATGAAAGTGATTTATCAAAGCTGGATAAATTAAAATGGGTGGTCACTGAAAAAATCCATGGGGCTAATTTTAGTTTTTCCTATGAAAATAATACACTTCAATATGCTAAAAGGAGAGAATATCTTGCATGGGGAGACGATTTTTTTTGGATTTCAGCTTGTTGTTAATGCATTAGAAAGTAAAATAATTAATCTATTTGAACATTTGCATACTGTCATTCCTGGCAGTAAGTATATTGTTTATGGTGAGTTGTTTGGCGGGAGATATCCCCATCCGGATGTTCCTTCAGTTGAACATTTGCAAGCGATACAAACAGGAGTCTATTATGCTCCGGATATTCATTTTTGCGCTTTTGATATTGGAGTTGTAAATGACCAGGATATAAAATATTATCTCGATTATGAAACTGCAGTTTCTTATTTTGAGCAGTTTGGTATTCCTTTTATAAAGCCCTTATTAATTGGAAAATTTAATGAAGCCCTGAATTTCAATACTAGAATAAACTCTCCTATCCCAATACAGCAATTTGGACTTCCTGAACTGGAGCAAAATCTCATTGAAGGGGTTGTTATCAAACCTTATAATCTGAAAAATACAGAATTATTATCCAACCGGCCCATCATTAAACTGAAAAACCCGGAATTTGATGAAGAAGAAAAGTTTCATAAAGCAGAGAAGTGGTCGTTTATTCCGAATATTTCATCAAAAGCAGAAAGTCTTTCTTTTATCATTGATGAATTAAGAAAGCACGTATCACGAAACAGACTGGAAAGTGTGATTTCTAAAGTGGGAGCTTTGGATATCAATAATTCCCTCCGTGTTTCTGAAATTAAATCTGAGTTCTTGCAGGACATTATTACCGATTTTAATGAAGATAATGGTAATTTGTTGGAAGAATTAACACAGGAAGATCAGAAATGGATTATTGAAAGACTCAATTCGGAAATCCAAAATATATTATCTGTAGCAGCAGGAGAAAAATAATTTAAGTACATTAATAAAAAACAGAGCTGCCTGGCTCTGTTTCTTATTAATATCTGTCTTATCTCTCAATCAAAATGTTTTTAACAAGAGTCTGATCTCCCACTTTTAAAATTCCCATATAGACACCTCTTTCCAAAGTTGAAACATTAATTTTAGTTTCATTATTCACTTTCAGTAGGGTTCTTCCTGACACATTGGTTATTTCAAAACTGAAATTGGCTGTTTTATCCGGTAATTCAATATTAAGGATGTTATTGGCCGGGTTAGGGTAGAGCTTTACATTTTCTAATCCATTTTGTGAGGCTGACTTATTCACAGCTAACGTTGTAGAGGCTGTAGCAAAATGCTGCAAAGCTCCCACTGTGGCCTTTCCAATATTATAAACATACACAGGATCTACATTGGCAAAAGTATCTTTGGAACTGTGTGGAAAAGTACTTCTTATTTTTTCGAAAAAACCGGTGATGATTTCACCTTTCTGCTCAAAAGGAATATAATCAGTATCTGCAGCAGGATCTACAGCTGTTTGAAGCGGAGAATAAAGGGCGGTACAGTTTCTGAGCTGTTGTGTTACCGCAGCTGAAGCCGCATTATTACTGGAAAGACCTCCCTGATCTTCGTCACAGTACACCGTATTATTGTTATTTCCTTTTACACCACCTACCTGATCAAGGTTAAAGACCAGCTTTATATCCAGTTTACGAATTCCGTTTTGATAGGCTACATTATTAACGTAATGGGAACTTCCAATCAACCCTTGTTCTTCTCCGGAAAAGTGAATAAACTTAATAGAATACTCTGTAGGTACATTTTGTAATATTCTGGCCGCTTCAAGAATAATAGATGTACCACTTCCATTATCATTAACTCCTGGTCCGTTAATGGTGTCAAAGTGCCCACAGATAATCACGTATTTATTAGGATAAAGGGTTCCGGTTTTAGTAATAATCAAATTTTTTGAAGTTACCGATCCATAAGTGAAAGGGCTTTCCGTAATCTGGCTGGCCGTATAACCATAAGCAAGATACTTGTTTTTGATCCAGTTTAAGGCATTGGTATTGGCTTGGGACCCAGTTTTTTTAATCCCAAAACTACCGAAATCCTGGAGATTCGTTGTAATATTGGTTTGGGTTACCATATCAGCCCTGTCCTTATAAGCCTGAATAAAAGTTTGAGCGCTAATGCTCTGCGCAATTAATGAAGTGCATAAGAGAGTGGTAATTCTTTTCATATATTAAATTTTTAAATGGTATTACGAATGTAGCAAATAAATCACAACGAAGTGTTTAAAATTTTATGGATGCCATAAAATTTATCAGAAAATTTAAAAAATAGTAGAGTAGTACTATTGATGCTGGTTTATGTTAATATACTAAGCAATAAAAACCCTTTGAAGAAATTCAAAGGGCTAAGTATTTTAATAAATGCTTTTAATAGAAATTATTTGGCTATAATAACCTTCCTTACTACAGTCTTATCACCGGTCTTTATAATCCCAACATAAGCACCGTTTTCCAGGCTTGAGATATTAACTTTAGTTTTATTATATGTTTTAAATAAAGAACGTCCCTCAAAATCAGTGATTTCAAAACTGAAATTCGTTATTTTAGAATCTGGAAATTCAATGCTGATGAAGTCCTTTGCCGGATTAGGGTAGATTTTTATAGATTCTAAAGGGTTTTTTGAAATAGTTTCCTGCGTTCCTAATGTTTGTGTAGAAGCACCAGCAAAATGTTGTAGTGCTCCTACAGATGCCTTTCCAATCTTATAAATATACTCCGGATCTGTATTGGCAAAAGTGTCATTAACGGTATGTGGGTAGCTACTTCTGATCCTTTCAAAAAAACCTGTGATAATCTCTCCTCTTTCTTCGAATGGAATATAATCTGTATTTTCGGCAGGGTCAACAGCAGTCTGAAGAGTGGAATACAATGCCGTGCAATTTCTTAACTCCTGTGTTATGGCAGCAGAAGCAGCATTATTACCCGGAAGACCTCCCATGTCTTCGTCACAATACACGGTGTTATTATTATTTCCCATTACTCCTCCTACCTGATCCAGGTTGAAAACCAGTTTAATATCCAGAATACGATTACTTCCTTGATAAACAACATTGTCTACATAATGATAACTGCCTAAAAGCCCTTGCTCTTCTCCGGAGAAATGAATGAACTTAATGGAATATTCTGTAGGAATTGTTCTTAAAATTCTTGCCGCCTCTAAAATAATAGAGGTTCCACTTCCATTATCATTAACACCTGAACCGGCAATGCTATCAAAATGTCCACAGATAATTACATATTTATTAGGGTAAACTGTTCCTGTTTTTGTTATGATTAAATTTTTTGAAGTGGTATTCAAATAAGGAAAAGTATCTTCCGATATTTGGCTGGCTGTATATCCGTAAGAGAGATATTTGTTTTTAATCCAATTGAGTGCGTCAGCATTAGCCTGAGTTCCTGTTTTTTTTAACCCCAAACTAGCAAATGCCTGCAGATTTGTGATAATATCCGTTTGAGAAACCGCATCAGCTCTGTTTTGATAAGCTTGAATAAAACTTTGTGCGCTGATACTATGTGAAGCTATAACGATTAATAAAAAAGAAGTGATTTTTTTCATCGTGTGAGTATTATAAGGCTGAATAATGCATTATTATAGGAACTGAGAAGTTCATCATTATCATATATTGGTTATTTTTCAATGATCATCTTCTTAATGATATGATCTTTGGCTGTTTTTATAGAGATCATATATGTTCCATTAATCAAAGGGGTAGTATCTATTTTGTGTTGATTCTCAGAACGAAGCACTGTATTTCCGGTCATATCGGAAATTTCAATATTGAACTGCTTAATGTTTTGGGGCAATTCCACCGTTAACAGATTTTTTGCCGGGTTAGGATAAATATTTACAGTTTCTGATAATCTTTGTCCTGTAGTATCCTGTGCTCCCAGAGTATTATTTGCAGTAGAAGCAACCGCAAAATGCTGTAATGCTCCTACAGCTGCCTTACCTACATTAAAAACGTAAACAGGATCTATATTGGCAAAAGTATCATTTGTACTGTGTTCATTTTCACTTCTGATATATTCATAAAAACCGGTAATAGTATAACCTTTCTGTTCAAAAGGGATATAATCCGAATTATATGCGTTAGAAGTAAAAGTCTGAAGAGGAGAGTAAAGTCCTGTACATACAGCCAATTCCTGAGTTACAGCAGCAGATGCCGCATTATTTCCGGACATTCCACTGATATCTTTTTCACAAGTAATCGTATTATTATTGTTTCCTAACTGGCCGCCTACCTGATCTATATTGAGAACTAACTTAATATCTAATTTACGTGTAATCCCTTGATAAGCAATATTGTCCGCGTAATGATAACTTCCTTTAAGTCCTTGTTCTTCTCCAGAGAAATGAATAAACTTAATAGAGTATTCAGTAGGAACGTCTTTTAATATTCTTGCTGCTTCTAAAAGGATAGAAGTACCACTGCCATTATCACTAACTCCAGGTCCAACGATGGTGTCATAATGTCCACAGATAATTACAAACTTGTCTGGATAAACAGTTCCTATTTTAGTAATCACTAAATTTTTAGAACTGATACTATTTCCGTTAAAAGTTGTATAAGTAAAAGGGTCTTCTTCAATCTGGCTGGCCGTATATCCATAAGAGGTATACTTGGTCTTCAGCCAGTTCAGCGTATTGGTATTTACAAGGGAACCTGTAGTTTTTACTCCAAGATTTTCAAAATCAGTAAGATAGTTCGTGATATTTGTTTGAGAAACCATATCCGCTCTGGTCTTATAGGCCTGAATAAGATTCTGTGCTCCGATATTTTGCAACACTAAGGAGGTAAATAAAAAAACAGCTATTTTTTTCATTTATTCAATTGAATTAATTTTCAGTTGCTAATATAAGAATTAATGGTGGATTTTATTTCGATAATCAATGTTATTCGTCAGTATTCAACTGTTTTTTTAATAATGCTATAACCTGTGATATTATTTAATCTTAAATTTAATTTTATTTTCATCTAAATATCATTTCAGGCTTATATTTTACATGTGGGGGTGAAAAGTATTGATCCCCTGTGAATAAAATGGTGTATAAATAAAAAAATCCCGGATAAAAACCCGGGACTATATTGATAACAAAAATAGTATTCTACATTATTTTACTTGATCTACAACAGCTTTGAAAGCTTCAGGGTGATTCATTGCTAAATCTGCTAAAACTTTTCTGTTAAGCTCAATGTTGTTCTTTTTAAGAGCTCCCATAAATTGAGAGTAAGACATTCCGTGCTCTCTAGTTCCCGCGTTGATACGAGTGATCCAAAGTGCTCTGAAGTTTCTTTTCTTCTCTTTTCTACCACGGTAAGCATATTGCATTGCTTTTTCTACCGCGTTTTTAGCTACAGTCCAAACGTTCTTTCTTCTACCGAAGAAACCTTTAGCTTGCTTAAAAATTTTCTTTCTGCGAGCTCTTGAAGCTACCGCATTTACTGATCTTGGCATAATTTAAATTGTTTTTTTGAAAAGGGCGGCAACTGATGTTACTCTTATTTGCACCGTTTCAGGGTTAAAATTTTGAATTTGTTTTTGAATTCTTATAAACCGAATATAGATTTATAAAAACTACTTAATTGCTAATTGACGTTGAACGCTTTTCTCGTCCACTTTAGCTACGTAAGAAGTACTAGTAAGATTTCTCTTCTGCTTAGTTTCTTTCTTAGTTAAGATGTGGCTTTTGTAAGCGTTTTTTCTTTTGATCTTACCTGTTCCAGTAAGAGCAAAACGTTTCTTAGCACCTGATTTCGTTTTTAATTTTGGCATTGTTTTGCTTTTTTATTGTTTTTGTTATCAATATCTGTTTATGGTTTCCTAAAGACATTAGGAATAATAGTTTGCAAAAGTACGAAAAAAATATCAATATTTCCTTTCCAGAACAAGACTTTCTAAAAACATATGGTGTTTTGGGGTAATTTTAATGGTTAACTGTCCATTTTTCATCTGAATATCAGTATTGAAATCTACCGTTTTTTCTTCTGAACCTGCTATTTTCCAATCTCTGGATGGAAGATGGTCTATAGATAGAGTATACATGTTTCCTTTATTCATTGTTTTAACCAGTTTATTATCGGAAAATATACTCACATCATCTGATGAAGTCTGGAACAAGTATCCTGGAATGATTAATTGATTACCATTGTTTTTAATACCTGTATTCTTCCCGTATTTATTGAAGAATAATTGATATTCTTCCTCTTTTTCTTTTGATTTTACCTTAATGTAATTATTCTTGAAAACTTTATTAACCCTCAGTTGATCGCCAATATTAAAGTTGAGTTCACCTCCAGTATGGAAAATAATAATATCAGGATTTTGGTTCATCACATAATTAGCATCACCCAGTTCATGGGCCAAAGATCCATTTCCAAAATTCTTAGGCGGATGTCTTGGAATATAATAATCATTTAACCCGAGCATATCAAGAGTAGGTAATTCAGATGAGTAAGGAATACAGCCTGCAGTAGTAACAGCAACCAGCGTTTGATTGGGAAATGTTTTCTTTAAAGTTTCTCCCAGTTTCATTCCCCTGAACTCCCATCTTTCATCAATGGCACGTTCATTATCAGGGATTTTAGGTTGAACAAATCCATTTATTATTAAAAGTAGAATAAAACTCAAGCTTGTTTTTTTTGAAGTCAAATTAATCCTTTTGAAATAATGCAATCCAAAAATAATTGAGAAAACAAACAGTATCAGTACAACATAATAATGCCTGAAAGCAGGAAATATATCTCCGCCAACCAAAGTCACATAACCAACCCAGGAAGCCGTTAACAGTAATAAATAATATCCGAAAAGATTTTTGTTTCTTAAAAGATAATAAAGAGATCCTAACCCTAATCCTGATAATACTAAAGTACTTAGGAAAGCTTTAAAATTATAAAAGCCACCGCGTAAAATGTGATGAATAGTTACTTTTACCTTCACCAAAGCTGTATTAGGAACCAATTCCCCGTAAAAATTATAGCGGAATGCAAGTTGTCCCAGTAAAAACAGTGATGGAATAATTGCTGTGGCAAAACCTATTTTAATGAACTGATCTTTCTGCTTTCTATATATTGCTAATAAAAACCCTGAGGTAAGTATGGTAAATAAAAATCCATCCGGTCTGGTAAGTGCTAAAAGTCCCAGCCAAAATGATAAAAGATAAATTGTTTTGAAATTTTTATCATTAATAATTTTTGAAACCTCTATTAAAATTAAGGTCAGAAGTAATACATATAAAGGCTGTTCCAATCCACCAATGGCCCAAACAGCAAAGCATGGAGTAGTAGCTAATAATGCAACCCCCAGAAAAACATATTCTTTTGGTATATTTTTATTTCTAAAATAATAAAGAATACTTCCCAATATCCCTAATGAACACAAAATGCCAATAATTCTGGCAGCAAGAATAAGATCCACACCTAATTTGCACAATACAGATACTGCTAAAACCCAAAGCAAATTAGAATACCCTTCAACCGGGTGTCCATCATTCCAGGTTAATCCTTTTCCTTCAATAAAACGTTGTGCATAGCGTAATGAAATCAAGCTATCATCTGAAAAAAAAGGGTAATAATAGTAGCATCCGAGAGAAAAAAAATTGCTGCTATGAAAAAAAAGGATAAATATCCTAATCTCATGGTTTATTTATATTTATACTAATGTTTCCTAAACTTTTTAGGATAACGGCTACAAAATAATGAAAATTAAAAAAACTACAAATAAAAATTCTTGTCGTATTTCTCTTTTATGTTCTATTTTGAATATAATTAAAAGATATTGTTGACTGCATCTGTTTTAGCAGCTTATATATTCTAAAATATAGCTGATATTCGGGATTGTGTTACTCTTTGCTTCTCTCTAATATTGATGAATATTTCGGAGTATGAAAACAATAGTATACAGTATCTTTTTTATGTTGGCATCAGTTACCGCTTGTACACAGGAAAAAAAAGATAATTCTCAATTAGCATCTTCAAAAATAAAAACCATCAAGAGCATTCCCTTTTTAACTCAACAGAATGAGTTTATTTATGTGGATAAAACCAGTCTGAAACCGGTCAATAATCAAAAATATCAAAGTGCATCTCTGTTTACTGCTACAGGTTTTGCCGTTGTTATGAATGAAAAAGATGAATATGCCGTTATAGATGAAAGTGGAAAAATAGTATTGGGATTTTCTGCTGAGAAAATTAATTTAAATGTTGTAAACGGGCTCACATTTTATAAAAAGGATATTGAATATGAAAAGAAAATGCCTGTCTGGAAATGGGACTGGAATATCATGGGAAGTGGCATTAAAAAAGAACAGACCTATCATAAAATAGAGATTGGAATTTTAGAAAATAAACAAGTCTTACTTCATGAAGACATTCCGTACTTAGAAGATAATTATTATCTCAATTTTATTTCTTTAGATCATAACCATGTTTTCTGGAATGGTACTCTTTACGAAATCAAAAAAGACCGATTAGATAAAATCGAAAATAATATTACAAAGTTGTTAGAAAACAAACGATTTATCAAAGGCTCTAATGCCCATTTTTCTGTGTATGAATTAAATCAGAGAAAAGCAGTTCACAGCAATTTAACAGGATCTGAAACACTTTCGATCATGTTTGGGCAGGAGAAGATAACATTGAAAGAAGTTAACAAAGAACGTTATGAACCGGAAGTTCCTAAACTTTTAACAGACAGCAAAACAAAGGATGTCTATGCTTTTCCACAATATGAAAAGGTATTTCCAAAGGAAATTACAAAGGCAACAGCTTCGCAAATAGATTTCATTAAAAATACTTCCTTAGTGTATTCCATCACCAATTCACCTTATTTTTTACTAGGAGTTTTTAATTACGACCATGACATTTGGGCGTACGATTGGCTTTATATTGATACTGAAGGAAATATTACAGATTCCATTGGTTCCTATGATTTTAAAGTGTTGGATCAGGTCGGGAATCTGGTTTGGCCCGATAGAAAAATGATTTTACCCAATCAATATGTTGGCAAAAACTGGAAATTCGGTAAAATAAATTATTATACAGGAATGAATGATGTATATCTTATCCAAATTGAAAACGAACAACAATTGAGAACTATGGGCTTATGGAATAGTCATGAAAAAGCATGGGAAATAAAGCCTGAATATCATAATATATCAGTTTTGGATACAGAAGAACAGATCTATGCGCTTCAGAAAGAACAAGAAGGGTTGTATACACTGTATGATAATAAGAGCAAGAAAAATATCGGATCAAAAGCTTATAATTCTATCAATTCGGATGGTTGGGTAAAGGTTAAAATTAATTCTGGTGAAAATAGGTATTATTATATTGATATTTATTCCGGAAAGGAATATAAAGAATGATGTAAGGTTTTTATTAAACCGAGTTGGTTAAAGAAATTAAATATAAGTGTACTGGAAGCTGGAAGAGGGAGGCAGGAAGTCTTACTTTCAGTTACCATTAGTGACAGCCACAACACAAAGAAATTAAAAAAGACAAACAATTCTTTATGACTTCTATAACTCCATTCTTCCAGCTCCCAGCTTTAAACCTTTCATACTAACCTAAATATTTAAACATGCTTTCTCTGCAGATTTACACTTAGAAAGAGCATTATTTCTTGTTACTTTGATGATGTTTTTCGGGGCCGGATTTTTATGTATGCTTATCACTTTTATTATTAATTCAGTACAAGAGAAAAGAAAAAAAGATCTTATTACTTCATTGTATTTCTGATTCCCGGAATTATTGTGGTCAGTTTAGCAGCCACTTATTTTTGTATGTTACTATTTGATATATGCTTTGACATATCGAACTAGTGGTCAAAAAACCACTATTATCAGGGATATTTTGAACCAATGACTTTAATTATCTTTAGCTCAAAGATTGATTAAAGATAAGAGAGTGAAACATTTTGTGATTTTAACTTCACTTTTTGCGCTGCTGGGCTGTAAAAGCAACGCTCAGAAATTGCAGGTTACTACCATTTATACTGAACCCAAAAGGGTTACAAAAGAAATTCCCGAAACAGATAAAATACATACCTATACAACTCGTAAGGCGGTTACAGAGCGTCTTAGTCCTATGATTTTCATGCTTTCCAAAAATGCTGAAGTATTACAGTTTCGTATTCAGGGAAATATCAGTTCCGGTGGACATACCATTCATCAGGTGAGAAAAATTCGTTTTGAAAGGGGAGAGCAAAGTGGGAATACTATTACGCTGAAGTATTATGTGGAAATCAAAAAGAAGCCAGGGAAAGAAAAGGCAAATGTACAGGGATATAATTATACACAGGATGAAATTTACAAAATTCCGAGTGATATTAAAATCATAAGAATAGAATTGTATGAAGAACAAATTAATGATCCATCAGATACAAAATCCACGCTAGTTGCTCAACAAACCTTTAATTTCTTTGCCAAAATCTAAATGCTGAAACAAATTGTAGCAATGCATAACCCTCAATTCATAAACATAGATGTAAAGTCTGTTATCGATTTTGACCAGGAAGCTGTTTTTTTGATTCCATTGTATGCGTAGACGAGCATCCTGATGTAGCTTTACGTTCAGCATTAGACATAAATTTAGATTCTGAGTTATTACAGGAATTTATTGAATGTAAAAATGAGAATAGCTAAATAAATATCCTTGTCAAGGTTTCAAACCTTGACAAGGATAAACATGATAAAATTTGCAGCTTAAATAAAGATCCTACATTTAAAAATGAAAGAAAACTTCATAAATGGAAATATTTTACTGAACAGCATCAGTCCAAAATTGAGTAGGAGTATTTTACTTATATTTACGTTCCTTAATGTAATACAACTTAATAAAGACAAGGGTTTGAGGTACAGGCTATTATTTATATTTACGTTACTTATTTGTCCGTTTTTTGCTCAGGCACAAGATATTTTAAGCAAATTAGAGAAGGAGTATAACAATGCTTCAAACCAAACAGAAGAACAACTTAATCTGGCACCCAAATATGCCACTGCCTTATTTTTTCATAAGGCTAAACCGAAATCCTATCAGATTTTAGCCCATAACATTTCCATTGCAACAAAGCAAACCGATGGAAAATATGCCACTATTTTATATGCTGTTCTGGCCATGAACTACCGCCTGGACAATAAAGAAGCCGAGTCTTCAAAAAGTCTGGATCTGGCTACAATTTACAGTTTAAAAACAAATAGTAACGAAGCTAAAGGCTATCTGGAATATGCAAAAGGCTGGATTCTGGTTCGTAATAATAAAACAACAGAGGCAGTAACAGCCTACCTTAAGGCTATTAATTATTATGAAAATTCCCCAACAACTTCTACACTATACGGAAGATTTGGGAATGTAGCCAAAGAGCTATCCACTATTTATTCTAACCTGAATGAATATCAACTGGAAGAAAAATACGGGAAACAGTTTTTGTTATTAGCATCCAAACAAAATGATCCTGGTTTGATCTTCGATGCGTATATGCGAATGGGGTATATATATGAACAGAAATATGCTCAAAATCCATCAGATATACAGTTTAGAAATAAAGCAGAGCAGTTTTATCTGCAGGCTATTGCGACTTTCAATAAAAATAAAGAATCTATGCTCAATAAGAGCAATCTTTCTTATGCTGCAATCAATTTAGCCAATTTATATACCGAATTTAACCCGGAGAAAGCGATGCAATACGCTCAACTAGCCAATAAGGTGAGTCTGGAAACCGGTGATCCTATTCATATTGCTTCTTCATTTGGAATATTGGCAGAATTGGCCATACAGGATAAAAATTATGATTTAGCCAAGTCTTATTTTCTGAAAGCTGCTATGGAGATCGGAAAAAGCCCGGTAAGAGATCATAATATTGAATTATCTATTCTGGAGTCTTTATCCCGAATTAGCGAACAGCAAGGCAATTACAAAGAAGCTCTTACCTATTATAAAAGCTATGTAGACAAATATAAAAGTGTTTATGATCAGGAAAAACTGGATATCACCAAAAGACTGGAATCTCAGTTTGAAAAAGAACGACAGGAACAGAAATATATAAAACTTCAACTTGAAAGTGATAAAAAAGCCCAGCAAATTAAATTGATCAACATTCTTCGAGCACAGCGCGAACAAGTCTATAATAACTTGAAACTGGTAGAAGAAAACCAACGTGAGCGTTTGAAATTTTCAGAGCTTGAGGCTGAAAAAAAAGAACAACAGCTTCGTTTGGCCAAACTGGAAACCAAACAGAAGAACAACGATATCAACAGTTATAAAAAGTTGCTGGCATTCAAAGAAAAGATCAATACCTATTATATTGTTTTTATTTTCATTTTCATCGTTCTTATTTTCTTATTGCTGTATGCGTATAAACAACGTGTAAAGTCGATTAAGCAGAGAGATGAACTGCATGCCCTGGCCATGGAAAAAGAGAAGCAGAACTCTAAAATATCTACGCTTACCGCATTGCTGGAAGGGCAGGAGCAGGAGCGCGGCCGTTTAGCCCGTGATCTTCATGACGGATTGGGCGGATTGCTTTCAGGAACCAAACTCCAACTGTCTATTTTAGATCCGCATCAATCTGGAAATATAGAGGAGGGAATTTCAAAATCAATCAACCAGATTGATGGTGCTGTAGAAGAATTACGTCGTGTAGCGCATAATTTAATGCCTGATTTATTAATGAAATACGGCTTGGTAGCGGCCATTCAGGAGTTTGCTTCACGTATGTCCAACAGTGCATTAAACATCCATACAGAATTTATCAATTACAGTAATTCCATAACAGAAGAAAAACAACTGCTTATCTATAGAGTCATTCAGGAATTGGTGAATAACGCCATCAAACACGCCAAAGCCTCTGAAATCATCATTCAGATCAGTGAAGAAGACAATGTATTACATCTTACGGTAGAGGATGACGGTAAAGGTTTTGAGCTCGCCAGCTTAGACTTTAGAAAAACAGCAGGTTTTCATAATATAGAATCAAGAGTCCAGTTTTTAAAAGGGACGATGAATATCACGTCCCAATTGAATATTGGTACCAGTATAGAACTTCAAATTCCTACTCATTAAATATGATAAAAGTAGCCATAACAGACGATCATCCGCTTCTATTGGAAGGGTTGAAAAATATTTTAGATAATAACAATAACATAAACGTTGTAGAGTGTTTCAAAAATGTTTCGGAAATGAATGCAGGTTTGAAAAAACAAGCTGTCGACATTTTATTATTAGATATCAATTTAGCAGATATCAACAGTATTGAGCTTATAAAGCCTTTAAAGAAAAAATACGGGAACCTTCAGATCATTATGCTTAGTGTTCACAATGAACTACCTGTCATCAATAGTACTTTGGCCGAAGGTGCTTTGGGATACATTCAAAAAAATGCTTCTGTTTCTGAAATTCTGGAAGGAATTAATACCGTTTATGCTGGTAACCAGTTTTTATGCTCACAAACCCGCTCTGTTTTGGAAAAAAAATCACCAGAAGGCTTGAATCAGGTTCCTAAGCTGACACGAAGAGAAAAAGAAATTCTGGCTGAAGCTGCAAAAGGATTAACTACCAATCAGATGGCCGAAAAGCTGTTCATCAGCCCGCACACCGTAGAAAGCCACCGAAAAAATCTTATTGAAAAATTTCAGACCTCCAATCTTAGTTCTGCCATTAAACTGGCCATAGAATACGGTTTGATTATCGAATAAGATATCCTAAAAAGGTAGCAAAGCTGCTAACTAAACTTATGGGTAAACGTTCGCTTAAAAAAAATCAACGAAACTGATTCATTGCTTTGCTTCCTTAAAATAATACGTTACTAAAAATAAACCCTTTGCGTCTATAAAATATCTCAGGTCGCTATAAACCGAGTATCGAATGGTATTTGTGGGTAAAGACAAAGGGTATAAGTTTGTTTTTAGTTCCCACAGATTACGCAGATTTCACAGATGATATTGGAAAACATTGTGAATAAATATAAAAGTATATGTTAAGTTTTCGCTTCATCAGAATCAATGCTAATTGATTCACTGCTTTGCTTCCTTAAAATAATACGTTACTAAAAATAAACCCTTTGCGTCTATAAAATATCTCAGTTTGGCCGCTATAAACTGAGTATCGAATGGTATTTGTGGGTAAAGACAAAGGGTATAAGTTTATTTTTAGTTCCCACAGATTATGTAGATTTCACAGATGATATTGGAAAATATTGTGAATAAATATAAAAGTATATGTTAAGTTTTCGCTTCATCAGAATCAATGCTAATTGATTCACTGTTTTGCTTCCTTAAAATAATACGTTAAAATAAACCCTTTGCGTCTATAAAATATCTCAGGTCGCTATAAACCGAGTATCGAATGGTATTTGTGGGTAAAGACAAAGGGTATAAGTTTGTTTTTAGTTCCCACAGATTACGCAGATTTCACAGATGATATTGGAAAACATTATGAATAAATATAAAAGTATATGTTAAGTTTTCGCTTCATCAGAATCAATGCTAATTGATTCACTGCTTTGCTTCCTTAAAATAATACATTACTAAAAATAAAACCTTTGCGTCTATAAAATATCTCAGATCGCTATAAACCGAGTATCGAATGGTATTTGTGGGTAAAGACAAAGGGTATGAGTTTGTTTTTAGTTCCCACAGATTACGCAGATTTCACAGATGATATTGGAAAATATTGTGAATAAATATAAAAGTATATGTTAAGTTTTCACTTCATCAGAATCAATGCTAATCGATTCACTGCTTTGCTTCCTTAAAATAATACGTTACTAAAAATAAACCCTTTGCGTCTATAAAATATCTCAGTTTAGCCACTATAAACCGAGTATCGAATGATATTTGTGAGTAAAGACAAAGGGTATAAGTTTGTTTTTAGTTCCCACAGATTACGAAGATTTCACAGATGATATTGGAAATGTTATGAATAGATACTTCAAACTCTATGTGCCTATGTGGTTAGAAACTGCTTGCAAAGAAATATCCTCTTAAAAATCTTAATCGTTTAAATTCAGTGCCAGATATTAATACTAGCAAAAAGGTCTGCTTACATCGTAAAAGCAGACCTTTTCTATATATAAATTTAAAATTAGGTGTTCAATTATTAATCTTTAAATCTAAGTGTAGCTTGAAACAGGTTTTTCTTTCCTGTTAAATCATATTCTTCATTGTATGCAGGCTCATACATTAAAAGGTAAACTCTGCCATCAACATCTTTTAAATGAACGGGCTGATCCACCATGATGTCATAAAACCTTGTGATGGTACGTGCAGCCGTCCATTGTTTTGAGTTTCCTTTAGGGTTTTTATCGAATCTGTGATCTTTTACCCCTGTATAATACCAATACGATGGTGCAGAATCCATCAGAAACATTTCTTTATCCTTGTTATACAGTTCCTCTGCCATCCCTGTACTTTGAAACCATGGAACCTCAGGGTTGAATGCCCCTATAGCTCCTGCATAAATATCTTTATTAGTAGTTGCTCCCACTAAAAACCCTTCAAGATTGGCAGCAGTAAACTCAAATACAAAAGGTGATTTTTTTAGATCATAAACATCATTTACAGGTTCAATTACTTTTCCGTCCTGTTTAATAACTACCTTTAATGATTGTGCAAAAGTCATAAAACTTAATAAACAAAAAAGAATCGCTAAACTTATTTTCTTCATGGTATATCTTTAAATAACTGCTGCAAAGATATTAGACTTTACCTCCATAAACACTGGCTGGTTTCAGGGGTTTTTATCTTACTTCTTTCCTAGTGGGGCCAATTGCTATAGGGGTTATAATACTTTTTTTTCATTCGAAACAGATCAGCCTTCAGCTTAATTTTTATGAAAGCTGCTTTTTGCTTTTTGCCATTTGATGAAGCTGAATTGGTAGGATAAACTTCGGCATAAAAGGTTTCATCATCCGCCCAAAAAGCTTTTGTTTCATCGCCAATTTTGAAGTTGGTGAAGTTTGCATATAAAAGGTTTTCCTGGGTATGACTTTGTTCTGCATAAGTACTGATATCAAAATTACTTCCTACATCATTATTTGAACCAATATAAGATATCCAGTTTTTACTGGGAAGAATGTGGGGATATCCACCTGTAAATAAAGAAAAACCTGCTGTTGGCTTTACATTATAAAAAGAATAGTAGACATCTGTAGTTTCTGCCGGATTTTCTTTGAAGACCTCCAGATGCAGGGAAGGAGACTGCCCTATATATTCATTGGATAATGTTCCGTCTTCCGTAGATACATTCTCATGTTGTGTAATCACCGTTTCTTTTGAATTTTCAGTATAGATCCAATTATTATCCTTTAATTTAACCTGTGGATTTTTTACCAGAACTTCGTCAATTTTATTTGTAGAAGCAGCTTTAAACTCCTGTTCAGAAACCTCCGTTATCGTGCCATATTTACTGAATGATTTATTTTTAAAATCCTGAGAATCTTTTAATGTACTGCTTCTGATCTCATACAGATCCACACCTTTTAAAGTCAAATCAAACGAGGCTGTGAATTCTGATTTCAACACAAAAGCTTCAATGCTGTTCGAAATAGTATTATTAATGCTGTAATGAATAGAGTAGAAGTCATCAAACTCTTCAAATCCATAATAGTTATCCAGTTTATTATACGCAATTTTCAGATGAGCAGCTGTTTTATTGGGACTCACAAAAAACCGTACAGAATCCATTTTTGTAAATAACTGAAAAGGAACTTCCTGTACATTATCTACACCTTTTATCTTTTTGAAATCAGCAAATGCGATGGTCTTCTGAGCAACTTCAGTTTCTGCTTTCTGATTTTCTGACGATTTATTCTGCGGATTACATCCCATTAGCACAACTGTAGAGGAT
Source organism: Chryseobacterium sp. StRB126 (assembly GCF_000829375.1). Taxonomy (NCBI): domain Bacteria; kingdom Pseudomonadati; phylum Bacteroidota; class Flavobacteriia; order Flavobacteriales; family Weeksellaceae; genus Chryseobacterium; species Chryseobacterium sp. StRB126. Next base: position 2,873,039 of record NZ_AP014624.1, read on the forward strand.
ATGAAGAGTTGATATAAAGGTCTCATTGTTCTATTTTTTTCGGACAAATGTATCAGTATTCAATTCAGCAGCCAACAAAACGCCTTAATACCGGTAATAAATGGCTGAAAACAGGGATATATTGAATCGCATATTTTAATCAATTTTACACCGTTAAAACTAAGTATTCATTGTAGATGAAAAAAACAATAACCAGCTTTTCATTTGCCGTAGTTTTATTAGCATCCTGTTCAACTTCTACCGAAAAAAAAGTGAACAGAGTTGATTCTACTGCTGCAAAAAAAGATACAGTTTCTAAACTTACTCCGGAAAAAAATACTATTTCAAAAGTAGAAATACCGGTTGATTTTTCAGAACTGGTTCCTATTGATGTATTGGAGATAAAAAGCAAAAATGTCTATGAAAAATATGGAATAGAATTCTCCGGAAACTGTTATTCATGTGATTTGACAAGTTTATCTATTACGAAGGATAAAATTAAATGGACCAATATCTGTGATAAGAAGGATGCCTTTGAAGTTAGTGATTTCTCTGTCTCCGCCGAAGGAAATACAACCATTTTAAAAACATCAGACAGAACTTATATTTTAACACAAATCGATAAAGCACCCATTTATGAGCTGGTTGTAGAAGGTAAAAAACTTGAATTAAATAAAAATAGAATTGCCAGATATTTTACAACCCAAAAAGCTTTACCGCTTTTTAAAGAACATGACTGTGGTGATTTTGAAGGATAAAAACTAATAAAACCTGTAAGAAAGGGGGGCGAACGAATACAAATGATGTCTACATAGTCCCTCTTTCTTTTCTTTATGAAACTTTTCCGTGAAATTTTGATATAAAAAAACCTCAAAGTAATTTGAGGTTTTTATATGTAAAATAATGACTTAATTATTTTGCTGGTTTTTTAGGACTCATCATCATAATCATTCTCTTTCCTTCAAGCTTAGGAAGCTGATCTACTTTACCCACATGCTCTAGTTCCTGAGCAAGTTTTAAAAGCAAGATTTCTCCCTGATCCTTAAAGATGATCGAACGTCCTTTAAAAAATACGTAGGTCTTCAATTTAGAACCTTCTTCAAGGAATTTCTCAGCATGCTTCTTTTTGAATTCATAATCATGGTCATCAGTCTGAGGTCCGAAACGGATCTCTTTTACAACCACTTTTACTTGCTTAGCTTTAAGTTCCTTCTGTTTTTTCTTTTGCTCGTATAAGAATTTTTTATATTCCAATACTCTTGCAATAAAAGGTTCTGCCTTATCAGAAATTACTACTAGATCCAATTCTTGTTCTGCAGCAATCTGTCTTGCTTTGTCAATTGGATAAATTCCCGGCTCTACGTTATCGCCCACCAAACGAAGCTCTCTCACACGAATTTTATCGTTGATCAAGTGTAAGTCCTCCTGTACAGGACGTCTTTGTGGGCCCCTGTTGTTAAATCTTTGTGCTATTGTATTATAATTTTATTGGTTAACTACTTATTTATATTTAAAGTATTGAGGGTTTAATCATATGCCTCTCAATACTTTAACTTTATTCTTTTATTAAATGGCTGCTTCTTTTTTGAAGTAAGCTGCGAAATCTTCCAGATTCATTACTCCAAGATCTCCCTCGCCACGTCTTCTTACAGAAATTGTGCCTTCGTTCTCTTCATTTTCTCCTACTACAAGCATGAAAGGAATCTTCTTTAATTCAGCATCACGGATTTTTTTACCCGTTTTCTCGTTTCTGTCATCAATCTGACCGCTAATATCGTGATTTTCCAAAAATTGTGAAACTTTTTTTGCATAATCTACATATTTTTCACTGATTGGAAGAATGATAAACTGATCCGGGCTCAACCATAGAGGGAAATCTCCCGCAGTATTTTCCAATAAGATTGCGATAAAACGCTCCATAGAACCAAAAGGAGCTCTGTGGATCATTACCGGTCTGTGCTTCTCATTATCATTTCCAATATAGTGCAGATCAAATCTTTCCGGTAAGTTATAATCTACCTGGATCGTTCCAAGCTGCCATTTTCTTCCTAACGCATCTTTCACCATGAAGTCAAGCTTAGGACCGTAGAATGCTGCTTCACCGTATTCAACTACCGTTTTAAGACCTTTCTTCTCTGCAGCATTGATGATTGCAGTTTCAGCTTTTTCCCAGTTTTCATCGGAACCGATATATTTTTCTCTGTTTTCAGGATCTCTTAATGAAACCTGAGTTACAAAATCTTCAAATCCTAAAGATTTGAAAACATAAAGTGTTAAATCAATTACTTTTTCAAACTCTTCAGAAAGCTGATCCGGAGTACAGAATAAGTGGGCATCATCCTGAGTAAATCCACGAACCCTTGTTAATCCGTGAAGCTCTCCACTTTGCTCATATCTGTATACAGTACCGAATTCTGCATATCTTTTTGGTAAATCTCTGTAGCTCCATTGTGAAGTCTTATAGATCTCACAGTGGTGCGGGCAGTTCATTGGTTTCAATAAGAATTCTTCTCCTTCATTTGGAGTTTTGATCGGCTGGAAGCTGTCTGCTCCATATTTATCCCAGTGACCAGACGTTACGTACAATTCTTTAGCTCCGATGTGGGGAGACATTACGAATTCATAACCTCCTTTTTTCTGAGCATCTGAAAGGAAATTTTCCAATTTTCTTCTTAAAGCAGTTCCTTTTGGTAACCAAAGTGGTAAACCGGCACCTACTTTCTCAGAGAAAGCGAAAATTCCAAGCTCTTTCCCAAGCTTTCTGTGGTCCCTTCTTTTAGCCTCCTCTAATCTTTCAAGGTATTCAGTAAGTTCTTTCTGTTTAGGGAAAGAAATACCATATACTCTTGTTAATTGAGGATTCTTTTCGTTTCCTCTCCAATATGCTCCTGCAGCGTTTAAAATCTTTACCGCCTTTACAATTCCTGTGTTAGGAATGTGTCCTCCACGACATAAATCTGTGAAGTTATCATGCGTTACAAAAGTGATTTCTCCATCATTCAGATTAGAGATCAATTCCACTTTGTAAGGATTGTCTGCATACGTTTTTAAAGCGTCTTCTTTAGAAACCGGGTATAAAGAGAAAGTTGAACCTTTCTTAGCATTTTCAAGAACTTTCTTTTCAATCTTTTCAAAATCTTTTTCAGATAAACTTTCATCCCCGAAATCTACATCATAGTAGAAACCGTTCTCAATTGCCGGACCAATAGTCAGCTTAGCATTAGGATAAAATTCAAGGATAGCCTGCGCCAAAAGGTGGGCAGAAGAATGCCAGAAAGCTTTCTTTCCAAGATCATCATTCCAGGTCAACAGTTGTACCGTAGAATCCGTGGTTATAGGTGTGGTTATTTCTACTTGTTTGTCATTAACAATTGCGGAAATGGTATTTCTAGCCAATCCCTCGCTTATAGATTTTGCCACATCTAGAGCAGTTACTGCTCCTTCGAATTCTTTGACACTATTGTCTGGAAGTGTAATTTTTATCATTGTTTACTAAAAAATTTTAAGAGGCAAAAATACGCATTTTTTAGTTAAAATACTATATTAGTCTATATTTAGAATGAGAATTAATATTATGGACAAAAAAGAGCCTAAAGTTTGGGCTGTATTGACTTTTAAACAAGGTGCTACTCTTTATAAAAGCGTTTCCGGATAAGTTATAGAAAAGCAATAGATATTTTAAATCATAAAAACTCATTATAAATATGATGGAATGCCATTAATAGTAGTATTTTGAGACTTTAAAATCATCAAAAAATATCCATGATATGATTCAGATTTTCAGGAGTATAAGATTTTGAAGTTTTCACTTTTTTTCTGAAAAAAATCTACGTTCATATTTTTGAATAAAAATTAAACTACAAATCATTATGAATATGATAAACATTGATTTACACTGTGACCTGTTATACCATCTTTTAAGATCAAACTCAACGATTGATGACAAAGAGCTAGGATGTTCGTTGCCCTATTTGCAGGAAGGAAATGTAAAACTTCAGATAATGGCTATGTATGCAGGAACAGGTAAAGGAAGCACTAATTACGGACTTCAGCAAAGCAAATTATTCTCAGAACTCATCAAAAATGAAAACTTTTTCTTGTTTGAAGGTGAAAATTATAAGAATCCTGAGAATGAAAATCGAGTAGGAGTTATTGCTTCCATCGAAAACGCTTCTGCTTTTTGTGATGAAAATGAAAGCCTGGACTCAGGTTTTAAAAACCTTGAAACCATTATTGAAAATACTCAAAAAGTATTTTATATCGGAATTACCCACCATTTAGAAAACCGTTTCGGAGGCGGAAATAATGCTACTGCCGGACTAAAAGAAGATGGAAAAGTGTTGATTGATTATATTGCAGACCGAAAAATAGCTATAGATCTGGCACACACAAGCGATCAGCTGGCTTATGATATTTTTACTTATATAGATCGGAAAAACTATTCAATTCCTATTCTGGCAAGCCATTCCAATTACAGAACAGTATATAAAAACAACCGAAACCTTCCGGATGAACTGGCAAAAGAAGTGATTAACAGAAATGGTTTGATCGGCTTAAACTTTATTAAAGATTATGTAGATCTTGAAAATCCTGAAAGGCTTTATGAACATATCCAGTACGGGCTTGATCTGGGCGGAGAAAACAATATTGCCTATGGAGCCGATTATTTTTATTGGAAAGATCATCCGGATACATCCCGCCATCCGTTTTTCTTTGAAGAACATTCTAATGCATCAGTCTATCCATCTATTAATAGAGAGATTGAAAAAAGATTCTCTTCCGAACTTGTAGAAAAGATTAGTCATAAAAATGCTTTACACTTTATAGAAAGTATTTATAAGTAGAAGTTTTACAAATTAGATATTAATGGGATTTAATCAGGTGTTTTAATATGTTCCATGTTGGAAATTAATACTTTGTATGAATTCCTATGTGTCCTTTTGTTTGTAAAAAGAAACTAAAGGACACATAGATGAATGCCGGATATTTTTAAATGTTCTTATAGATTATCTGCGTAATCTGCAAAATCAGTGAGAGAAAAATCCATACTAACTTTTTCTTTTATACTTTACTTTTTGTTTGATGATTTCAATTACGTCAACATTCTGAACTTTAGATTTGATCCACCCATGAATATCAATATAGAATAATGACCTTCTGTAGTACTCATTTGTAGAAAATTCTTCAAGCTTTTCATCAAAAATTTCAAATGCTTTCTGTCTTTGATCTGGTACCTGATTATTCAGATTTTTAAAAAACTGAATACTCTCAAAGTGAAATTCTTCAGGCTTTTTCATCTTTTTAGCAAATTTCAGGGTAGATGCAACGAATTCATCATAGTCTTCATCATTTCCGGATTCGTACTTAGACATTAAAATCAGAATCCGGGTATGAAATAATAAATCTTCCTGTACATTACCCTTTGATTCTATAATTCTCATTGAATATTCAATGGCTTTTTTATACATCTTACTGCCGAAAAACATGGCTGCCATTTTAAGATAAAGAATCATAAAGTGGTGTTCATCAATTCTTTCCCGCAGCTTTTCCATTTTCAATTCAATTTCAGGAATAAGTTTTGTACCTGTGAAAAATTCACCTTTCACAAAATGAATGTTCATCAGCGTATTATAATGGGTAAGGAAAATAAGAGACTGAAGATTCTCATTCTGGGCAAAATTTTCAGCATTAACCCTTATATTAAATTCCTTAAAATGCTCCTCCAGAATATCAATGTTTCCATACAAGAACAGGATTTTAAGCAGATAAGTATTCCCTTTAATATACCAAACCGGATGGCTGAAGATCATCTCCGGTCTTTTATGAAACAGATCTACCCATTGATAGGCATATTTCAGAGTGTATTTATAATCCTGCAACAGCTGATTCTTCCAGACATGAGCTTTAAAATACCACAATTTTTCAGTAAAATTCAATTTATCAAATTTGATATTTTTAATTTCAGCATTAAAAATGTTCAGAACTTCTTCTCGGTCTGCATCATTTTTTACATAGCCGTGAGTCAGCATCTCACTGTATAATTTCAGAGAAAGGTTGGAAAGTTTTGTGGTATATCGGTTTTGTTTGCTTAATTCCTGAGATTGTCTGATCAGTTCTTCAGCCCGTCCTTCAAAACTTCGTGTAATAAATTGGGATTCAATAACCTTTTCCAAATCTATGATTTCAGAAGCAATACTTTTTTCATCCAGTTCCAAGGCAGACTGCTTGGTTTTATCCAATATTTTTAATGCCTGTTTATAAAGTCCTTTTTGGTATAAAATATTAGCAAAATCCAATTGTTCCCGAAGCTGGATCCTGTAATTCTGATGGCTTGGATTCATTCGGAGGCTCACCAATATTTGTTTGTAGAGATGCGCTTTCAGGTTAGAGAGTTGCTGCTTGGTAGATATTTTCTTTTCAATAATGATGCTTTCATCGTATTCCTTCATTTTATCCATTTCAGAGAAAAGAAGTAAAAATTTGGCATCTACATTAATTCCGAGGCGGTTTACATACAGCTTAAACTGTCGCTTTTCGGAAGTCGTCAATGACTTTACCAGTACAAACAAAAAATCTTTCTGCAATTCTGCCATTGTAAATTTTTAAAATTTAAATAATTAAATATCAGTAATATATGCTTATTTCTTCAACCGTTGAATATTGTAATTTTCTGAAAATTTGAAAACAAAAAAATATTGCAAGCTGTAGTTTTGAATCAAAATTAAGTAAAAAACTTCATTTATGAATTCCGAAAAAATTGAAATTTTTGATACCACACTACGAGATGGGGAACAGGTTCCTGGTTGTAAACTGAATACAAAACAGAAACTGATTATTGCTGAAAAGCTTGATGAACTGGGAGTTGATATCATTGAAGCAGGATTTCCGATTTCCAGTCCTGGAGATTTTGAATCTGTTGCTGAAATTTCAAAACTCGTAAGAAATGCAAAGGTATGCGGATTGACAAGAGCTAACAAAAAGGATATTGACACTGCTGCGGAAGCCTTACAATTTGCAAAGAAACCAAGAATTCACACGGGAATCGGAACTTCTGATTCACATATCAAATACAAATTCAACTCAACCAGAGAGAATATTATAGAACGCGCTGCAGAAGCAGTAAGGTATGCTAAAAACTATGTTGAAGATGTAGAATTTTACGCAGAAGATGCAGGAAGAACAGATAATGCTTATCTGGCTCAGGTATGTGAAGCCGTCATTAAAGCAGGTGCTACAGTGCTAAACATTCCTGATACTACAGGATACTGTTTGCCGGAAGAATATGGTCAGAAAATTAAATATCTGAGAGAAAATGTAAAAGGAATTGAAAAAGCCGTTTTGTCTTGCCATTGCCATAATGATTTAGGTTTAGCTACAGCCAATTCAATTTCCGGAGCTATTAACGGAGCACGCCAAATTGAATGTACAATTAACGGATTAGGAGAAAGAGCAGGAAATACAGCCCTGGAAGAAGTCGTCATGATTCTGAAACAGCACAAACACTTGAATCTGCATACAGATGTTAACTCCAGAATGTTAAATGAAATGAGCAATATGGTTTCTGATCTGATGGGAATGTCTGTACAGCCAAATAAAGCCATTGTAGGCGCTAATGCATTTGCTCACAGTTCAGGAATCCATCAGGATGGTGTTATCAAAAACAGAGAAACCTATGAAATCATTGATCCTGCTGAAGTAGGAGTTAATGCATCATCCATCATTCTTACAGCAAGAAGCGGACGTTCAGCATTAGCTTACCGTTTTAAACATATTGGCCATGATGTCACTAAAGAAGAGCTGGATTATCTGTATCAGGAATTCTTAAAAATAGCAGACCTTAAGAAAGAAATAGGCAATGAAGATCTGGCAATGATCATGGAAACATGCAGCAGAAAAATAGGATAGAGGGTTTGATTTAATTCAAGATAAAGTAAAAATGAACAACGATAAAAAGACACTTTTTGATAAAGTTTGGGACGCTCATGTTGTAGATACTGTTCCGGATGGGCCACAGGTAATCTATATTGATAAACATCTGATTCATGAAGTAACCAGCCCACAGGCTTTTGCCGAATTAGAATCCAGAAATCTGGAAATATTCAGACCGGAACAAATTGTAGCTACGGCCGATCATAATGTTCCAACCCTTCATCAGGAAAAACCCATCCGTGATGAATTATCAAGAAATCAGGTTCAGCAATTGACTGAAAATTGCCAGAAAAACAATATTGAATTATTCGGTTTAGGACATCAGTATCAGGGAATTGTTCACATCATTGCTCCTGAACTTGGGATTACACAACCGGGAATGAGTATTGTTTGTGGTGACAGCCATACATCCACCCATGGGGCTTTTGGGTCTATTGCCTTTGGTATCGGAACCAGCCAGGTAGCTCAGGTTTTTGCCAGTCAGTGTCTGCTGCTTAACAAACCTAAATCAATGAGAATTACCGTGAGTGGTAAGCTTAACGAAAATGTTCAGTCTAAAGATGTTATCCTTTATATCATTTCAAAAATAGGAACCGATGGCGGAACAGGGTATTTCTGTGAATATGCCGGAAATGTATTTGAAGAAATGTCCATGGAAGGAAGAATGACGGTTTGCAATATGAGTATTGAAATGGGTGCCAGAGGAGGAATGATTGCTCCGGATGAAACCACTTTTGAATACGTGAAGGGAAGAAAGTTTGCCCCAACAGGAGAAGAATGGGAGGAGAAAGTAGCCTATTGGAATACCCTTAAAACTGATGACGAAGCTGTTTTTGATAAAGAACTGTTCTTTGATGCGGCCGATATTTATCCAATGATTACTTATGGAACCAATCCGGGAATGGGAATTTCAATTCATGAAACAATTCCAACGCCACAAAACGAATCTGAAGCGAAAGCTTTACAATATATGGGATTGGAAGCAGGGCAAACTCCATCAAGCATACCAATCAATTATGTATTTATAGGAAGCTGTACGAATGCAAGAATTGAAGATTTCCGATCTGCTGCTCAATATATTAAAGGGAAAAGTAAATCTGAAGCCGTAAAAGCTTTGATTGTTCCAGGCTCTCAGCAGGTGGTAAAACAAATTTATGAAGAAGGACTGGATAAAATCTTTAATGATGCAGGATTTCAGATCCGACAGCCCGGATGCTCAGCTTGTTTAGCCATGAATGATGATAAAATTCCTGAGGGAGAATATTGTGTTTCCACTTCAAACAGGAATTTTGAAGGAAGACAGGGACAGGGAGCAAGAACCATCCTTGCAAGTCCGCTTACCGCTGCCAAAGCAGCTATAGAAGGCAGAATTTCAGCTTTTGAAAGTTTAAATTAAAAACAAAACATGCAAAAATTAGTTATCATAAAATCCACTGCAGTTCCATTGCCGGCAGAAAATATAGATACAGATCAGATTATTCCGGCAAGATTTTTAAAAAGTATTGATAGAAAAGGATTTGGAGAAAATCTGTTCAGAGATTGGAGGTTTAACATTCATACGAATGAGCCTAATCCTGATTTTGTTCTGAACAATCCTAAATTCAATGGTGAAATTCTAGTGGCAGGAAATAACTTCGGATGTGGAAGCAGCCGTGAACATGCTGCCTGGGCATTAACAGATTTCGGATTTAAGGTTATTGTTTCAAGCTATTTTGCCGATATTTTTAAAGGAAATGCTTTAAATAATGGTCTCCTTCCTGTAAAGGTTTCTGAGGAATTTTTAAAAGAAATTTTAGAAGGAATCAATGAAAACCCGAATAATGAAATTGCGATTGATGTGGAATTACAATCCATCAGCTTTAAAGATACCACCGAAACTTTTGAGCTTGATTCTTATAAAAAAATATGCCTTATGAACGGCTATGACGATATTGATTTTTTAATCAGCAAAAAACAGGCGATTACAGAATTTGAACTAAAGACACAAAAAACAAATGAACAACAATTATTTTAAAATCGCAGTTCTTCCAGGAGATGGAATCGGACCGGAAATTATCAGTGAAAGCATTAAGATTTTGGATGTGATTGCTGAAGTTTTTCAATACAAATTTCAATTCGATTATGGACTGATTGGTGCGGAAGCTATTTTTAAAACTGGAGACCCATTGCCGGAAGAAACATTAAAGATTTGTAAAGAATCAGATGCTGTGCTTTTTGGAGCGATAGGAGATCCGGCATTTGACAATAATCCTGAAGCTAAAGTGAGGCCTGAGCAAGGTTTGTTGAAGCTTCGTAAGGAACTAGGATTATTCGCCAATATCCGTCCTTTAAAAACATATGCTTCTCTGATTGAAAAAAGCCCACTTAAAAGAGAAATTATTGAAGGTGCGGATATCCAGATTTTCAGAGAACTGGTAAGTGGAATATATTTTGGTGAAAAATTTACAGACCCTGAAGGAGCTTATGCTTACGATGTATGCCAATACAGCAGGGAAGATATTCTTCCCATTGCCCACATGGCATTCCAGGAAGCGCAGAAAAGAAATAAAAAACTGACATTAATTGATAAAGCCAATGTATTGGATACTTCCAGATTATGGAGAAAAATCTGTCAGGAAATCGCTTCGGAATATCCGGATGTACAGTTGGATTATATGTTTGTAGATAATGCTGCTATGCAATTAATCCTTAATCCGAAACAGTTTGATGTTATTTTAACGGAGAACATGTTCGGAGATATTATTTCCGATGAAGCAAGTGTGATTGGAGGGTCTATCGGGTTGCTTCCGTCAGCGTCAGTAGGAGAGAAGAATGCATTGTTTGAACCTATCCACGGTTCATATCCACAGGCAAAAGGAAAAGGAATTGCGAATCCTATAGCTTCCATTTTAAGTGTGGCCATGATGCTGGATCATCTCGGATTACAACCTGCAGCCAACAAGCTTAGACAGTCTGTAGAACACGCTATTGAAAACAAATATGTTACGATTGATCTTAATACAAAGCAATATTATTCTACCAGTGAAGTGGGAGGCTTTATTGCAGATCATATTAAGTATTCTGAAAAGTCCTATTATAATTTTGAGAATATAAAGATCGGAAAATCAACCATCGTATAATTAGATTAAAGTTCACTTAAGATAGATAGTTAGAAGAAAGGTTCTGCCTCGTATAAGACAGAACCTTTCGATTTTTATTTTCTGAAGTGTTTTAATCCTTTTTAGAAAAATGGATCTCAACAACTCATTCTACTCTTTTGTATTATCCGTTTTTCCTGATTTGTTTTTGGAAGCTTTCTGAATGTCTTCTTTATTAATCTCAGGGGGATTAACCTTTTCCGATGACGCAGGAATATTTTTGAAATCCTGATTTTGTCTTTTGGTTTCTGCTGAGTTAGCAGATTCCTTTTTTTTGTTATTTCCTTTTGAGTCCATTGCTTGAATTATTTTTAGAGTCCAAGAATACCGATCTTTCCGGTCTTATCTTCTATAGTATAATTCAAAGCTTTTGCCAAAACAAAAATATTATCAAGATTTTCCATTAATTGTTTACGTCCTTCGGTTCTTAACTGGTTTTGATCTATAGATTTTATCGCCGTTTCTTTAGCTTTTACAGTTACATTTTTAATGTCCTTTTCAGAAATTCTATTAAAAAAAGAATCATCCAAAGACTGAATTTCAACGCTAGGCGTAATTTTAATATCTGCATCAGGAAGTTCGGTGATCACCAGCTTTTTGTTGATGGAATCTACTTCAATCTTCATTTTATTCAGATCATAAGAAACCTGAGCATTGGTCTTTGTAAAGGTAATGATGCTGTTACTTGAAACTTCTTTACCCATGAATTCATAACCCATTTTGGTTTTCTGCATGGTAGAGTTATTCTGTTCTATTACAACCATCTTATTCATTTTAGAAATCTGGTTGGTCAGGATATAATAATCTGACTTTTCCGTTTTCTTACTAAGATTCAAACAGGATTTAAGCCCAAAAAACAGAAGTACCATAACACCGGCACCGGCTACAAACGATAAAATTGTTTTATAATTTCTCAAATCTATTTAAAAATTTCTTTAATTACAGATGAGTCATTCTTCTTCAGAATTTCAACTAAATCTCTTTCAATATATCCACTGGTAGGCATTTCTATAATTCTTCCTACTTCTTTTCCATATCTTTTCACGATGATGGTAGGAACTTTCTGAATGTTGTAAAGAGATTCGTCTCCTGTAGGAGATTCTTTTTTACGGTTAACCGCAATAATGGTCATTTTTCCTTCCGGATAACCTGTTTCTTCCAATATTTTTGTTAATCTTGGGAAATCTCTGTGACTGTCTTCACACCAGGTTCCCATAAAAACGATAATATCATAAGAGGCCAGTCTTTCTTTTTTCAGTTCACTAATCGCCTTTTGATCCAAAGCATATTCATCATGTTCTTTTACATACCAATCGGCATAAGGAGCTTTTAAAAACTGTTCTTTCAACTGATGTCCCAGAAGCATCTTACCATCTTTTTCAGTGGTGACTTCACGGTTAACCACTACTTTCTGAGCACTAAGCTGCTGAGTAGCTAACAATAAACTTGAAGCGGTAACAATATTTGTAATAAATTTTTTCATATTCTATTTCTCAATAATTGACTTTAGATCAGCAGGAGAGTAGTATTTGTTTTTTAATACTTTATGATCTGCTTTTCTGTAGACATTGAACTTTTCACCAGATTTCTCATAAAAAGATTCTACGTCTTTTTCTTTATAGAATTCAACAGTCTCATTAGCCTGTTCTTCGTTATCACAAGCTTTCGACATGTTGGAACGCTGAACTTCGTTGAATAGCTCTACAAATTTGTTGCCAAGTCCGAATTCCAATACAGCACCACTTAAAACATACTGTAAATCACAAAGAGCATCTGCAATTTCTACAATATTATTATCTGCAATTGCTTGCTTCAGTTCATTAAGTTCTTCCTGTAGAAGTTCTACTCTAAGATTGCATCTTTCCGGAGAAGGAATTTGTGGGGTGTCTAGAATAGGGGCTTTGAAAGTAGTATGGAATTCTGCTACTTGGTTCAAACTATCAATTTTATCCATGAAATTTTTTATTTATGACAAAGATAGAAAACGATTTGTTAATGGTGAAATGTAGGATGAAAAATAAGAATCATTAGATGAATGATTATTGTTTTTTTTACCACAGATGACACAGGTTTTCACAGATGTTTACCTTACCAACAGTCTGTAAAATATTCTTATTCATAATCCTCTGTGTTAATCCGTGAAATTTGTGGTTTAAAATTTATATTATCAACTCTTATTTACTTGTTTTGCATATTATCTATATAATTTTCGAACGGTTAGTTTAAGAGTCAAAAAAACCACGGCTCTATAGCTGTGGTTTTGGTTTAAGATATGCTGATGATATTCAATTATTCAACTTCCTGATATTCCCAGATTCCGGAGATATTTAATATTTCTAGGCTTGGCTGTTTTTCGCCATAGCTAAATAGGCAAATATAATTTGTATTGCAGGATATACAGCTTGTTCCGAAGTATAAGGTAGGCAGCTCATTAACGGTTAATTCTCCATAATGCTGCATTCTCTGTGAAGTTTCAGTAACCATCTGATTCTTTAATAATTCAGATTTTGATAGTACTTTGTCTTCATGGTAGATTTGAAAAATCGGAAATCCAGATTGATAAGGAGATATTTCAACTGAGTTTTCATGGCCACATTCACAGCAGGTAAATTTGGCTACTGCAGCCGGGATGGTTTCATCATTGATGAATCTGTCTTTTTGAAGTAAAGCTTTATTGCCAATCTTTATTTTTTTTGATATTGAATACATCTGGGTTTAATTTAATTCTGAATAACGGTTCCTTCCAGGTTAGGGTATTTTCCACTCGGGCTCTTTTTAATCGTAATTTTTATATACCCTTCTTCCGCTAATTTATTCCAAGTTTTTGGATATCCGGTATTAATATCAATAGGAATTTTCCACATGGTTTGTTTTCCGTTTCCAGTCTGATTAAACCAGGGAATAATATCTGCTGTTTGAGATTTAAAAGGCAATGCATTAAGGACATCTATCTGATAATAGAAATCATATTTATTTTCAGGCTGGTTTAATGCTCTTTCGGCAAATGTATACACATACCCATTAATGATCGGGCTGGTAAAGTTTCCACCTAACGTTGGATTTCCGGTTCCATTATAACTTCCTACAGCACCACTGTATCTGTCATATTTTTGTCCGGCCTGTATAGCAACATCATCCACAATATTATATCCGCCGTTTGCCGGGGGCCATCCACTGTTCAGGTTATTAGCCTGGAATAGTTTTTCCAATTCCTTCCAGCTTCCCTGCTTGTATAAATCAAATGCCTGAGCTCTGATTGTTGGGTTTACTTTGTTGTCTGGATCATACGTTGCTGCAAAATCATTAGCATCTTTGTAAAATACAATTTTAACCGGGCTAGGTTTGATAACGATTTCTTCTTCTCTGTCATCAGAGCTACAGGCCATAGAAAAAGAGGCAATAGCCAAAATAAAGAAGTACTTAAATAAATGTTTCATATAAAAAAATTAAAATTATTTGAAATTTAAATAGGTATTATCAGGGATGCAGATCAATGCCAATGCGTATGGATAGAATGATTATCTTTTATAGCTATACCGTTTTTTTCTTTAATATAAAAACGTTTGATTTCTACTCCGTTGTTTCTCACATGGAAATAAAGAAGTAAAATAACGGGATAAATCAGTATTAGAAAGCTGTTGAAAGCTTCCCCTAAATACAAACTGGTAACGGTACAATAAAAGAATAATATTGAGTGATAAAATTAGCCAAAAATCTCACATTATATAATATTATTTTCAACAAAATATAATTATTAAAATTAATTACATGAATATTAATATTTTAAATGATAAAATATCAAAATCAATAAAGATCCAAATAAAAAAGACCACTCATATGAGCAGCCTTTCTAATTTATATTTTAAAAGTCCTATTTTTTAATAAACATTTTTGAGAATTTTTCAATATGGATCACATAATTTCCTTTTACCAGGTTGCTTACATTCACTGTTCCGTTTTGAAGAGTGTCTTCAATAACCAGTTTTCCGGACATGTCATAGATTTTAAATCTTTCTGACCTGGTATTTGAAAGTGTTAAAATATCCTTCACCGGATTTGGATACAATTTAATTTCTATTGAACCTGCCAGTTGATTTTCTGCAGTAGATAACTCGCTGGTGGTTACAGAAATATCAGCATTATTAACATCAAAAAAGATATGATTGCTTCCTTTCACCATAATTCTCCCCGAACGGGTTGGAACATTAGGAATGATCACAGCTTCTGAACCATCATTAGGCGTTCCAGCCAGTAGAGTAGTCCAGGTTTCTCCATTATCGGTTGACCAAAGGATATCTACATTAGCAGCATTGATATTATTAGCCGTTGTTCCTGCTACATCCCAGGTTACGGTTTGAGAGCTTCCACCCACATAAGATAGAGTATTGTTCTGAGAAGTGATAAGGAAAGGCCCTGCAAGAGCATTCACTGTGATTTTAGCGTCATCAGAATTATTTCCGGCTCCTCCTAATCTGTTATCTCTAACGGTAAATCTGAAATTCAGATCCCTTGAAACAGAAGATAATGCTTCAACATTAATTTCTTGTCCCATTGTTTCTGTAGCTCCTTTTAAAATAGTTGCCATTTGTGGAAAATATCTTATGGGAGAAACTGTTGGCACCCATGATCTGAATGTTGGTCCCGCAGTTTTGGTAGCTGTAGCCGCAGAATTACTTCCTGTTTGGGAAGATGTTCCATGATCCATCTGTTCCCAGATATAGGTAAGTGAATCTCCATCCGAATCAGTTCCGGTACCTGTCAGTACAAATGGTGTACCTTGAGGGATTATATAATCTGCTCCGGCATTAGCTGTAGGAACGGTGTTTCCTGTAGGCGTATTGACAGAACATGTTTTTGTTTTAATATTATTTGTGATTTGTTCAATGCTGCGGGCATGAAAAAACGGATCTGAATGTTTCTGCACATCATAAAGCGTAATTCCCGCATACCCCATAATTGTAGATCCGGAGCCAGGCTCTACAGGCTGTAATCCTACTTGTGTACTATTTGACCATGTATGGTTTCCTCCAAACTGATGTCCCATTTCGTGGGCCACAAAATCAATATCAAAGGTATCCCCTGAAGGAATACCATTAGAAGGAGAAGTATATCCACTGCCTTTATAATTTTCAGGATAAGTAGTACCCTGATAAACATATGTTGACATATCATCACTGCATAAACAACCTATGCACCCAGCATTTCCGCCACCCCCTGTAGCACCGAATAAGTGGCCAATATCAAAATTGGCATTCCCGATTTTTGAATTCAGATCATTCATCAGTTCAAAATTCCATTTATTCATTTGCGAGGATGTAGAAAAGGGATCATTATTGGCATCTGTGTAAACAATAGCATCGTTATTGGGGATCAAAACCATTCTTGCTGCAAAGTCATTCTCAAAAATACCATTAACGCGTGTCAATGTATTATTCATAGCAGCCAGGGCATCAGCTTTTGTTCCTCCAAAATAGGCTGCATATTCTCCTGTACACGAAAGTGCCAGTCTGAATGTTCTTAAAACAGCATCATCAGCATTTTTGGCTGTAATAACGTTAGAGGCTCCTTTTTGGGCAGATTCCAGTACTTTACATTCAAAATTATTTAAGTCATTTTTTCTGTCAGAGCGTTTATAAACAGCATAAGTGGAAAGGTCTTTGGTGTATGGCTCAATAAAAACAGCAGATTTATCACCATAAATTTCCATGGAAGATAAACCTAATGAAGAAATACTGAAATAAACCGTTGATGTTTTATCCTTTAATCCCTGGCCGATATAGGATTTAATATCCGGATATTTAGCAGCCAATTCAGGATCAAAATTTGAGTTTTCCGTTACGGTGAAACGTTCCATTTTCCCCGATGAATTAGGAAGAGAAATAATAACCGACGATTTTTCTGTTGCTCTTTTAGGCGTTCTTGCCAGCACATTTTTCAGCCCATTAATGTCCAGATGAAAAATTCTTGGATCATTTATATTTTTCATATTCTCATGAACAGAGGATAAACTTTCTTTAGATTTTCTAGACCATAGACGATCTGTTTGTGCGGAAGAAACGCCAGATAATACCAGCATCCCCATCATTAATAATTGTTTTTTCATGTTGCCGTGAATTTTTTATATCATTCAAAACTAATAAAAATTTTATTAAAATATTATTTTTCTTTAGAATAATTTAAAATAATAATTAAAGAAAACATTCAACTCATTGAATATAAACCATAAAAAAACTGCTCTAAAAATAGAGCAGTTTCACATCGGTTACAATTTTTATGGTGACTAGTTTTTAACAAATCGTTTAGAAATTTCACCAATCTGGATCATATAAGCTCCTTTAATCAAGTTGCTTACGTTTACAGATCCTCTTTGAAGTTTTCCTGAGTCAACTACTTTTCCACCCATATCAAAGATTTTATAATCTTCAGATGTGGTATTGGAGATATGCATGATGTCTTTTACCGGGTTAGGGTATAGTTTAATATCAGCCATCAGATCTTTCGTATTAGAAAGTTCTCCTCTTCCTGAAGATGTAATATTCACTGTATAATCCTCAACTTGTCCATAGGTATAAGCCTCACAAGATGAAGTCGGAATAGAGCTGTATTTCATCATTACTCTCATTCTTGTTGAACCAAGAGCAGCTGTTGATGGAATAGTAACTGATCCCGTAACCGGACTTGTTGTAGAACCAGCTTTTGACCATACCAATTCACCACTGTCTGTAAAGTCTCCATCTCCGTTATAATCAATATAAACTGCATAAGCTTCACTGTACTTTGTAGAAGTCCAAACCGGAGTGATAGAAAGTGTATAAGCGGTTCCTCTTGTTACATTGGTAGAAACAGAAGTAAAGTTTTCGTAACCAGCAGTTCCTGTGGATGTATTATTGATAGTACCGAATTTTACGTTTCCAATTCTTTCATCAGCGGTATTGGATGCTGAAGCTGAACAGTAAGTAACTGTTCCACCACCTGCAAGTGTTGTAACATTCACGGTATTACTTGAAGAAGAAGCATTACCTGCTGCATCTTTAGCTTTCACAGAGAAGCTGTAAGTAGTGGATGGAGTTAAACTTGTTATGGTATAAGTAGTAGAAGCTGTAGAGCCTAGTAATGAAGCTCCCATATATACATCATATCCTGTAACCCCAATATTATCTGTGGCTCCTGACCAAGACAGGTTTGTACTTGTAGAAGTAGTTCCTGAAGCAGCAAGGGTAGGCGCAGTAGGAGCAACCGTATCAGGTGTTCCAGATCCCGCATTTACAGAAATATTGGCATTATTTACATCAAAGAAAATGTGGTTGGATCCTTTAACCATAATTCTTCCTGTTGTGGTAGTAACATTAGGAATGGTTACGGCCTGTGAACCATCATTAGGAGTTGCAGAGAGTAGAGTAGACCATGTATTTCCGCTGTCTGTAGACCAAAGAATATCTACATTAGCAGTGTTTACGTTGTTCGCAGTAGTTCCTGCCACATCCCATGTTACGGTTTGAGAGCTTCCACCAGTATAAGTAGTTGCTGAATTCTGAGAAGTTACTGCAAAAGGTCCCGCAGTACTGTTTACTGTAATGACAGCATCATCAGAATTGTTTCCTGAACCTCCGGCCTTATTATCCCGAACGGTAAACCTGAAGTTTAATGTTCTGGCTACTGAAGAAAGTGCTTCCACCGTAATTTCAGTGCCTGCAGTAGTAGTTGAGCCTGCTAAAACAGATGCCATTCTTGGGAAATATCTTGTAGGAACCGTAGTTGGTGCCCATGATCTGAAATTAGGCCCTGAAGCTTTTGTTGCACTTGCTGCAGAACTTGCTCCCGTTTGAGAAGAAGATGCATTATCCATCTGTTCCCAGATATAAGTTAAAGAATCACCGTCTGCATCAGTACCGGTTCCTGTTAATACGAATGGGGTTCCTTTTGGAATTGTATAGTCTAAACCTGCATTAGCTGTTGGAATAGCATTGCCTGTATTGGTATTGACAGAGCAAGTTTTAGCTTTAATATTATTGGTGATTTGTTGAATACTGATTGCATGAAAAAACGCATCAGAATGAGGCTGAATATCCTGGCCCGTAATTCCGGCATATCCCATAATGGTTGATCCTGAACCAGGTTCCATATTGGCTCCGGTTCCTTCATTATTCATTGAGAAAGTATGGTTTCCTCCAAATTGATGGCCCATTTCATGAGCTACATAATCGATGTCGAAATTATCTCCTGATGGAATGGAATCAGCAGGGGAAGTGTAACCGCTACCTTTTGAACCGTTTGTACAAATACATCCGATGCATCCTGCGTTTCCACCACCTCCGGAAGCTCCAAATAAGTGTCCGATATCATAATTAGCTTCTCCAATAACAGAAGTTAGTGTACTTTGTAATTGGGAATTCCAGCTGCTCATTCCTGATGCAGCAGAATAAGGATCTGTAGAAGCATTGGTATAAATAACCGCATCATTGTTAGCGATAAGAACCATTCTTGCTGCAAAATCTTTTTCAAAAACACCATTTACGCGGGTCATTGTAGTGTTCATTGCGGCTAATGCCAGTGCTTTTGTTCCTCCAAAATAAGCAGTATATTCTCCTGTACAGGATAATGCCAGTCTGAATGTTCTCAATTTAGCATCATCAGCATTAGGTCTGGCTGCAACATTTGTAGATACTCCTTTTTTAGCAACATCTATTACAGTACATTCAAATTTACTAAGATCATCATTTTTGTCCGATTTTTTGTAAACAACATACGTAGAAAGATCCTTTGCATAAGGCTCAATGAATACTGCCGATTTATCACCATAAATTTCCATGGATGATAGTCCTAGTGGGGAAACACTGAAATACACTGTTGAATTTGGATCTTCAAGTCCCTGACCTACATAAGATTTGATGTCAGGGTATTTTGCAGCTAATTCAGGAGTGAAGTTGGAATTTTCTTTTACTTTAAAGTTTTCCATTCTGCCATCGGAGTTCGGGAATGAAATGATGACTTCTGATTTTTCGCCAGCTGCCAGCCTCTTCGGAGCTTTAGCTAAAGCGTTTTTCAAACCATTAATATTCAGACTGAATAATCTAGGATTTCTGATTCCTAATTTGTTTTCAAAGGTCTCTGAAGAGGTTTTTGAGAATTCCTGAGACCAAAGGCGATCAGTCTGTGCGAATGAAACTCCTGTAATAAGAAGCATCCCAAGCAGGGTTAATTGTCTTTTCATATTAAATATTTGTTTTTATTATGGTATATCGAAATTAATAAAAAATATATTACGAAAAACAAAAATTTTTAAGAAAATTTTAGACTATTCATTTAATATATTATGCAATACATTAAATATACTCAATTTAACATTGTCCCAAAATGAAAAAATGACATGCGTAAATTACACATGTCATTTATTATCAATTAAAATGATTTTCAGTTACATTTTATCATCAGCAGTAGGGCCATAAAGTCCGGGAACTTTATTTCCGGTTGATCTTAAATAAACAACCAACTCTCCTCTGTGATGGTACAAATGATTATAAAGAAAGCCTCTTACTACCTGAATTCTTGGTGAAGCAGGAAAAAGAGTGTTTCCATTCATTTCCATCTTCCATTCGTTAAAATAAGTGCTTTCATCCGAGTCTTCCAAAACCTTCTGTGCTTTAGCTACATTTTCTTCAAATTTTGCTACAATATTTTCAGCTTTGGAAATATCACCTTTATCATACTGATATTTTTCCATGTCAAAGACATCCTGGTTAAAGGTAGGAGCGTACCAATTATAAACTTCTGCAATATGAGAAGCCAGCTGGCCGGTTGTCCAGTTTTTCTCAGATGGTTTCCAGTCTAAAGCGCTGTCGGGGATTGCTTTTAAAATTTTTCTGGTGTTTTCGGCTTCGTGCAAAAATTCACCTAAAAGTGCCTGTTTAATCATTTGTATGAGGGTTAAAATTATTTTGTAATATCTCTTCCAATCACCAGTCTCTGGATTTCAGAAGTTCCTTCACCAATAGTACAAAGCTTAGAATCTCTATAGAATTTCTCAGCAGGGAAGTCCTTTGTATATCCGTACCCTCCGAAGATCTGTACTGCATTGTTGGCAATTCTTACGCAAGCTTCAGAAGCATATAATTTTGCCATTGCTCCTTCTTTTGTCATTTTCTGTTTAGCATTTTTCAACGTTGCTGCTCTTTGAATCAGCAATTCTGCAGCATCAATTTCTGTCGCCATATCAGCAAGCATAAAATTAATTGCCTGGAATTCAGAGATTGATTTTCCAAACTGATGTCTTTCTTTAGCATATTTTAAAGCTGCTTTATAAGCTCCTCTTCCTGTTCCTAAACTTAATGCCGCGATAGAAATTCTACCACCGTCAAGAATTTTCATAGCCTGTTTGAAACCTTCACCCACTTCTCCTAAACGGTGAGAGTCTGGTACACGTACGTTATCGAAAATTAATTCTGCGGTTTCAGAAGCACGCATTCCTAATTTATTCTCTTTTTTTCCTGAAGTAAATCCGGGCATTCCTTTTTCCAAAACAAAAGCAGTAGAGTTATTTTTAGCTCCTTTTTCACCTGTTCTGGTCATTACCACAGCAATATCTCCTGAAATAGCGTGAGTAATAAAGTTTTTAGCTCCACTAATGATCCACTCATCACCATCTTTTACTGCAGTGGTAGACATTCCCCCTGAATCTGAACCGGTATTGTGTTCTGTTAATCCCCAAGCTCCGATTACTTTTCCGGAAGCCAACTGAGGAAGCCATTTATTTCTCTGTTCTTCATTTCCGAACTCATAAATATGATTTGTACAAAGAGAGTTGTGCGCTGCTACAGAAAGCCCGATAGATGGGTCTACCTGAGAAATTTCATCAAGGATAGTGACATATTCGTGATACCCTAAACCGGAACCGCCGTATTGCTCAGGAATTACAATTCCCATAAAACCCATTTCTCCCAGTTGGTGGAATAAGTCTTTTGGGAAAGTTTGGCTTTCATCCCACTCCATAATATTCGGTCGGATATTCTTCTCTGCAAATTCTCTAGCTGTCTCCGCTATCATTTTGATGTTGTCAATTGTCTCTGTATTCATATTGATAATAGTTAGTTCCCAAAGATAACCAAATTGACGGAATGCTAAAAAAAATTATTACATCCATAATATTATCATGGCCAATATTTTAATTTCCAATTTTTTATATTTTGAGAATTAATGTATTCTTAATAAAATATTCAATCTTTTGCGTATTTTATTTTACTAATTTAGTCCCCCAATTTTTAAGGTATGAAAAAAATTCTACTTCCTATTATTTTGATTTCCACTTATATTTCTGCGCAGGCTCCTGCCGGATATTATAACGGTACTATCGGATTAACCGGCTATGCCCTGAAATCTAAGCTTCATGATATTATCTCTGAAAAGGCTATTAGTTGGCATTATACGACTCATCTTCCCAATCTTTATAATCAAACAGACCTTGATGTATACTATGATGGCCATACTCCAGCTAATAACACAACTATTCTTTTAGATATCTATTCTGAAATACCGGATGGACCGGACGCTTATGAATATACTAGCAGTCAATTAGGTGGGGGAAGTGCGGAAGGCTCAGGATACAACAGAGAGCATATGATGCCCCAAAGTACATTTTACAGTGACTATCCAATGTATTCGGATCTGTTCTATGTGATTCCTGCTGATGCTAAAATTAACCAGTTAAGGAGTAATTATCCTTATGGGATTTCCAGCACAGTTCCTGCTAACATTCTGGCTACATTTACCAATACATCTAAAATAGGAAAGAGCGCTATTCCTAACCTTCCTTATACAGGATATGTATATGAACCTATTGATGAATTTAAAGGTGATGTAGCAAGATCCATATTATATTTTGCTTTAAGATATGAAGGAAAATTAGGAACATTTAAATACACAGCTAATGCTAATCCTGCTTCAGATACCAATCCTTTTGACGGAACCGAAGAAAGAGCGATTGAACCAGCCTATCTTGCTATGTTAATTCAGTGGCATCAACAGGATCCTGTTTCTCCAAGAGAAACCAATAGGAATAATGCCGTGTATGCTCTTCAGAAAAACAGAAACCCTTTTATAGATAATCCGGGATGGGTAAATGCTATCTGGAGCCAAACACTGGATGCTATTGCTCCTCAGGCACCTTCCAATCTTACTTCTACACAAACGAGTGCCTATTTTACAACCTTAAGCTGGACTCCAAGTGCTGATGCTGATGTTTTAGGCTATAAAGTGTATCAGAATGGCACTTTAGTAGCATCCACAAAAGGTACGTCTATCAGTATAGATCATCTTACACCTTCTACAACCTATAACTATACTGTAAAAGCATATGATAATGGATACCTTCAATCTACAGATAGTAACCAAATATCTCTAACAACGCTGGCTACAGACAATTATGCTAAGGATCTTTTTATTTCAAAATATCTGGAAGGATCAACCAATGAGAACAGAGCTCTTGAAATCACCAATAAAACAGGACACCCTGTAGATTTGAATAATTACAGATTATCAATTCAATTACAGGGACAAAATAATAGCCTTTATTTTCCAGCTCCATTTGAAATGGAAGGTACTATTCAAAATAATGAAACATTTGTAGTTTTGAACCCCTCTGCTACTTTCTCATGTTTTACCAAAGATCAGGCGAAATTTATAACTGCAGCTCCTCAAATGACGTTTTATGGATACAATTATCTTGAATTAAGATACAAGTCTACCACAGTAGATGCATTGGGTGTTACAGGACAAAATAATTCTACAGCTTTAAAGGATGTTTCTTTATATAGAAAGGCTTCGGTTAGTCAACCTACGAATACTTTTAATATTAATGAATGGACTGTATATCCAGTGGATTACTGTCAGAATCTTGGCGGAACTTTGTCAACTTCAGAAGAACTTATCACTTCTACGGATAAATCGCTGAAAATATATCCAAATCCTGTATACGACAACTTTTTTGTGAGTGGAGATAATGAAAAGATAAAAACAGCTCAAATTATTGATCTTTCCGGAAAAGTAATTTATACAGAGAAAGATCCGTTCAGAAACAAGAAAGAGATTTCTGTACAGGGAATTCCTACAGGAACATACATCTTAAGGCTGGATGATTATTCTCAGCAATTTATTAAGAAATAAAGAAAGAATATTTATTACTTTTTAAATTATACCAACCTAACAGTTTTTTGAAACCTGTTAGGTTTTATTTTTTAAGAGGTCGTAGTCTTTACCCTTAACAGGTTTTGAAACCCCGTTCAGGGGAGTTTGGTAAGAATCATTAGCCCTGATAGCAGCGGTTACCCCACAGCAGGCGGTGGAAAAAGGAAGGAGCGAGGAGTATGAGCGGATAGCAGGAAACAGCTCCTCGAATAAAAAAGTATTAAAAAAATTGAGTTAATATTCAACGTATCATGAAAGTTTTTTATTTTATTTAATCTTTTTACAATTTTCTGATTTCATTTAAAGCCTTAAAAACCTTATGTTTACGATATAATCGATATAAGTAGATTCGCTAATAATCAATATCTATAAGTGTTTGCGCTTATATTTTTTATTTATAAGTAATTATGCTTATATTTGCAGTATGATAGCGGTCATTACCGGTGATATTATAAATTCACAGCATGCAGACACTGAAGTTTGGATTACCAAGCTTAAAAATCTTCTCGAAATCTGGGGAAGCGCTCCCGGCACATGGGAAATCTACAGGGGAGATGAGTTTCAGTTCAAATGCAGTATTGATTCTGTTTTCTGGCATTTTCTAGCCATAAAATCTCTTATAAAAAGCCAGGAAAATCTGGATGTAAGAATGGCCATAGGCATAGGGGAAGAAAGTTTTTCTTCTGAAAAGATTACCGAATCTAATGGTACTGCTTATGTAAATTCCGGACGACTTTTGAATGATCTGAAGAATGACGGGCACACCGTTGCCATAAAAACATCAAACGATTCCGTTGACAGGGATCTTAATATTTTATTGAAATGGTCATCTAAGGATTTTGATAATTGGACTATGGCAACATCCGAAATCATTCATGAAATGATCATGAATCAGGATATCACACAGGAAGATCTTGCCAAAAGATTTGCTATATCACAGTCTTCTATCAGCCAGAGACTGAAACGAGCCAACTATGAGCTCATCGTGGAAACCAATCAGTATTTCAGAAAGAAAATATCCGAACTATAAGCATGATCTTTATCAAACTCATATTGGCACATCTACTCGGAGATTTTATACTTCAGCCAAATTCATGGGTTGCTGATAAGGAGAACTATAAACTAAAAAGTAAATTTTTATACTTCCACATTCTGATTCACACTATTTTAAGCTTCATTTTCCTTTGGGATCTGCAGCTTTGGTGGGTGGCTGTTTTAGTGGGTGTTACTCATTTTATTATTGATGCCGCCAAACTTAGTTTTCAGACTATAAAAACGAAAAAAAGATGGTTTTTCATCGATCAGCTGTTGCATATATTGGTAATTGCAGGAGTATCTTTTTATTTCAGTGAATTTAATTTCAGCTTTTTACAAAATCAGGAATTTTTAAAAATACTAATGGCAGCTTTGTTTCTTACAACGCCGGCTTCTATTTTTATCAAACTCCTTTTATCATCCTGGACACCTGCTCCGGATGGTCCTAACTCTATTCAAACCGAATCTTTATCAAGTGCCGGAAAATATATCGGAATTTTAGAACGTCTGCTGGTATTTACCTTTATCATGGTGAATCACTGGGAAGGCGTAGGTTTCATGGTGGCTGCCAAATCTGTTTTCAGATTCAGCGACCTTGCACAGGCAAAACAGAGAAAACTTACAGAATATGTATTAATTGGTACATTGTTGAGTTTTGGACTGGCTGTCTTAACAGGAATAATAATTAAATAAATCAATAAATCTAACTACAATTTAGAAAGTAAAATTATGAGTCAAAAGAAAGAAATGTTGTACGAGGGAAAAGCGAAACAGGTATTTGCTACCGATAATCCTGATGAAGTAGTAGTACGTTTCAAAGACGATGCTACAGCATTTAATGCTCAAAAGAAAGGGCAGGTTGACCTGAAAGGGGAAATGAACAACGCCATTACCACTCTTATTTTTGAATATTTAAATGAAAAAGGGATCAAAACTCATTTCATTAAAAAACTAGACGAGAGAGAGCAGTTGGTAAAAAAAGTTTCTATCATTCCTTTGGAAATGGTAGTAAGAAACTACTCTGCGGGAAGTATGGCACAAAGATTAGGAGTGGAAGAAGGAATTAAGTCTCCGGTAACCATCTTCGATATCTGTTATAAAAAAGACGAATTGGGAGATCCGCTTATCAACGATCACCATGCTGTTTTCTTAGGTGCTGCTACGTATGAAGAACTTGATGAAATGTATGAACTATCTTCAGACATTAATGATATCCTTATTGAGCTGTTTGACAAGATCAACATTATTCTTGTAGACTTCAAAATCGAATTAGGAAAAACGTCTACAGGTGAGATTATCCTTGCTGACGAAATTTCTCCTGATACTTGCAGACTTTGGGATAAAGATACGATGAAGAAGCTTGACAAAGACAGATTCAGAAGAGACTTAGGAGAAGTAACTGAGGCATATGTTGAGATCTACAACCGTCTTAAAAATCTTTTAGAGAAATAAGATTTCAGATACCAGATTTCAGATATCAGATGTTGGTACTGAAAATAACTTTGTTAGTTAAAACAAAATTAAAATTTGAAGTTAGCTTTTAGTCTGAGATCTGAAATCTGACTTCTAAGATCTACAATTAGAAAAAATAGAAATGAAAAGTTTAGACATTCATAAAAGTGAATATTTAAAACAGTTTGAAAACCAAGTCTACGGGAGAAATCTTTTCAGAACTCAGGAAGAGGAAAGGCTAGATGCTCCTAATGAAGAATGCGGAATCTTCGGACTCTATTCGGATGAAGATCTGGATACATTTTCTCTTTCACAATTTGGGCTTTTTGCGCTGCAACACAGAGGTCAGGAAGCTTGTGGTATCTCCGTTTTAAAAGACGGAAAAATTACCAACATGAAAGATGAAGGATTGGTTTTAGACGTTTATAAAGACATTCAGGAACCTGAAGCTTTTATGGGAAATTCTGCAATTGGGCATACTCGTTATACCACTGCAGGAGATAAAAAGAAATATAACTTCCAGCCATTTTTCGCGAAAAACGAATATGACCAGATTATACTTTCTATAGCGCACAACGGTAACCTTACCAATGCAAGAGAATTAAAAAATGAATTAGAAGCTGAAGGCGTAGTTTTCAGAGCAACTTCAGATTCTGAGGTGATCCTTAGATTAATTCAGAAAAACCTTGATTTAGGACTTCGTGGAGCCATTAAAGCTACTATGGAGAAAATTGAAGGGGCATATTCCGTAGTGGGAATGACAAGAAATAAGTTCTTTGCTTTCAGAGACTTCAATGGGATTCGTCCATTAGTTTTAGGAGCTATTAATGAAAATTCTTATGTAGTTGCCTCTGAATCTGTAGCATTAGATGCTGTAGGAGCTCAGTATGTACGTGATATTCTCCCTGGAGAGATCATTTACACCAATGAAAATGAGCCTGGAAAACTTCATTCTTATATGATGGATGAAGCTAAAGGAAAACAGAGAATCTGCTCTTTTGAATACATCTACTTTGCAAGACCTGATTCTACCTTAGAAAACATCAATGTGTATGAGATCAGAGAGAAATCAGGGGAGAAGATCTGGGATCAGGCTCCTGTAGAGGCTGATTTGGTTATTGGTGTTCCGGATTCCGGAGTTCCTGCTGCCATTGGATTCTCAAAAGCTTCAGGAATACCGTTCCGTCCTGTTTTGATTAAAAACAGATATATTGGAAGAAGTTTCATTGTTCCAACACAGGAGATGAGAGAAAGGGTAGTGAACCTTAAGCTTAACCCGATTATTTCAGAAATGAAAGATAAGAGGGTAGTGATCATTGATGACTCTATCGTTCGTGGAACAACCTCTAAGAGATTGGTTAAAATTCTTAAAGATGCTGGAGTAAAAGAAATTCACTTCAGAAGTGTTTCTCCTCCAATTATTGCTCCATGCTATCTGGGAATTGATACTCCGTCTAAAGATGATCTGATTTCGGCGAACATGACTACAGAAGAACTTAAAAATTACTTAGGAGTAGATTCCTTAGAGTTTTTAAGCATAGACAATCTGAAAGCAATTTTAGGATCTTCTAATCATTGCTTTGGATGCTTCACAGAAGAATATCCAGTAGGAAAAGGAGAAGAAGCAGTATTATTTAATTAATATTTCTTACATAAAAACAGAGAGAGTCAGGTATTTATAGCCTGACTCTTTTTTGTTACAGTATGTCATTCTGTGTAATCTCAAAAACTTCTCCCTATTCATACCCAACTACCATTAAATGTAGCATAACCTTAATATTCCGGTATTATACAGTACACACGTAAGCTTTAATTTTATCAGATTAAAATTCAGGAGTATGAAGAACGTATTTTTATCAGGCATATTTCTTATTGCCTCACAATTATATTCAGCACAGTCTTTCGATAATCAGGCTCATCGTGGAGGGAAGTCTCTATATCCGGAGAATACAATCCCGGCTATGAAAAATGCTTTAAAAATGAATGTCACGACCCTAGAAATGGATCTGGCCATCACAAAGGATAAAAAAGTAATTCTTTCTCATGATGCTTTTCTTTCACCAGAATTAATCACCAAGCCGGATGGAACTTATATTCCGAAAGACTCCGGTTTCTACTACAAAATATACGAAATGCCTTATGCTAAAATTCAGACATTTGACGTAGGACAAAAGAAGCTCGACAATTACCCGGATCAAAAGAAAATGAAGGTGCAGAAACCTCTTTTTTCAGATATCATAGATACATGTGAATCTTATTCCCGTGAATTGAAAAGACCCTTACCTTATTATAATATAGAAACCAAAACTCGCCCATTCTCGGACAATATTTTTCATCCGGAGCCTAAAGAATTTGTAGACCTGATGATGAAGATTATTATGGAAAAAGGAATTCAGGATAGAGTTATTATTCAGTCCTTTGATCCCAGAACGCTTGAGATCATTCATAAAGAATACCCTAAAATAATGACAGCTTTACTTGTAGAAAAGGTTGACGATAAGAAATTAGCCCAACAACAGTATTATTTTAAAAATATTCCCTTAGAGAAATTTAAACTATACCCCAACCATTTAAATGGAGTAGCAGGAGATATGAAATTTCTAAGCTTTACTCCAACCATTTATAGCCCGGACCATAGGTTAGTAACCCCGGAACTCGTACAGGAATGTCATGCATTAGGAATGAAAGTAATCCCTTGGACCGTTAATACAAAAGAAAGATTACAGGAATTAAAAAACATGGGAATAGACGGGGTGATTAGCGATGATCCCAGAATATTTCAATAATTGGTTCTTTGCTAAAATATAAATAGCCGGAAGAAATTCTTCCGGCTATTTTATGCGATGCAGAAATCTGCATCTGGAGTTAAAAAATTGGTTTATTATTGATTAGAACTTGTAGTTCAGACCTAATTGGAAAACTCTGTTGTTATTTTCAGCAGCTGGTCTGCTTTTCTCAATCTTTGTCAAGCTGTTCGTATATCTTGCACTGATTCCGATATTGTTGGTAATATCATATCCTAAACCTAGACCTAGACCAAAGTTGAATCTGTTGATAGCATCTTTATTAAGGTCATCAGATTGAGAGCTGCTTGTTGTTGTAGTTATTCCTCCTGTGGTACTTGCTACAGTAGCTTCCCCTTTAGTTTTTCCGTTGATAAAATAACTGAATTCAGGACCTGCTTCAATATAGAATTTGTCCGTAGGTCGCATCTGAACCATTAAAGGAACTGAAATATAGTTCATTGTTACTTTACTTTCTCCTTTAGTTTTTACAGTAGTTGCTCCTGTAGTAGTTTCTGTTGAATAGGCTACATCTCTTGCTCCCATTTGGTTATATAGAACCTCCGGTTGAAAGCTGAATTGTTTAGAGATAGGAATGTTTACAAAAGCTCCGGCATGGAAACCTAATTTTTGGCTGTTCATTCCGAATTTTTGCTCGCTGAAATACGCTGAGTTTCCTCCGGCTTTAATACCGAATCTTACTGGTTGAACGTCTTTTTTAAGAGGTGATGTATTTACAGTTGTTGATTCCTGAGCAAAGGCTAATGTACCGGCAGTTAATGCCAGACCTAAAAATAACTTCTTCATAATTTTTATTTTTTAATTTTTACTACTTGATGGTCTTTCAACCATTCGCGGTTTATTTTGCAAAATGCTTGCCAAACTTAAAAAACATAGATATACAGCTGTTTTTGAGAGGTTTTGCAATTAAAAAAAAGAAGTATTATCTTTTGTTTATATAAAATATTTCAATACATATGGAATATTTGTGATAAATTTTATGTTAAATTTATCCTATATGGAAATATATCTTAATTGGTAAATAATTATATTTTCTAATGATAAAAAAATAGTCTGTCTCCAAAAAACAAAAAGCCAGGCATTAAAAATACCTGGCCTACATCGAAAAATAATAAATATCTATTTGAATTTATATGCTACACCCACCTGAAAGGCATTGTTTCTCATTTTATAATCAGTTTCTTTCATAATATTCGAAATTCCTGCTGTAAATCTTGCTGTTACTCCAAAGTTTTGAGTGAAGTAATATCCTGCACCAATGCCAATACCAAAATTGAATCTTCTGTAAAGATCCATTGGTAAGTCTTCAGAATAGCTTTCTTTAGAAATAGTGGTAGAATTTCCTTTTATTGTGGTCCTTGTATCATCCCCTTTTATTTTGCCTCCTAATAGATATCCAAATTCAGGACCTGCTTCTACATAAAGCTGGGGAAGGATATTGTACTGAACCATAACCGGAAGGGTAAGGTAATTTAAATTTGCCTTATATTCAAAATTACTTTTAAAGCCGTAATTAGAACTATAATAGCTATATGTTTCTTCAACTTTTGAACCTAGTTGGCTAAAAAGAAGTTCGGGCTGAATGCTGAATTTTTCTGCCACCGGGATGTTAACAAAAACCCCTGCTTGAAAACCGACTTTTAGCTTATCCTCATCGTTATGATCCCCAGACTCATAATACCTATCATCACTACGGGAAATTGTAGAAGCATTAAGTCCTGCTTTAACTCCGAAAGTAATAGGTGAAGATGACTTAGTTTTTTCCTGCGCATTAATGAAAAGGCTTCCTGCAAAAGCCACTCCTATGAATAATTTTTTCATGATTATTAATTTAAATTTTCATTTCACACTGCATCAAAATTCCCGCCAAAGAGATAAAATTGATAAAAGTCATATAAAAGCGAAAAAGTCAGATTTAACAAGTAAACCTGGCTTTTTCTATTGAAATCAAAATGTATTCTATTTAGTATGGAAATATAGTTTGTATTTCCGTTATCTATTTCTCTGTTTTAAACCAATATGTACTATCATTTTTAAATTACCCTTTCATCCTGAAAGCATAAAGTAAAAATTGTATCTTAAAGATCCTCTTAAAACTGATATAATTAATACTCTATACACAAATTTCTTGCCAAAAAAATTAAATAAAGATTTAGATATAAAAAAACCGGATTACATAAATAATCCGGTTATAAAAGTTTGTTATTAAAGCTAAGTGTTAGGCTTAGAATTTATAAGCTAAACCAACTTGGAAAGCTCCATTCTTGTTAGAGTCTGAACCGCTAACTTTGTCTTTATTGATATCTGTCAATCCTGCTACATATCTTACATTAACACCAATGTTCTGAGTGAAGTAATAACCAGCACCAAGACCTAGTCCGAAGTCAAAAGTTTTCAATCCGTCTTTGATATCTACAGAGTTAGAATTATATTTAGCTTTTGCACTTATTAAGAAACCGAATTGAGGTCCTGCTTCTAAATATAGGTTAGGAAGTGCATTGTACTGGAACATTACAGGTACTGCGATATAATCTAAATTAGCTTTAAGATCACTATTTCCTTTATATTTTGCTCCCATACCACTGTATAATACTTCCGGCTGAACAGAGAAATCCTGAGCTACTGGAATGTTAGCAAATACTCCACCATAGAAACCAGCTTTTGACTTTGAGTCACTATCAGTAAAGCTAGAAACATTAAGACCTGCTTTCAATCCAAATCTCACTGGAGAAGATGAAGCTGTATTAGCTGTATTATTAGAAGTTTTTTGTGCAAAAGAGAAAGTTCCTGCTACTAATGCAAGACCAAAAAGAATCTTTTTCATAAGTTTTTATTTAATAGTTTTTAAGTTTTGTTTAACAATTTCTTTATAATCAAATTGTGTGCCAAAAAAACGAAATGGTATTATTTATCTTTGTAATAGGGTATTAAAGATATAACTTTACATTTATTCTATAGAAAAATAACTATATTTCATTAACATAATTTAAGAATTATAATAAAAAAGACCAGATTAAAATTTAACCTGATCTTTTATTGAATATAAAAATTTGTTACTGAATGTTAAGAAGCTTAATTGAATTTATAAGCTAATCCTACCTGGAATACGTTGTTTCTAATGGCATCAGATCCGCTAGGTCTGTCTTTTGCAATATCCGTTAAACCGGCAACATATCTCGCTGTAATCCCAAAGTTTGGAGTGAAGTAGTATCCTGCTCCTAAACCAACACCAAAGTTAAATGTATTCAGGTTATCTTTATAGTTGTCTGTTGTAGAAGACTGACCTGTAGATTCATTTTTCACTTTGTTCTTAGCACTTACCATGAATCCGAACTCAGGTCCAGCTTCTAAATAAAGGTTAGGAAGTGCATTGTACTGGAACATTACCGGTACTGTAATATAATCTAACTTAGTAGAATTCGAGATGGTTGTACTGTTGTTTAACTTATAATCAGACTTCTCTCCATACTGAGAGTACAATACTTCTGGCTGAATGCTGAATGAAGAGGCTACCGGGATGTTGGCAAATACACCAGCATTGAATCCGATTTTAGATTTCTGATCATCCAGACTGTTATTTTTTGAAAGTGAAGAAACGTTCATTCCTCCTTTTACCCCAAATGATACAGGGCTAGAAGAAGTTTTTTGTTGAGCGAACGCTAATGTTCCTGCAGTTACTGCTAATCCTAAAATTAACTTTTTCATAACTTTAAATTTTTAATTTTTACTCTTTCTTAATTTTAAATTTTACTACTTGTTCACATTTCTGTTGAACGCTGAAGATCTTTCAAATTGCTTGCCAAAAAATAATTTTCAGGATGAAATCAATAACAAAACCACCTGAAAAGCAAGTGGTTTTATTTTTATTATATTGATTTACAGTTGATTAATAAACTAATTAAACATTTGTTTAGAAATGATCTAAATTGACAATTTTGTCAAAATAATCATTTGAAAAATAGAATAATTCACTAAAATTGGTTACGCATCATTCAATTTTCTGTAAAAAGATAATGATTCAATGATATTTTTTTGGCTGCATTGATAATCATAATTACATTCACCAATACCGGTAAGCAAAGAGAAGTTAATTTTACTGTCCACATTCTTTTTATCATTTAAAAGCAATGCTGTAATATCTTCATCTTTAAAATCACTGATATCTAAATAAGGATAATACCTCTGGATGTTTTCAATGATTGTTTTTGAATCTTCCTCTGAAATAAGGTTTTCAAGATATGCCAGATGGGCTTCACAGATCATTCCCATGGCAACAGCTTCACCATGAAGAATAGGGTTTTCCTGCTGTAAACACAAACTTTCCACTGCATGGCCTATTGTATGTCCGAAATTCAGGGTTTTTCTGATATTGCTTTCATGGAAGTCCTTTTCTACAACGTCCTGTTTAATATCCATAGAATTCTGGATGTAGGGGGTTACAGCTTCCACATCAAGCTTATGAAGCTGAATCAGCTGATTCCAGTGAGCTTTATCTGCAATAAGGCCGTGTTTCAGCATTTCAGCAAATCCACTTCTTAATTCTTTAAAAGGGAGTGTTTCTAAAAATTTAGGATAAATAAAAATCTGTTCCGGGAAAGCGAATGTTCCCACCATATTTTTATAATGCATCAGATCAATTCCTGTTTTCCCGCCAATAGAGGCATCACACATAGATAAAAGGGTAGTAGGAATATTAATGAACTTAATTCCTCTTTTATAGGTAGAGGCTACAAAACCACCCATATCTGTAATGACACCGCCCCCCAGGTTAATAACCAATGCTTTTCTGTCTGCCTGCATTTCTGTAAGAATTTCCCAAAGCTGATTGGCTGTCTGGATATTCTTCATTTCTTCTCCAGCTTCGATCTCCAGGATTTCAAACCCAAGATCTGTTTCCATATTGCCTAAAAGAACAGGAAGGCAGTATTCATGAGTATTTTCATCCACCAAAATAAAAATTTTACTGAATGTATTCTCGTGAAGAAAGGTATTGAGCTGAGAAAAATTATCGTTTAATATTGTTATCATTTTCGAAAATATGTAAGGTTAAAATGTAAACTATACTGCAAAGTTATGATTCTAAATTTTTAACTCGTAACTAAATTACTATCTTTGCAGAAATTTTTAGAATGAGCAGAGATAATAATAATTCAGACAGACCAAAGAGACCAAGAATTTCAACCAAGAAAAGTTCTGATGATTCTCGTGCTTCCAGATCTGGAAATTCTTCAGGATCAAAACCTTTTAAAAAACCTTTTTCTAAAGATGGTGGAAGAAAAGGTCCCGAGCATTCAGGCTCCAACTCAAGATTTGAAAAGAAACCCTTCAAGAAAAATACCGGGAGCTTCAATAGCTCTAGTGATGATTCTGAACCAAAATCTGAAAGTAGGGCCTATATCACGAATAAAAGCGAAAGCTACGAAAAGAAATCTTTTGGAAAACCTAAGAGAGGTGGAAAAAGCTTCGATGCCAGAGATAAATACGAAAGAGGTAGCTTAAAATATGGTAGGAGACCATCTAATGGAGATGATAGAAGTGAGGATAAGACAAGATCTTTTGTACAAAAGAGAAGATTGAATAAAATCGAAAAAGATGTTCATAAAGACAGCATTCGTCTTAATAAGTATATTGCTAATTCCGGAATCTGCAGCAGGAGAGAGGCTGATGAGCTTATCACACAAGGGCTTGTAGAGGTAAACGGAAAGGTAGTCAATGAAATGGGATATCAGGTACAGAAAACTGACAGAGTTGTTTTTGACGGACAAAGTATTACACCGGAAAAACCAGTTTATGTTCTTCTTAACAAACCAAAAGGGTATATTTCTACTACCAAGGATGACAAAGCAAGAAAAACAGTAATGGATCTTGTTGCAAATGCTTCTCCTTACAGATTGTTCCCAGTAGGAAGACTAGACCGTTCTACGACAGGGGTTATCTTATTGACTAATGACGGGCACATGACTAAAAAACTGACGCATCCATCTTTTGATGCTAAGAAGATTTATCATGTAACCTTGGATAAGAAGCTGACTGCTGAAGATTTACGTCTTATTGCAGAAGGAATCCGCCTTGATGAAGGGGTAGCAGTAGTTGACCAAATTTCATACATTGAAGGTAAGCCTAAAAATGAGATCGGAATTGAAATCCACATCGGATGGAACCGTGTTATCAGAAGAATTTTCCAAAGATTAGGATACGAGGTAGAAACTTTAGACAGAGTAATGTTTGCCGGATTAACGAAGAAAAACATCAAGAGAGGACACTGGAGAATCCTTACAGAACTGGAAGTAAATAACCTTAAAATGCTTTAAAATAGATCATTTTAAGATAAAAAAATAAAGGCGCAGAAATCAGTTTCTGCGCCTTTTTATATTGTTAATTGATGTGAATAGTATGTCATTCATCAATAATAATATATTCATATCAAAAAAAACAGCATCCGTTACTGGTGCTGTTTTTTTTATTTATTCAGGTACGCAATTAATATCTTATCCCAATACGGTTACTCCTTTTTCAATCAT
Source organism: Chryseobacterium sp. StRB126 (assembly GCF_000829375.1). Taxonomy (NCBI): domain Bacteria; kingdom Pseudomonadati; phylum Bacteroidota; class Flavobacteriia; order Flavobacteriales; family Weeksellaceae; genus Chryseobacterium; species Chryseobacterium sp. StRB126. Next base: position 2,909,072 of record NZ_AP014624.1, read on the forward strand.
TTCATAGATTGCATCTCTGCCATTATCAGGTTTTACATTTACCGCTTTGGTTCCGTTGAAGTGAAGACAGGTAATATATCCGTTGGCTACGGCATCCTGAGCTGTGAACTTCACGCAATAATCCATTGCTAATCCTACAATTTCCACTAACTGAATATCATGGTATTTCAAGAAATCATCCAAACCGGTTTTCATGAAATGATTATTGTCCTGAAAACCGCTATAGCTATCAATTTCAAGATTCTTTCCTTTCTGTATGATATGAGTAACCTTGGTTTGGTTTAAGTCTTTATGGAATTCAGCCCCAAAAGTTCCCTGTACACAGTGATCTGGCCACATAAATTGCGGAACACCATTCAGGATAATGCTTTCTCCCACCTTGCGTCCGTTACTGCTTGCAAAGCTCTTATGTCCTACAGGGTGCCAGTCTTGAGTTAAAATAATCTGGTCATATTCATTTTCTTCCATCAGAAGATTGATATAAGGAATAATCTCATTGGCTCCTGGTACTGCTAATGCTCCACCTTCACAAAAATCATTCTGTACATCTACTATTATTAATGCTTTTTTCATATTTTGATTTCTCGAATTTTTGATAAATTTACAAAACTAATTGGCAAAAATTTGTCCAAAACTGAATTATCGGACAAATCGGCAAAAAAAAATAAAGGCGGGAAGCTGCAAGAAAGAAGATGGAAGTTGCTTTTAGTGATGCAACGACGAACTGTCATCTTTAAAAGAAGTATCATTATTTTTTGATCATCATTACTTCCTTCTTCCTTCTTCCATCACCCAGCTTCCAGCCTTTTAGCGTATCTTTGCAGCAAATAAATAGTTTTTATGTCATTTGAATCGTTAGGATTATCACACAATATTATTCGGTCTGTTAAGAAACTGGGGTATTTGAAACCTTTTCCAATTCAGGAACAGGCAATACCCGTTATTCTGCAAGGAAAAGATCTTATGGGAATTGCACAGACAGGTTCCGGAAAAACAGCTTGTTTTGTAATGCCGATTTTAGAAAAGTTACAGAATACAGAAGCTAAAAAAGATCGTAATGTTCAGGTTTTAATATTGGTTCCTACTCGTGAATTAGCTATTCAGATTGACGAAGTTTTCAGAGCATTTACAGAAAATTTGAAACGTGAAATACGTACCATGGCAGTTTATGGTGGAGTTTCTATCAACCCTCAGATGAAAGGAATGTTTGGGGTAGAAGTCCTGATAGCGACTCCAGGACGTTTATTGGATTTAATTGACCATAATGCACTGAGCATTTCAGAAATTCAGCATTTGGTAGTTGATGAAGCGGATAAGATGTTTCAGTTAGGTTTTGGAGAGGAGATGAATAAGCTTTTTGCTCTGATGCCTGTAGTGAAACAAACAACTTTATTCTCAGCAACTTTAAATGATAAAATTGCTGAAATGAAAGAACGTTTATCTATTAATCCAACCATTATTGAAATTAAAAAAGAAGAAGTTGAGATTTATAATATTGAACAGTTTGCTTATCATGTTTCTCCAGAAAATAAGGGGCCTTTTTTGCGATATCTGATTAAGGAAAAGAAAGTTGAAAAAGCTTTGATATTTGTTTCGTCTACCAGATCTGCTGATAATTTAGTAGAAAAACTTAAAAAGAATAAAATTAAGGCAGTGGCCATTCACAGTCAGAAGTCTCAGGGTGCCCGAAGAAATAATTTAGAAGAATTTAAATCTAATGGAGCACAAATTTTAGTGGCTACAGACTTAATTGGGCGTGGAATTCATATCGATTATCTGCCGTGTGTTATCAATTACGAACTGCCGCGTTCCCCTTTGGATTACATTCACCGAATTGGTAGAACAGGCCGTGCCAACGAAAAAGGAACCGCCATTAATATTCTGACAGACGATGAGCTGCAGCATTTTAGAGTCATTCAAAAGAAAATGGGTAAGAAAGTACCTTTAGAAAGAACGGAAGGAATTAACCTGCATGGCTACTAAAATATAAAATTACAATAAAAAGTTCCGACTGCACACAGTTGGAGCTTTTTTGTATTCATTACAATTAACATTTTTTTCATATTCAAATTTATTGAATTTTAATAAATTTACAGAATAGGGTAAAATTTTGCCCAAAACAGAATTACTAGACAAACCAACAATAATTAAAAGTTAAAAACCTGAACTATGAATGATCTTGAGAACAAAAAATTTCCAATAGGGCGGTTCGAAGCACCGGAAAATATCTGTGATACCACTTTAGACACCTATATTAAAGCCATTAATGACTTTCCCGGAAAACTAAAGAATCTCATTGAACATTTTACAGATGAACAGCTTGATACCCCTTATAGGGAAGGAGGGTGGACAGTGAGACAGCTTGTTAATCATATTGCTGACAGCCATAGCAACAGTTTTATCCGTTTTAAGTTAGCGCTTACCGAAGATAACCCAACCATCAAACCTTATGACGAAGCTAAATGGGCAGAACTTCAAGACAGCATTCACATGCCGATAAAGCCAGCGATGAGAATACTAAAAGGAACTCACCAACGATGGACAACACTTCTTAAAAGTCTTACCAATAAACAGTTTGAAAGAACCTTCCATCATCCTGAGCATAACAGAAATTATAATTTAAGGGATAATCTTGCTTTATATGTCTGGCACTGTAACCATCATTTTGCCCATATTGAAAATCTGAAGAAAGAAAAGGGTTGGTAAAGAAACATCTTAATAATCCAATATATTATAAGGAAATTACAGACAGAATTTCCAGATTATCTGCAGACAGCCAAAAAAAATGGGGAAAAATGGATGTCTGCCAGATGCTAACGCATTGTGATCTAGTTCTTCAGGTCGCTCTGCGAAAAATTGAACTTCCCCCTATTAATCTTCTCTTTGAGACCATAGGAATCGTTACAAAACTGGAAATGTATGTTTTCAATAACGGAATTCCCAGAAACATGCCTACTTTTCAAAAACTAATCGTTAATTTTGAGTGTGATTTTGATGAATCAAAAACCAATCTACTGAAAACGCTGAAGGAATTCCGGGAAGCCTGTGAAAACAGAAAACTACCTGATAGACACAGATTGTTCGGAAACATGACTGAAAAAGACTGGGAATTTTTAGAATATAAACATCTAGATCATCACTTAAAACAATTTAATGTATGAGTTTTTTTGATAAAATATTCGGTGGAAATAATAATGAAACCTCTGATCAAAAATCTTTCTGGCAAAATATAAAGTCTGAAGAAGACCTGGAAAAAGCCATTGAAAGTTCTTATCAGCATAAAATAGCAATATTCAAGCATTCAACAAGCTGTTTTATCAGCAAGACTGTATTGAGAAATTTTGAAAAGGAGGTTGAGAACTCTGATCAGGAGGTACAGGTATATTTTCTTGATTTATTAGCTCACCGGCCTCTTTCCAATAAAATTGCTGAGGATTTCGGGATAAGGCATGAAAGTCCGCAGCTGATTGTTATTGAAAACGGAAAGCCCGTTAACAGCGCTTCGCACCAGGACATTTCTTTAAGCCAGATTGTATAATGAAGAATATTAATAATTATTTAGCCAAAGTTTTAAATGTTCCTCTTCAAAATGTGAACACTTGCAGCCTGCATTATGAAGTAAAAAAGATTCCTAAAAATCAGTTTCTTCTTCAGTATGGTGAAATATGCCGACATATATTCTTTGTAGAAAAAGGGCTCTTGAAAATGTACTCTATTGATAAAAACGGAAAGGAGCATATTATACAGTTTGCTCCTGAAAGCTGGCTGATTTCTGACCGAAGCAGCCTTTATTTCAATGAAAAATCCAATTATTATATAGAAGCAGTAGAAGATTCTGAAGTTTTGTTTCTGCATCCTGATTTCTTCAATAAATTAGTAGAACAATTCCCGAACAGTATTGAGCGTAGCGATTTTCTGCTTCAGAAACACATCAGAAGTCTTCAAAACAGGATCAATTCTTTACTGGGAGAAACGGCAGAGGAAAGGTATATGAAATTTATTAAAATGTATCCGGATTTGCTTCTTAGAGTTCCTCAATGGATGATTGCTTCTTATCTAGGTATTACTCCTGAAAGTTTAAGCCGTGTAAGGAAAGAACTGGCAAGAAAGAACTTTGTTCCGGATAATAAGTAAAAGCTGGAAGCTGGAAGTTATTTTGAGCACAAAAGAACTTCCAGCTGCTATTGTTTACCAATATCAATAAGAATTAGCTTAAATCATTCTTAAAGCTACAACAACTTCCATCTCCCTTACCTTAAATAAATCTTTTTTGCGAGCTGGCCAACCTGTTTGAGTTTTGCCTGTGTATCTTCTGACCATGGAAGCCCGATACAAAGTCTCATACAGTTTTCAAACTGTTTCTGGAACGTAAACATTCTTCCGGGAGCAATGCTTATATTCTGTTTAATAGCAAGATCATAAAGCTCTGTAGTACGGATTTTTTTATCAAATTCTACCCATAAGGATAATCCTCCCTGTGGGCGACTGGTTTTGGTTCCTTCCGGAAAGTATTCGGCGATGGTTTGTACGTAATTCTGATAATTACTTTGCAACGTTTTTCTAAGCTGCTGAAGGTGCTTTTCATACCTTCCGGACTTCAAAAAGTTAGCAACAGCCTCATTCACAATTGAAATAGAAGATGTGGAATGCAAAAGTTTAAGCTTTAAGATCTTGTCTTTATATTTTCCAGGGGCAATCCACCCTACACGATATCCCGGGGCCAACGTTTTTGAAATAGAGCTGCAATACAGCACATTGCCATCTTTATCAAAAGATTTGCAGCATTTCGGACGGGTAGAACCAAAATAAAGGTCTCCATACACATCATCTTCAATCAACGGAATATTATTTTCTGAAAGGATTCTTACAATTTCTTTCTTATTCTCATCAGGCATGCAGCTTCCCAAAGGAGAATTAAAATTAGGAATCAACAGACACAGATCAATTTTGGGAATCAGTTTTTTAAAGGCCTCAATTTCTATTCCGGTGGTAGGATGGGTAGGTAATTCTAAAACTTTTAATCCCATTCCGTTAGCCAGCTGAAGAATCCCAGGATAACATGGACTTTCAATAGCAATGGTATCTCCTGGTTTTCCTAAAGCCATTAAACAAAAAGATAGGGCATTCATTCCTCCATTTGTAGTAATCAGATCATTTTCATGAAGATTTCCAGCCCATTGTAATGAGCGTACAGCAATCATTCTTCTCAGCTTCAGGTTTCCCTGTAGTTCTTCATATTCTGTTCCGCCCTCTTTTAATTCTCTTATCGCATGTACAATCTCTTTTTTCAGTTTGGCCTGAGGAAGAAGATCTCCGGATGGAATTCCAATGGAAAAGAAGGTGATGTCCTTTTTACCCATATTTTCATAGACTTTACTGATCAATTCATCAGGTTCGTCATTATTGGCAATCAAAGAAGGACGGCTCACTTCTGGCAGCGGAAGTTTTACAGACAAGAATTGGCTTACAAAATATCCGGACTGTGGCTTAGATTCTACAAGAGATTGAGATTCCAGCTCAAGAAAAACGCGTTTAGCTGTGTTCATGCTTACTTGATGCTCACTGCATAGCATTCTTACAGACGGAAGTTTATCTCCAGCCTTCAATACTCCAGTTCTGATCTGGGAGGCGATGCCATCTGCTATTTCTGTGTATAAAAATTCTTTACTCATTTTTTAACTGTACTCATGCAAATATACAAAACTGATACTGTGTTTGTTTATTTTTCCTCTTTAATTTTGTCCTTATAATTAAAAGCTTATCAAAATGATGACAAATACAATTTCAAAAGACCAAGCTTTAAGCGGCTGGATTAATGGTTTCATAGGGGTGTTGCTATTCAGCGGTTCCATGCCCGCCACCAAGCTTGCAGTGATGGAAATGGACCCTATATTCGCTACTATTGCGCGTGCTGTAATTGCTGGAATTCTGGCGCTTTCCGTTTTATTGATTTATAAGGAAAAACGCCCGGCAAAACATCAGTTATTTTCCTTAGTACTGGTTGCTATAGGGTGCGTCATAGGATTTCCTTTACTTTCTTCATTAGCCTTGCAGTATCTTACCTCTGCTCATTCTATTGTATTCTTAGGAATGTTACCTTTGGCTACTGCTATTTTCGGGGTTTTCCGTGGCGGAGAGAAACCACATCCTGTATTCTGGATCTTTTCTGTGATTGGCAGTCTTTTAGTTGTTGGATATGCTTTTTCTCAGGGTATTTCAGCGTCTCCAATTGGAGACATTCTGATGCTTCTGGCCATCATTCTGTGTGGAATGGGCTATGCAGAAGGAGCAAAACTATCTAAAACATTAGGCGGATGGCAGGTTATTTCATGGGCTTTGGTTATATCTTTACCTATTATGCTCCCTTTATTTTTTATTTATTTCCCTTCCAATATTGAATCCATAAGCTTTAAAGGGTGGTTTGGCTTAGGTTATATTTCCCTGTTCAGTATGTTTATCGGGTTTATATTCTGGTATAAAGGATTAGCACAGGGCGGAATTACTACCGTAGGACAGCTTCAGCTATTGCAGCCATTTTTCGGTCTTGCTTTAGCGGCATACCTTCTTCACGAACAGGTAAGCATAGGTATGTTGGGAATTACAGTTGGAGTGATTTTATGCGTTGTAGGTACTAAAAGATTTGCAAAATAGGTGTTAGTACCCATTTATTATAAATTTTAAACCCGTTTTCATCGATGAAAACGGGTTTTGCTATTCTATATAGTAATTCTCTTCCAATAAGATCCGAATCTAAATATTGAGAATAGTCCTTAGGTTTTAAGTACTTTAGGTTTAGCTTTCATCACCGCGAAATATGATGAAGTAAAGGCAGATAAACTTTGATATCCTACTTTGTAGGCTACTTCACTTAAAGTATATTGTTTTGTATCAATAAGTTCAATGCTTTTTAATATTCTGGTGAGTTGAAGGTATTTTTGTAAAGTAATTCCTGTTTCATTTTTAAAGTTTCGCTGAAGACTTCTTACTGACATTTGTGCCTTGGCTGCCAGGGAATCAATATCCAGATTATATTTAAAGGTGGAATTGATATCATTACAAACAGGAATTAATCTGCTGTCCTTGGGAATAGGAATCTCAAGTCCATTGCTTTCTTTGCAGAAGTTAGGAAGGCTTTTCAGAATTGCTTTAAAGAAAATATCCTGTTCTTCGTTTTCATCCAAAGATTGATTCCATTTTGAAGCATACAGCAGCATTTCTTTCAAAACAGAAGGAACAGCAAATACATGAACATTCTGATAAAAGTCTTCTTCAAAAACAGATTTGAATAAAAAGACCATCAGATTAACTGTTTTTGCTTCTGAAGTAATTTTATGTGCTTTTCCGGACGGAACCCAGATCACGTGATGCTGTGGGACCAGATAAATTTTCTGATCAATGTGAAAATATTGGTACCCCTCCTCCACAAAAGTAAGCTGGGCACGTTTGTGAACATGCTCGTAGTCGTCGTGTTTCCAGTCTTTTTCAAGCCATACATAAGCTTCTTTGTCGATGGTGTCTACAAACTGGCTCTGTGTTTTTTCAATCAGTCCACATTTCATACTGTCGTTTTGTATATATTTTTTGGCAAATTTAATAAAAACGACAATATTAATTTTGTACCATTAATTTATATCCTATTCGGAATGAAAAAAATATGTTCTTTTTTTATTTTAATTTTACTATTTAACACCACACAGATTATGGCACAGCAGAAAGCTAAAATATTGGTTCTTATCCATTCAGACAATGGTGGCACCTACGAACTGGCCAAAGAAATTGCCAAAGGTATTGAGAGCGAGAATAATGCTACTTCTTATATCAAACTGGTTAAGTCCTCACAGAATCAAAATCTGAAAGGGTTACCGGTTGCAACAGTAGATGAGCTAACCAACTATGACGGAATTGCTTTTGGATCACCTGTATACTTTGGAAATATCAGTACCGGAATGAGCGAATTTTTATCTAAAACCGTCCAGCTTTGGACCAATCATGCTTTGGAAGGAGTTCCGGCAGCTGTTTTTATGTCTGCAGGAAGCGGTGCGGGAAAAGAACTGGCTCTTCAGGCTTTCTGGAACAGTCTTGCTGTACATGGCATGATACTGGTATCTAATGGAATTCGCGGAACTGAAGAGTTGAACAAAGCCATTCCACAGGGAAATTCGGTATTAGGAATCACAACTATGGCTTCTCTGAAAGATGTTGAATGTCCAACAAAAGGAGAGAGAGCTTTGGCAGAACTTCAAGGGAAGAATTTTGCAAAAGTATCGTTAGCATTGAAAGATACACGCCAGAAAAAAACTGCTGCCATCGTTGAAAATCGTCAGAATTTTAATGAAATTTTAAAACAAAAAAATATTATTCTTCCACAAGTTCCTAAGCCTGCAGGAAATTATCAGCCATTTGTACGTTCTGGGAATCTTGTTTTCATCAATCAGGTTGCTTTAAAGGATGGAAAAATTTTCAATGCCGGAAAGTTAGGGGTAGATGTTAATGAACAACAGGTAAAAGATGCTGCCAGAGTTACCATGCTGAATGTTCTATCTGTTCTTAACGAAGCAGTAGGTGGTGATTTGAGCAGAGTAAAACAATGTGTACAGCTTACTGGAATTTTCAACACAAAGGATGATTATACCAAACATGCTGATCTGATGAACGTAGCGTCGGATCTTACAGCTGAAGTTTTTGGAGAGAAAGGAAAACATGCAAGAGCAACATTTGGGGCTTCTTCCATTCCTGTGAATTCTTCGGTGGAGATTCAGGCTGTTTTTGAAGTGGAATAATTTTTCCCACGGATCTCACTGGAAAATATATAATAAATTAATAGCGCAAATGGATGATTATTTGCGCTATTTTTATGCATTGGGGGAGATTATAATTTCCCACAGATATCACAGATTTGCACAGATGATAATGGAAAAGGAAGCAGATAAAATCTGTGGGAGCTTTTTTTAATATCTCGCAGATCATGCTGATTGCGCGGATTTTTCCCCACAAATTTCACAGATTAACACAGATGACTTTGGAAAAGTAAGCAGGTAAAACCTGTGTGATTTGCGTAATCTGTGGGAACTTTATAAATATCTCGTGGATTTTTTAACCACAGATCTTCACGGATTAGCACAGATGACTCTGAAAAAGGAAGCAGATAAAATCTGTGGGAACTTTTTTTAATATCTCGCAGATCTTGCTGATTGCGCGGATTTTTCCCCACAAATTTCACGGATTAGCACAGATGATAATGGAAAAGAAAGAAGATTAAACCTGTGGGAACTTTTAATATCTCATAGATCTTGCTGATTGCGCGGATTTTTTTAAAAGCATAGATAATTTTGGGTGTATAGACTGTTTTAGCGTAATAATCAAGAAGGTTATAGCCAAATTTTAAAGCATAACTATCTGTGGAGATCCGTGTAAATCTGTGGTTTTAAATAAAAGCAATATTATATTAACCATAGATTTTTACAGCGGATCCACTGACAATGAAAAGAAAACAAAAAATAAGATCTGTGTTATTTGTGGGATCTGTGAGAATCTTATTTAACATCCCACAGATTCCTCAGATTGACACAGATGACTTTGGAAAAGTAAGCAGGTAAAACCTGTGTGATTTGCGTAATCTGTGGGAACTTTATAAATCTCTCGTGGATTTTTTAACCACAGATCTTCACGGATAGCACAGATGATAATGGAAAAAGAAGCAGATAAAATCTGGGGAAACTTTTTTAATATCTCGCGGATCTTGCTGATTGAGCAGATGATTATGGATGGAAAATTATCAGTTACTCAATAAGCTGATAAGATTTGCGTTATTTGCGAGAGCCTTATTTAACATCCCACAGATTCCTCAGATTAACACAGATGACTCTGGAAAAGAAAATAGATAAAATCTGGGGGATTTGTGTAATCTGTGGGAACTTTATAAACATTTCGTGGATTTTTTAGCCATAGATTATAAAAGATAAGATCTGGGTTATGTGCGGAATCTGCGAGAACCTTCATTAAGAAAGTTGTTTAAATATTTCTGCAATAATCTGTATACTTTGTTCCAATTGTTCTTCTGAAACAGAACCATAGCTTAATCTAAAGCCGTTGACAAGATTTCTGCTGTATTGCTTTGGATGAATGATCTTAATATTTTTCTCCAATAATAATGAAGTGGCTTTATCCCAATCCAGTATTATTTTTGGGACAATCCAAAACGCCAATCCTCCTTCAGGCAGGGTAAAGTAGGCAACATCTTTCATGTACTTATTCAAAATACCATATACGAAATCTCTTTTGTGTTTATAATGAGCTGTCGCTTTTCTGATGTGTTTTTTAACAGCCCCTTCTTTAATTAACTGCAAAACGGCCTGCTCCATAATTACATCTCCATGTACATCAATAATCTTTCTTAGGCTTCCGATTCTTTGTAATAAATTCTGATTTTTAGTGGCCAGATATCCAATCCTCAATGCCGGTGCCACCACCTTACTTAAGGTTCCTACATATACATAGTTATTGAGTTCGGGAAAGCTTGAAATAGGCAGAATAGGGCGGTAACCGAAATGAAACTCATTATCATAATCATCTTCAATAATTATGATATTATGCTGATTGGCAAGCTCTATCAATCTTAACCGTCTTGATAAGCTTAAAGTAACCATCGTTGGATATTGTCTGTGAGGGGTAATATAGATTGCTTTTATAGTTTTATGCTGAGACAAAAGTTCTTCTATATCATCTACACAAATTCCATTTTCATCTACAGATACAGGCAGCAGTTTTGCTCCAGAGTACTCAAAAGCCTGCCATGCCGGTTGATAGCCTGGATCTTCAACAATCACAAAATCTCCTGAAGTTAAAAGACTCTGAGCGGTCAGAAACATGGCCATCTGACTTCCTCTTGTAATCGAAATTTCAAGTTCATTAATCTGCATGCCTCGTTGATGATTCAGCATTTGGGAGATTGTTTTCCTAAATTCGATGTCGCCATGTTCATCTCCATAGCCCATCATCTGCCATTTTGCTTTGATTCCGAAAATCTGCCGGTAGGCTCTTGCCAGTTCTGTTACAGGAGCTATTTTACTGTCCGGATGGCCATCATCAAAGGTAATCATCATCCCTTGAGGTATCATTAAATGATCTGATATATCTGATGTTCTATAAACTTTTTTTTCATGTAAAGCAGGAAGATTTTCAGAAACAAAAATACCTTTCCTTTCTTTGGAAATTACCCATTCTTCATTAATTAATACCTGATAAGCTTCAACCACCGTATTTCTGTTGATTTTCAACATGGTTGCCAGATTCCGGCTACCAGGAAGTGTATCACCGGGTTTCAATCTTCCGGAACGGATGTCTGCGATAATAATGTCTGCTATCTGTAAATAAACGGCTTTATCAAGCTTTTTATCAATTTCAAATTCTAATTTCCAAGGTCTCAACATCTGGACTATCTATTTATGTAAAAACTGAATCATTTAAACAGTCCAAATATAAAATAATTTTGTCATGCAATAAAGCACAGAATCTTTAAATTTTTAAAATCATGGACAAGACACAGTTCAGTTCAAAAGACTTTCACGAAACCTATGCAAGACCAAAGTATGTAAAACCGGCTCATTTAATTCATAAAAATGTAGAAAATGCAGGGGAGCACAATCAGTTTTCAACAGAAAGGAAACACCCGGTTTTCTTTGTAGATCTTCCAAGCAAAAATGTAAGTATGACCATTGGCGGATTACTACCCGGACAACAAACCAACAGACACCGTCACACGTATGAAACCGTATTGTTTGTGCTCGAAGGAAAGGGCTGGACAGAAGTGGAAGATGAAAGAGTATATTGGGAAGCAGGAGATGCCGTTTATATTCCATCGTGGGCATGGCATAAGCACCAGAACCTGAGTGATACAGAACCTGCCAAATATATTGCCTGTGAAAATGCACCACAATTGCAGAACTTAGGGGTAGCCCTGAGAGAAGAAGAGGGTAGAGACCTTTAATTCTTGACTGATAGAAAGTAGTAAGATCGTACTTTCAATTTAAAATAAAATCCGGCTTACTACTTTTTATCAGTTTATTTTTAATTCCATTACAACAAAACAATCTTTATTTTAAACCAAGAACATATGAAAAACGTTCCATTTAAAGGAATTATCGCATATCCTATTACTCCGTTTCATGAAAACAACACCATCAATCTTCCGCTTTTTAAAAATATGGTTGAAAAACTGGTCGTCTCCGGAAGCCACGGAATTGCGTCACTGGGAAGTGCCGGTGTTATGCCTTACTTATCTGACGAAGAAAAGGAAGCAGTAACAGAAGCAACCCTACAACAAGTAAAAGGAAGAGTTCCCACGCTTATAGGTGTTTCCAACCTGACCACAGAAAAAACCGTCTACCACGCACAGTTTGCTGAAAAGGCAGGTGCTGATGCTGTAATGATTATTCCCATGAGCTACTGGAAACTGACTGATGATGAAATTGTGGCTCATTATGATACAGTAGCCAGCACAATTTCTATTCCGATTATGGCCTATAATAATCCAGCAACCGGTGGAGTAGATATGTCTCCGGCTCTTTTGAAAAGACTACTTGAGATTCCTAATGTAACGATGATTAAGGAAAGTACAGGTGATATACAAAGAATGCATTACTTAAGAAAGGAATTGGGAGAAGATGTAGCTTTTTATAATGGTTCCAATCCATTAGCATTAGCGGCTTTTTCTGCCGGAGCAACAGGCTGGTGTACTGCGGCTGCCAATCTGATCCCTGAGCTGAATCTTAAGCTTTATCAGGCTATTCAGAACAATCAATTGCATGAAGCCCAGAATGTTTTCTACAAACAGGTAGAATTGTTGAAATTTATTGTAGCCAAAGGATTACCCAGAGCAGTTAAAGCTGGGTTAGATATTTTGGGAGAAGAAAGCGGTTATTTGAGAAATCCTTTAAAATCATTGACAGAAATTGAAACTGAAGAGCTGAGAAAGATTCTTAATGAAATAAGAAACTGATTGTTGTTGGAAAATGCAAAGGCACAGCTTTTTCCATTCATGACGTTTATTAAGGTGCAAGGATTTCATCTCCGATGAAATAGAATGCTGCATATTTGAACCATTAAGATTTTTAAGAGAATAGGCTGGAAGCTGGAAGTTACTATGGGAGTTACCATTTCTGACGTTGCCCTAAAATTTGATGAAGCAGTCTTTAAAGGAATAATAGATTACAGGGTTGTAAGTGGTTTTTTAACCTCAACTCACTTCCCCCTACCAGTTCCAGGCTTCTTTCCTTACTAAAAGCAAAAATGTCTTATCCTGAACTCAGGTTATTTTAATCGCCACAGATGCACGAATAAAAAATCATTCGTGCATTCGTGGCAAATAATAAACATATAAAATCTGTGTAAATCAGAGTCATCTGTGGTAAAATAAAAATTTATGTACATTTGACTATGCAGATTTCACCTCCAAAACATCTGGCCCCCTTCATTCGACATTATATCATCCTAGAAAACAATGGAAAGGATGTAAAGAACGTCAGATTATTTACTGATGGCAGCAGTGGATTGATTTTGTCTGCTACTATAAATCTGTTTTCTCATCATCCGGAGGAACACATACCGGCTTCATTTTTTTATGGAACATTGAACAGGTATAAAGATTTTTATTCAAAAGGTAATTTTTCCTTTATAGCAGTGGTTTTTCAACCTTATTTTTTAAATATGCTTTTGAAAACCTCTGCAAAAGAAGTTAAAAATCAGATTATTTCTGTGGAAGATGTAGTAAAGGACAAGTTCACCACTTTCCAGGAAAGTCTTTTTTATAAAACAAATCCATTAACGGTTATTGATGATCTGAATATTTTTTTCTCGCAATTTATATCGAAAGAGATTGGAGTTGATTATCAACTTATAGGAGCTATTCAGCAATACATTCTACAGCATAAAGGTTCCGTATCATCCAGAGATCTGGAAAACTTTACAGGATATTCTGAACGGCATCTGGAAAGAAAGTTTGAAGACTATCTGGGCATTTCTCCTAAAAAATATACTAATATTATCCGTCTTCATTATTTTTTAAGCCTTATGAATCAGGAAATCAGTGATGAAAATATGACTGCTCTTTCTTATCATGCCGGGTATTCTGATCAGTCCCATCTGATTAGAGAATTTAAAAAGAATATAGGACTTACTCCGCGACAATATATAAGAACAGAAAATAAAATGGCAGTCAACTTCATTGAGCTGTAATCCTCATGTCGGTTTTATACAATTTTTCTTTGGCAGACTGAAATAGATTTGCTTAAAAAAAATAATGAATATTAAAATTTCAACCGCACAATTTGAAAACAAGAGTGGAGATAAAGAATATAACCTGGGTGTTATAGAAAAGTTGGCTCAAAAAGCTTCTTCTGAAGGCTCTGATATAATTGTCTTTCATGAATGTTCAATCACCGGATATACTTTTGCCAGAAACCTTTCCAAAGATCAACTACTTGATATTGCAGAACTTATTCCTGATGGAGAAAGTATCCAAAGACTACAACAAATTGCTAAACAATATAATATCGTTATTCTGGCCGGACTTTTTGAAAAGGATGAAAATAACAATCTCTTCAAGGCTTATGTATGTGTAGATGAAACAGGATTGAAAGCCAAATACAGAAAGCTTCATCCTTTTATTAACCCGCATCTTACACCAGGGAATGAATACTGTGTCTTTGAAATTCTGGGCTGGAAATGTGGTATTCTGATCTGCTATGACAACAATATTATTGAAAATGTAAGAGCCACTAAACTTCTGGGTGCAGATATTATTTTTATGCCTCATGTTACCATGTGTACGCCTTCCACAAGGCCGGGTGCTGGTTTTGTAGATCCTCAACTTTGGGAAAACAGGGTAGAAGATCCTACGTCTTTACGTCTGGAATTTAATGGTATGAAAGGAAGGGACTGGCTCATGAAATGGCTTCCAGCAAGGGCTTACGACAATGGAGCTTATATTGTCTTTTCAAATCCTATTGGAATGGATGACGACCAGCTTAAAAACGGATGTTCTATGATTATTGATCCCTTTGGAGATATCATTGCAGAGTGTCATTCATTTGAAGACAGTTTTGAATCGGCTGTCATCATTCCTGAAAAACTTACCCAGGCAGGAGGATACCGCTATCTCAATGCAAGACGTCCGGAACTTTACAGAGATATTATCGGAAAAGAGCATTCCTCTATGCAAAAAGTAGTATGGTTGAATGAGAAAGAAAAATAACTATTATTATTCTGATAATTTGATACAATTTAAATAATTTTTATAATACAATTATTCATCGGAAATTTGCATTGTCAACATCAACAAAATTACAATGCAATGAATTATCAAAAAGAAATACAAATTAATACTGCATCAGGAAGTGTAAAAAGTAAAGGACTTCCTGCTGCATTATGGGCACTTACGATCAGTGCCTTTGGAATCGGAACTACAGAATTTGTGATTGTAGGTCTTCTTCCCACTGTTGCGGGTGATCTTGGGATTACGATTCCGTCAGCAGGTTTACTGGTAAGCCTTTATGCCATAGGGGTTGCTATCGGAGCTCCTATTTTAACGGCACTCACAGGGAAAATTCCCCGCAAAATGCTTTTGGTTTCCATTATGTTATTATTTGTAATCGGAAACGGATTGGCTTCTATTGCTCCGGGATTTATCACGCTGGTTCTGGCCAGAATATTAACAGGATTTGCGCATGGTGTTTATTTTTCCATTGGCTCTACTATTGCAGCATCACTGGTTCCGGAGGAGAAAAGAGCAACGGCTATTTCCATTATGTTTGCCGGACTTACGCTAGCCATTGTAACAGGAGTCCCATTGGGAACTTTTATAGGACAACATTTTGGATGGAGAGCTACTTTCATTGGTGTTTCTATTCTTGGAATGATAGGCTTGTTGGCCAGTTTATTATTGGTTCCAAACAATTTAAAGAACGGAAAAACAGCATCTATCAAAAGTCAGTTCAAAGTATTGGGGAATAAGCGTTTGATTTTTGCCTTTTTGATGACCACAACTGGCTATGGAGGAACATTTGTAGTGTTCACGTATCTGTCTCCGATTTTACAGAAAATAACAGGATTCCAGGAATCTACAGTCACTTTTATCCTGTTAATATATGGTATTGCCATTGCGCTAGGAAACCTGATTGGGGGGAAAGTAGCCAATAAAAACCCATTGAAGGCCCTTTTATGGATGTTTGCGGCTCAGGGATTAACATTACTGGCCTTCTATTTTACAGTGAGCAGTCCGGTTTTAAGTATTATTACGTTGTTCTTTTTAGGAGCACTTTCTTTTGCAACAGTTCCAGGACTTCAGCTTTTGGTGGTACAGATTGCTGAAAAGGAACTTCCAGGAACTGAAGATGTAGCATCAGGAATTAATATTGCAGCTTTTAATATCGGTATTGCGATTGGATCTTATGCAGGCGGATTGATTGTAACCTCTTCATTAGGATTGGGAAGTACTCCATGGATTGGTGCGTTATTCTTAGTGATTACAGTATTGATAACCATCATCAGTATTCGTTTAAGCAAAAAAGTAAACTAATATTCAACCTGGCCCAATCTCCCAATTGAAGGACTGAACATTCCCCTTCCTTGGAGGATGGCAAAAAAATTCAAAAAAATTTGACGGGGTAGTCAATGGCACACATTAAAAACATATAAAACCAAAATGTTAGATTGAAGTAAGGATATGCAGTGAGGTTTTATGAAAAGGGCAGATCAATGATCTGCTCTTTTCTATTTTAATTTGACGCAAAGTTTTATTATTATGCTGCTCTATTTTAGGGAGCAAAGAGAAGAATCAACAAGTTGATTTGATGAAGCGGGTGATATGATGATGTGTACTTTTTTCAAATATAAAACTCTTTGATAATACTTAGTTTCTCGATAATACATGGGCTATCTTGCTTAATAATAAAATTTTAACACCATTTTGTAATTAATTTTATTTAATTATATTTGGAAATAAGAACAAAGTGTTCTAAAAACTAATATCTAAATAAATAACTATGAAAAATCTAAAGAAAATTACAAGAGACAGTATGAAATCTATCAAAGGGGCAGGTCCAACTTATTGTAGAGTTGGTTATATTTACATGTGTAATTCTATTTATGAATGTATTCCAGAACAGGACATTTGGGACTGTGTTTGTGGATGTGTTCCTGTTACTAGACCTGTATAATTGACATCTTTTACGGGATATCAATTTATAAGATACACGAGTAAGCCTTCTCTTTGAGAGGGCTTTTTTTATTAATGTTTATTGTGTTCAAATACAAATACAACAGTTTTATTTCTTTTAAATAAATGTGGTAATACACAGTTATAACAAGTTTTAGTTTTTTATATTTAACTAAACTAAACTCACACCTCATAAATCCCATCATCGGTAAACACAAAAAACTTACTTTTCTTAGGTAGATTTTTAGTATCCAAACCTGTAAATTCACTGAAGGCCGGAAGTAACAGCTGGTTTTCACTAAGAGCAAAACAGGGAAGCCTGATGCTTTTCACAGCAGAATTTAAAACAATCCCCGGATGAATATGCCCAGTGATCTGAAAACCGGATTTTTCTTTATCAAAATCATGGATCAGCGTAAACGCGCCAAGTTCTAATAGGGATTCTTTAAAATCCAGACAAAGCTTTTGTTCTAAAGACTCTGAAATACGGTCGTGATTTCCCTCAATAAGATAGAATTTCAAATCAGAATATTGATTTCTCCAATGGCAGAATTCATCTACATCAGAATTGTCTCCGGCATGAAGCAAATCGCCTACTACAATAAACTTTTCCGGCTGAAAATACTCAATCAGTGCAGATAGCCTTTTCAGATCACTTTTCATGATATGGTTGGCCAGTGCAATACCGTTTTTTCGAAAATGAGCAGTCTTTCCGATATGAAGATCGGAAAGGAGTAAGGCTTTTTCCTTTTCCCAAAACACAGCACGCTGATTGGTTAAGATAAAAGTTTCATTTTGAATAACGATTTCTTTGGTAGCAATAAACACGGACAAATCAGTTCAAGGTTTTGAGTTTAAAGTTCTATACAAAAAGTTGTTTTGAGAATACATCATCCTGCTCTTCTGCTTACATGAAAATTTTCATCAAAGATATAAGTAATCGGGATACCGGTTGCAATTTCTCTTTCGAGGATTTCTTCGGGAGATAAATGTTCCAGATACATGATAAGGGCACGAAGGCTGTTTCCATGAGCAACGATCAATACATTTTCACCTTTCTTCAACAAAGGAGCGATCTCTTTTTCAAAATAAGGAATTACTCTGTTATAAGTATCTTTAAGGCTTTCTCCACCCGGTGGAACTACATCAAAAGACCTGCGCCAGGTATGAACCTGTTCTTCTCCGTATTTCAGGGCGGTTTCTGCTTTATTGAGACCTTCAAGATTTCCGTAGGAACGCTCATTCAGCGCTTTATCCATAACAATAGGAATATTGGATTTTCCAATTTCATCAAGAATGATGGAAAGGGTATGTTTAGCTCTGAGTAAAACTGAAGTAAAGGCAATGTCTATTTTTTCTTTTTTTAAGGCAATTCCTGCATTTTTTGCTTCTTCAATTCCTGTTTCTGTAATATCGATATCCTGCCATCCGGTGAATCTGTTTTCAAGATTCCAGAGTGACTGTCCGTGACGGACTAAAAATAATTTTGCCATTATGTATTTTTTATTTTAGCTTTCTGAAAGCTATACTCTAAGTTACGGCGATTATTTAAACTTATCAAGAAATTTCGGTCAGAATATTAGGCGAACAATACTATTAAATTGTAGTCACAATTCATTGGAAAGTCTTTTCAAATCAGATATCTGATATATTGGAAAGTTTCAGCATTCTTTTAATTCTCGCATCCAAGCCTTCACTGGAAAGTGTTTGTCTAAGGCTATCTACCTTGATTGGAAAGCTTAAAGGGGTAAAAGAACGGGAATGTTTCAAAATAACCGTAGACTTTTCAATTCTTTTAAAGGCTTCTACCAAACGTTGTTCCTGAAGCTGCATATTAAAAACTTCGGTATAGGCCTGTTTGATTAAAAAATGGTTGGAATCATGATCTTCCAAAACTTTAAAAATAAGTCCGGCTGAGCTTTGTAACGATTTATTGGAACGCTGCTGTCCGGCATAATTTTGAATCACCATTCCCGAGATCACAGCAATATCCCTGAATTTTCGTCTTGCCATTTCTGCTGAGTTGATACTGGCAATCACATCATTCATCAGGTTGTCCCTGGTTAATATCTGCTGTAAGTTTTCTTCATTCAACGGAATTTCCTTATCACTGAACAATTCAAATCCATAATCATTCATCGCCATTGAGAAAGAAATAGGGGCCAGTTTAGAAATCCGGTACGCGATTAACGCAGCCATTACTTCATGTACCAGACGGCCTTCAAATGGATACATAAAAAGATGATAGCCTTCACGGTTTTTAATCATTTCCACCAGAAATTCATCTTCCTGAGGAATGTGAGAGTTTTCTTCCTGATTACTCAATAGCGGATGTAAGAATTTCAGTTCTTTTTCCGAAGCTTTTGGACTTAAGGCATGTGAAAGTTTTTCTCGTAAAAAATGTCCCAGGTTAGAGCTCAATGGCAATCTTCCGCCGAGATAACTCGGAACCTGGGCTTTTCCTTTGGCAGCTCTCACATAAACCGTCATGTCTTTAATCATAGCAACTTCCAGAGTTCTTCCTGCCAGAATAAATTTTTCTTCTTTTTTCAGTTTGGAAATAAAGTATTCTTCAATCATGCCTACATAACCTCCAGAGATAAATTTGACTTTGAGCATAGCATCGCTTACGATAACGCCCATATTCATGCGGTGAAGCATAGCTATTTTTCGGGAAGTCACTTTATATAAACCGTCTTCCATAATCACAATCTTATGGAATTCTTCATAGTTTTTTAAAACACTTCCGCCAATGGTCAGAAACTCAAGAATACTTTTCCATTCTTCATCCATCATTTCCTGGAAAGCATACACTTTTTTGATCCTTTCATAGACTTCATCAGGATAAAAACCGTTTCCAACCGCTAAAGTCATTAGAAACTGTACCAAAACATCGAAACACAAAACCTGGGGTTCTCTTGGTTCAACAACTTTCTGTTTTACCGCTTCTTTTAAAGCAGAAACCTCTATTAATTCCAATGAATGGGTAGGAACGCAATAGATTTTAGAAGTTTCAAAAGGGGAGTGCCCGCTGCGGCCAGCCCTTTGAAGAAATCTTGCGACTCCTTTTGCAGAACCAATCTGAATGACCGTATCCACAGGTTTAAAATCAATTCCCAGATCTAATGATGAGGTGGAAACAACTGCTTTTAATTTTCCGGAACTTAGATTTTCTTCAATCCAGATTCTTAAATGAGCATCAATGGAACTGTGATGAATGGCAATTTGTCCTGCAAAATCAGGATAGGCATCCAAGAGTAACTGATACCACATTTCACTCTGGCTTCGGGTATTGGTAAAAACAATGGTAGATTTTGATTCAAGGATAATGGGAACTACTTTATCTGCAAGCTTATGTCCAAGATGTCCTGCCCACGGTAATATTTCAACTTCATCCGGGAAAACGGGAATAATGTCGATCTTTTTATGTTCTTTGGCTGTTATTTTTGTTTTTTTGATCTCATATGGAATCAAAACATCCATGGCTTCATCCAGATTTCCAATTGTAGCCGTAATGCCCCAGATCTGGAGTTTTGGAACATATTTTCTGAGTTGTGATATACCCAGTTCTACCATAACACCGCGTTTTGAGCCTAATAATTCATGCCATTCATCTACCACAACACATTTCATATCCCTGAAAAAGGTTTCATGATTTTTCTGAGCCAGCAAAAGGTGTAAACTTTCCGGAGTTACCACAAGGATTTCAGGCATCTTTTTTACCTGCTGCTGTCTTACTTTAGGATCTGTATCTCCGTTTCTTACCCCAACCACCCAATCAAGGCCAATTTCATCCATGGCTTCCTGCATTGCCTTCGCAATATCCTTAGACAAAGAACGGAGCGGAGTAATCCAAATCATTTTTAATCCCTTTTTATAGTTATCGGGATGGTTTAAAAAGTCTGAGATCAATGCTAAAAAGACAGAGAAAGTTTTCCCGAATCCTGTGGGGGCCACTACCATACCGCTATATCCACTTCCAAATTTCTTCCATGTATCCATCTGAAATTTAAAAGGGGATATGCCTTTATCCTTCATCCATTGCTGAATGATGGTAAATCCGTTGGTATGTTCAAAGGCTGCCACGTTTATTGTATTAATTTTTTGATTTCTTCCAGTGTATCAATCTCGTCTACTGTTTTATCTTTCCGCCATCTTACAATTCTTGGAAACCGAAGGGCAACACCACTTTTATGGCGGTTACTGAATCCTATTCCTTCAAAGGCAATTTCAAAAACTAATTCTGCTTTTACGGTTCGTACAGGACCAAATTTCTCAATGGCATTCTTCGTTACAAATTTGCTGACCTCCATAATTTCCTTATCTGTTAAACCTGAATACGCTTTCGCAATAGTGACTAATTTGTCTTCATTTTTCACGGCAAAAGTATAGTCTGTATAATAGGCACTTCGTCTGCCGCTGCCTTTTTGGGCATAAATCAGAACGGCATCAATGGTAAAAGGATTGATTTTCCATTTCCACCAATCGCCTTTTTTACGTCCCGCATGGTAAGGCGAGTTTTTCTGTTTCAGCATCAGCCCTTCACTGTTTACACTTCTTGAGTTTTCCCGGATTTCATTCAGATCTTCCCATTTCTCAAAATCTATACTCTTGGAAAGCCTTATATTTTCAGTGGTTTCATTCAATAATAATTCTTCAAGCATTGCTCTTCTTGCAGAAACAGGTTTGTTTCTCAAATCATGGCCTTCGAGTTCCAATAAGTCGTAGGTAAATACTTCAATAGGAATTTCAAAAAGCATTTTTTTAGTTAAAGTTTTCCTATTTAATCTTTTCTGTAATTCATTAAAATTTAAAACCTTACCTTCTTTTACTGCAAGTATTTCTCCATCCAAAACAAAATTGCCTTTCATCGCCATTACTGTCTGAGCGATCTCAGGAAATTGCTCGGTAATAAGTTCTTCACCTCTCGACCATATAAACACTTCATCATTTCTTCGGATGATCTGTCCACGTATGCCATCCCATTTATATTCTATCAGCCATTCATCCGGCTGTCCCAGCACCTCAAGCTCTTTTTCCAAAGGATATGCAAGACAAAACGGATAAGGTTTGGAATTATCCGGATTGATATTTTCTGCAGAGATCAATTCTTTATAGGAAACTTCCTCAGGCTTCCATTTCCCCATTAAACTATGAGTTAATGTACTGGCTTCCTGCTCGGAGAATTTGGTTAATGCATTAATCAGAGTTTTATCTGATACTCCGATTCTAAAGCTTCCACCTATTAATTTATTGAAAATCAAACGTTCCGTATAATCCAGACCATTCCATGAAGACAGAACAAAATCCTTCTTTTCGGTTTCTTTTTTATCTTGTAAATCAACAATATCCTTCATCCATTGGGAAAGGCTTCGTTCAATATTTTCCTGTGGTGGTGGGAGAATTAATGAGAGGGTTTCTCCAAGATCTCCAACTGAGGAATAGCTTTCCTGAAAGAGCCAGAAAGGGAGTCCTGTGATTTCTAATGCCCATTCCTTCATTAAGTTCGTATTGACATTCCTTTTGGGTCTTTTTCCTGTAAATAAAGCAATAAACCACACTTTATCTTCATCCGGAGCACGTTCCAGATAATCAATGATAGCATCAATTTTAGCATTGGTTTTATTGGTCGTTTCCAAAGCATTGATAAGGCCTGCAAAATGTCTCATGACTTTGGATTTTCAAGGGTTTCCTGTTCTGATACTTCTTCATCTTCGCCAAACAGGGTTTCTATAACATCTGCTTTCATTCCAATCTCATTCAGATATTTTGAAAAAATTTCCGTCTGTCCATGGGTAACATGTACAATCTCTGCTTCTGTTGCTTTTACAGTTTGTAATAATCCTTTCCAGTCGGCATGATCACTCATGGGAAAACCTGCATCGGCACTTCTCCATCGTCTGGCACCACGCACCTGCATCCAGCCTGAACATATTGCAGTGGCGGGATCAGGAATCTTTTTAATAATATTACTGTCAAGCAAAGCGGGAGGAACAATCACAATTTCGTGTTCCATATCTTTCGGGCTCTCTCTGAAATCTGCAATGGTATATTCCGGAAGATCTACTCCTACAGCTTCAAAAGCGTTATTCAGTCGTCCAATAGATTCGTGAACATATATTTTTCCCAGTCCTTCTACAGCTTTCATAATCCGTTGAGCTTTTCCAAGTGAATATCCGATGAACACAGAAGTTTTGCTGTTCTCCTGATTTTTTAAGACCCAATTCTGAAGCTTTTTATTTAAATCATCCACTTCCAGCCAATTATAAATGGGAAGTCCGAAAGTACTTTCTGTAACAAATTCATTACATCTCACCAGTTCAAAAGGGGTACTGAGACCATCATCCTGAACTTTATAATCTCCGGAAACAACGGTTACAAATCCCTTGTATTCTAATCGTATCTGGGCTGAACCAATAATATGTCCGGCAGGATGTAATGAAACATTTACGCCATTAATGTTGATCTTTTCCCCATATTTCACCCCTTGACATTCTATATCTTTTCCAATTCTCTGATATAAAATAGGTTTCGTAAAATGATGGCAAAGGTATTTCTTCATTCCCCAACGGGCATGATCGGCATGTCCGTGAGTGATTACAGCCATATCTACAGGCCTCCAGGGATCTATATAGAACTTTCCCTGCGGACAGTAAATTCCTTTTTGAGTCAATGTGATTAGCTTCAAGGGTGTGATTCGTTTGGATAAAATGCTTCAAAAACTTAACCAATTTACAATAAACTGTTGATTTTATTGCAACTTAAGGTTTTATTGTTGGAAAACACAAGGGCACTACGTTTTTTTATAAGGTCGTGCCTTTAAGGCGCAAGGATTTTATCTGTGATAAAATTGAATACGTTTAATAATTGCCAGAAATACACGAATACACGAATATCTTTTTATTCGTGTATTCGTGGCTATAAAGTAACCATCATTAAGGGATTATATTTTCAGCTTGCAATCTTTTAAATACTTCGATAAAAGAGTCTTCTGTGCTTTTATAGGCTGTAAAGCCAAGTTTTCTGCTTTTTGACAAATCACACATTACTTCTAACGGTCTTCCAAGATCTAAATCAGTGTGCCATGCAGAAGACAAACGATCTAAATTGTTCTCTTTCAAATTATTTTTTTCTGCAATAGCTTTCCAAATTTCCTGATCGTTTTTTAGTTCTTTTTCCAATGGTCTTATGGTATCGCTAAAACCTTCGAATTCTACTCCAAACCAATCTGCGAGTCTTTTCCATAGCCATTTCCATCGGAAAACATCTCCATTGGTAATATTAAAGGCCTGATTTTTTGCAGATTCTGTAGTAGAAGCCCACACTAATTGTTTGGCTAATATTCCGGCATCAGTAACGTCTGAGACACCGTTCCATTGTGCTTCAGATCCTGGCCAGATGAATTTCCTGCCTGTTTCCTTACAAATACTCGCGTATACAGCTAGAGTGGCCCCTATATTCATGAGATTTCCCACCGCATATCCTACAACCGTATGAGGGCGGTGAATACTCCATGTAAAACCGTCTCTTTCTGAAGCTTTATAGATTTCATCTTCCTGAGCATAATAAAAGTTGGGAAGCGGAAGTCTTGGATATTCTTCACGAACTGGCGTTTCCGGTAATTTATCTTCTTTAACATACGACTCAAATGGTCCCAGATAATGTTTCAAACCGGTTACTAAAGCAACATGCTGAACTGATTTTTTAGGAGATAAAACATTCAGGAGATTTCTTACCAGCATACTGTTGATCCGAATATTTTCTTCTTCTGTATCATTGCGCATCCAGGTCGTAAAATAAACATGAGTAGGAGAGAGGTCTTTCAATGCCTCCATAAGATTCTGTTCATCCAGTAGATCTGCTTTCACAGGAAGAAGACCTGGAATGCTGTTATTTGGGTTTCTTGATAATCCATAAGTTTTCCAACCCTGTGCAAGAAGTTCTTCGGCAAGATTGCTTCCTGTAATTCCGGTAGCACCTACTACCAATGCAATATTTTCTGTATTTTCCATAAGTATTGTAAAATTCTTCAGCAAAATTATGGTGGTTACAGCTTGTCACACTTGATTTAGATCATGGGTTTGAGTTGATCTGGATCAAGTATTATTAAGGGAATTCTTTTTGCGGATTCTGCTGATGGTTTCGGGAGCCAGTCCAAGATAGGAAGCAATGAGATTATGGGGAACACGTTTAATCATTTCCGGGTTTTTCTGTGCCAGTTGCAGGTATTTTTCTTCAGCAGTATATCCGTTGGAAACAATAAGTCTGTAATCTTTGGTGACCAGACTGTTTTGATACAGAATTCTGAAATAGCGATCCATTGCAGGAATCTGTAACATCATTTTTTCATAATTTTCCAATGTAATCATCAAGACTTCAGTATCTTCTACAGCATCAATATTTAAAACTGCCTTTTCCTGATGAATAAAGCTGTTGAAATCGGAGATCCACCAACCTTCAAATGCAAACATATTAATGTGTTCATTTCCTTTTTCATCAGGGAAATAAGATTTTAACAACCCTTTGCTTACAAATGACAGACATCTGCAGATTTCTCCTTCCTGCAACAGGTAGTGCCTTTTCTTCAGCTTTTTTATTGTAAAAAATGTTTGAATCAGACTTTTCTGTTCATCATTAATCTCAACTTTATTCTGAATATGGGAAAGCAATACTTCAAACATCCGAAAAATATTTCCTCAAAAATACGGCTTTCAGAAGAAATGGAGAGCTTATTTATCAAAGTCATAGATCCTGTCACGGATGCACGCATACTTTTAGCTGATTATTATTATGACTTTATATAATCAAGTCTCAGCATACAATTCCTCATTATTTAGGTGCAAAATTTTCTATTTTCATAAGAATCAATCCTCTACATTTTAAAAGCAATATTGAGATTCCTACGAAATGACAAATATAATGACATTTACCCATAGAGATATTCGTGTATTCGTGGCCATCATAAGCAATATTCAATTGTATTGCAGATAAAATCCCTGCCCCTTAAAAACGTAGCCTTATAAAACCCCTTAACCTCTTGCGTTCTCCAACCTGCAGATCCTTGTTTATAGAAAATTAATACTCATTTACTAGTTAAAACCGGGAAAATTTATAGAAATTTGCAGCAAATTAAAAATCAATGAAGATTGTAGACCTCGAGCAATGGAACAGAAAGGAGCATTTTGAATTTTTCTCTCAAATGGCAAGCCCCTATTTTGGTTTTACTACCGAAGTAGATTGCACAAAAGCGTATGACAAAGCTAGAGAAAGTGGATATTCTTTCTTTGCTTATTACTACCACAAATCGATGATTGCCGTTAATACAGTTGATGAATTAAAGCTGAGAATTATTGATGGTCAGGTGGTTCAATTTGATTTTGTTCATGCCGGAAGCACGATTGGCAGACCGGATGGGACTTTTGGTTTTTCATTTACTCCTTTTTCAGAAGACTTTGAAACATTTAATGCGGCATTACAGGACGAAATAAAAGGAGTTCATCATTCTACAGGACTTAGATTAAGCAATGAGAGATTAGGGAAAGATCACGTTAGACACACCACCATTCCCTGGAATTCGTTCAGTGCAATTCTTCACCCGACCAATTTTAACAATGACGAATCGGTACCTAAGATATCTTTTGGTAAATTCAATATCCGCGATGGTAGAAAATACATGCCCGTTTCTATTGAGGCACACCATGGCTTGGCAGATGGTATTCACATAGCAAAATATCTTGAGGAGTTTCAGAGACAGCTGGACTTATAATTAAAGAGTCGCAGCATTTTAAAGAAAAGGAAGCCTTATCTATTCCGCATTACGGGAAACCGTAAAGAATATTGACTCCTCTTCAGTACATTTGAGACAATATTGTTATATTAGAGAACTGATTAATACTCAGAAAAACTAATTAACTAATAAACTCAATTTTACTAAGAAGCCATCATGCAGAATGATAATACAATTGATGATTCCATTATAGATGTTTCAGGAAACAGAGAAATACCAATTGATTTTGGAAATATAGCCTCTGTTCCGGATTCTCAATCTAATACTTATGATCCGGATTCCTGGAAAATCGGACAAAAATATACCCGTAAGTTATCCCTGAGTGAAGCTCAGACCAAAATGCT
Source organism: Chryseobacterium sp. StRB126 (assembly GCF_000829375.1). NCBI lineage: Bacteria > Pseudomonadati > Bacteroidota > Flavobacteriia > Flavobacteriales > Weeksellaceae > Chryseobacterium > Chryseobacterium sp. StRB126. Next base: position 2,936,415 of record NZ_AP014624.1, read on the forward strand.
GGATAAAATGTCTTTTTCCGGCAATGTTTTCAATGAAATAGAATATTGTAAAGTTCAGATATTAAAACAGTTTATAAGAGCTGTTGAATACCTGTTTGAACACTGTATACCTGTGAATAAATCTTACTCTACAGTTGTTGACGAGCTTTCGGAAATCATTGTGTGCCTTCGTTACAATTACAGGAAAGACAGTTTAAACTACAATTATACCTATGAGTCTGTACAGACTGAAATTTTCAATCACATTCTAAAATTATGTGAAAATAATGTTCGTGATGTATACGGTATCAAAAGAAAAATCAATACCGATTTCAATTATAATCATCCTGATATTCTTCATCAGTACAATAGAAAAGTGGTTTCAAAGCTGCAAGCTTTTCTTACTGAGAATCAACATCAGATTCTGGATGCTGACTATAAAACGAATATTATCCTCAATGAGAATAATACGAACCGCTGGAAAACCAAATTTGATGAGATCAAAGAAGATTATTCCAATCCATTAGCATTTGAAAGAGAAATTTTCAGACTTACGGAAGTGAATATCAAAAATCCGTCTGCTGATGCTATATTTTTTGAAGCTTCAAAATTTGTTGCAGAACATGATAAGACCTGCGCATTAAAACTTTACATTCATTATCTTGATAAAGATCTGAATTCTCCGAAGTTCGACCAAAGGCAACTGAACAAAACCGTCCAGAAAAGTTTATTTTCCACAAAAGAACAACTGTCTGATTTTGAAAAGATTCTTAGCGAATTTATTACTGACAGAAACCTAGACAATGCTATTGAAAAGGCAAATTTGTTGTATGCTCCTAAAAGAAAAAGAATTACCATTGATCCCGAAGCCATTAAAAACATTCAGGCACTGGATTCTGAAACGGCTGGTATTTTAGGTCAGATTCTTAATGAAGAAGAGAGTGAAGATTCTGTAAATGCAGAAGAAGTTTCCAATCAACAGGAAGTAACAATCACCATTCCACAGATTCAGGAATCTCACAGCTCAAAATACCTTGATGAATTGAATTTATCAGCTATTCAAAAGGAAATTCTTGACCTGTTTGAAAAACAAAGCTTTAATATACTTCAAGCTGATTTTGAAGAGTTTATCAAAACCAAAGGCCTGTTTATGGGTTCTACCATAGATTCTATTAACGAATCCTGTTATGAAACCCTTGATGATATTCTGGTTGAGGAAGAGGATGAATATTTTATTATTAACACCAATTACTATAAAAAACTTTTAAACAATGATTGACAATATCAAACCCAAAGAAGCAACTTCCATTATCAACTCCCTGGTAAGTGGTGTGGTGCCTAAAATTGGAGTACAACATATTACCGTAGGAAGATCTGATGAAGTAAATGCTTTCATCGGTTCCCTTGAAGACGTTAAAAACGGGCTCAGTCTCGTAAAATTCTGGATCGGGGATTTCGGAAGCGGAAAATCTTTTATGCTTCATCTTTTAAATACGGTAGCTTTAAAGCAGAAGTTTGTAGTGGCCAATGCAGATTTCACTCCGGATAACAGGCTGTATGCCAATGATGGGAAAAGTGTGATTCTTTATTCTGCTATCATGGATAATATTGCCATCCAGACCAAACCTGAAGGTGGGGCTTTACAAACGCTTTTGGAAAAGTGGATTGAGCAGGTTATTTCAAAAACAGCAGAGGAAAATAATATTCCTTTAATGGAAATAAGAAATGACCAATATTTAGAGCTGATTCAGAATTCCATTATGAAAACAATGAATGAAATTACTGAAGTAGGCGGATTTGATTTCGGTTCTGCCATCGTAAAATATTATGAAGGTTATATCAAAGGGGATGAATTGCTGCGCCGAAATGCCTTGAAATGGCTCAAAGGTGAATATACCATCAAAACAGAGGCCCGTCGGGATCTTGGAATAAGGGAAATCATCAATGATTCCAACTATTATGATATGCTGAAAAACTTCTGTAAGCTTTTTGTAAGTATGGGCTACAGCGGCTTTATGATTAATCTGGATGAAGCCATCAATCTTTACAAAATATCAGTTTCCGCTTCACGCGAGAAAAACTATGAGAAGATTTTATCTATTTATAATGACTGTTTCCAGGGAAAAGTATCCAATCTTTTCATCAATTTTGCAGGAACAAAAGAGTTTTTGGAAAACGAAAGACGAGGACTTTTCAGTTACCAGGCATTAAAATCAAGACTGGAAGGCAATAAGTTTGAAACGTATGAGTTCCGTGATTTTGCCCAGCCGGTCATCAAACTGATGCCTTTGAATCATAATGAAATTTTTGTTTTGCTTAAAAAACTGAAACTGATCTTTGATTTTAACTACAAAACAGAATTGAATATTACGGATGAGGAAATTTCTGCTTTTATGGAGGAAATGTTCAATAAACCGGGAGCTGCAGAATTTCTTACTCCAAGAGAAGTCATCAGGGACTTTCTGAATATCCTGAATATCATCAGACAAAATCCTGATGTGGACAAAGGAAGACTTTTCGGAGACATTGAAATTTCCGATGAAAGACCAAATGATCTGATCCTTTTAGACAGTATTGAGGAACTATGACAGCATTCAACCTGCTTTCTGAACCCATCAGAAAATACATCCGGGATAAGAAATGGGAGAGCCTGAGAAAGATACAGGAAGCTTCTATTCCGAAAATTATTACTACAGATAACAATTATGTTTTAATATCAAGAACAGCTTCAGGTAAAACTGAGGCCGCTTTTCTGCCTATTCTGTCCAAAGTGAATTTTAAAGAACCAGGCGTAAAAGTGCTTTATATTTCTCCTTTAATTGCCCTGATTAATGATCAGTTTATCCGTGTTGAAAGCCTTTGTGAATATCTTGATGTTCCGGTAACCAAATGGCATGGAGAAGCAGCTAGAGGTGCTAAAGACAGATTGCTGAAAAGTCCGGCAGGCATTGTTCTCATTACTCCTGAATCTCTGGAAGCGATGTTTGTAAATAAACCTTACAATATCCAACATTTATTCTCTATGTTGGATTATATTGTTATTGATGAAATCCATTCATTTCTGGGATCAGACCGCGGTACACACCTGCAGTCTTTGCTGAACCGGCTCCAAAAAGTAAATGTTAAAAAATTCAGTGTTGTAGGGCTTTCTGCTACAGTAAGCGATGCCAATCAATATATTGAGCTTAAGAATTTTCTTGGAGATCCGAAGGACACCACAATTATCAGAGATAACACCCCCAAACCGATTAATGCTGTTTTCAGATATTTTGAAGGTTCTGTAAATGCATTACCATTACCATTACCTTTATTAAAAGACTTATATGTAAGAACAAGAGAAAGTAAGGTTCTTATTTTCCCTAATGCAAGAGGCAGAGTAGAAGAAGTTGCCGTTAAATTAAAGCAGATCTCAGAAAGAGTAGGTGGACATAAGAACTACTTTTCACATCATTCCTCTGTAGATAAAGAAGTAAGGGAATATGTAGAGTTTTTTGCTAAAAATTCAACACTTCAGAATTTTTGTATTTCCTGTACTTCAACTTTAGAATTGGGCATTGATATCGGTAATGTAGATGAAGTAGTGCAGATTGATGCCACTCATAGTATTGCCTCTCTGATCCAAAGAGTAGGAAGAAGCGGAAGACGTGAAGGCAAAGCAAGTAACCTGTTTTTGTATGCTACGGACAAATGGAGTTTATTACAGTCATTAGCGTGTTGGCTGCTGTATCAGGAACAGTATATAGAACCCATTGCCATTAATGAAAAACCTTATGATGTTTTAGTTCACCAGATTTTATCTATTGTTAAAGGAACATCAGGAATATCTTCATCCAGACTGTTGGAAGAAATAACCGGCAACTCTGTTTTTTCAAAAATCAAAAAAGAAGAAACAGAAGAGATTATTATCCATCTTATTACCCTTGATTTTTTAGAAAAGTTGGGTAATGAACTGATTTTAGGAATGGAAGGTGAAGACGTTGTGAATAACAGGGATTTTTACAGCCTTTTTGAAACTCAGATTTTCTTTAAAGTTTCCAGCAATGGCGTTAAAATTGGGGAATTGCCATTATCTCCACAAATAAGGGAAAGTGAAAATATTTACCTGTCTGCAAAGATTTGGAGTATTATTGATATTGATTTTAAAACAAAAAAAATAGAAGTGATGCCTGCCAAAGATGGAAATAAACCTACATTCTTTGGAGATCCAGCCGATATTGCTTACCGGATCAGGGAAAAAATGCTCGAAATACTGATTTCAAAAGAAGAATATGATTTTTTGGATGAGATGGGTCGTGAAGCTATTGATGATTTAAGAAAAGAATTTTCTCTATTTACTATTAATGATTTTAAAACTGAAAGACCTCTATTAACCAGTAATGAGCTTCTTAGCTTTTATTCCTTTACCAGTTCAAAAATCAACAGGACTTTGCATTTTATTTTAAATACATTAAAGGTCAAAAATATTCTTCATAATGAGGAAAGCCTTTTTGAGATAGAAGACTACAGCAGTAGTGAACTGCAAATTATATTAAAAGGTATTGACAGGAACCAAAATATGGATCAGATTCTCATAGAGTTACTGGAAAAAAAACCTGAGGTTATAGATTTTTCAAAATGGGGAAAGTATTTGCCTATTCAGTATCAGGCATCATTATTAAAAGAAAAATATTTTGATTTTGAAGGCTGCTATACCTATCTAGAACATCTAAAATTTGCAGAAAATAAGCTTGAGTTTTCCAATTAAAAACACTCCGGATATTTATTTTAGATTTAATAAATATCCGGAGTGATATCTGTGTTTAAGCTTCAATAATAGCTTTATTCAGGTCATGATAAAGAAGGATCTTCCAATTGCTCTCTTTCGCTTCTTTTTCCCATAAAAGCCTTAATTCCATTGCTTTTCTGCCATCAAAATCACTTTTGTATGCCAAATGGTATTTTAAATATGATGCTTGTGGAAGGTCATCTGCTCCATAGAAAACCGTTTCTTTATTTTCCCGGATCCAGAACACCTGCATAAATGGGGTATGGCCACCTACCACTTCATATGAGATTTCATCCGTAATCTGCCCTTTGTCATCATTCATCCAGATAATATGAGGCAGTTGAATCAGTTTTTCTAAAATATCAAAATCAAAAGAGGGATTTCCTTTATTTTCCATTGCGAAATCCAACTCTCGTTTTTGGATATAAATCTGAGCATTAGGAAAAGTTGCTTCATAACCACCATCTGTAAGTGTTACTGCCCCCTCAATATGATCTTTATGAAGATGAGAGAGAAGGAGTTTTGTAATCTGTTCAGGCCGTATATTTTCTCTTTCAAGAATTTCTGAAACTACAGTGTTCCCAGCCTCATTTTTCCAGCCAATGCCAGCATCTAAGAGGATATAATCGTTTTCAGTAATGATAAGAAAAGGCTGGACAGACATTTTTATTCCGGTAACGGTATCAAAGTTTTCTTCTGTTAAAAGGGTAAAGTCTTTGGTTTTACTTGCAGAGAAATTACCTTCTTTGAGTGGAATGATTTTCATGATGCAAATTTCCTGAATATTTTCAACATCCAAAAGGTTTTTCATCAATAGATATCATCGGTAAAAACAATGGAAGAACCTTACCAGTTGTTCAAACCGTCTTCCAAAGCTTTCTCATAATTTTCTATATCAAAGGAGTAAAGATCGGGAGATCTGTGAGCGCCTACATATTTTTGTTCATCAAGTTTTTTTAAAACATTCAGATTTTTAATTTTTCTGTAGAAATTCCCTCGGTTAAGTGATTTGCCTAATATTGCCTCGTATAGTTTCTGTAGTTCCGGAAGGGTGAATTTTTCCGGCATCAGATTGTATCCAATGGGTTTGGTAGATATTTTTTCGCGTAAAGTAAGCAATGCTTTTTCAATAATTTCACGGTGATCCATTCCAAGAACAATTTCAGGAAGTTGACGCAGATACACCCATTCACAGGCTTCACTTACATCATCGGCTACAGGATTAATTTCAGAGGAATTATAAAGCGCATAATATCCTACGGAAATAAACCGCTGCTTTTGGAACAGGGTTTCATCAAACTCATCAAAATAGAGCTGACTTCTGTTTTTTCTTCCAAAAACACCGAATTCTTCCAGAAATACATCAGTAACACCTGCTCTGTCTTTCAACACTCTTACTACTGCTTCATCCAGATCATCATCTCTTCTTACATAACCACCCGGCAGAAGCCACTGTTTTTTATAATTCATTCTTACCAGTAATACCTTAAGCTCATTCTGGTCAAAACCAAAAACAACCGGGTCCACTGAAATATGGGGAAGATAAAGTTCTTTTGCTTCTGCAGATTTCTGTAAGATCTGTTCTCTGGAATCCATATAATCCATAAAAATAAATGTGTGTTATTACAAATGTAAAGATAAAATTGGATAATACTTAAAAAAAACTCCTTGTTGGAGCAGGTTATAAGAAAAAGACATATAACACTTACAGGTGAAATCAATTATAATAAATCTGTCTTTTTTATGAAAATGACTATCTTTGAGGTCATTAAAAAATAGATCCAAAACATTCAGTCATCAGGATATATTTCTATTCAATAAAAATTTTAAGATGCAGGTGAATTCTACCAACGCTATTTCCAGAACAGTGGTCTGGTTAATGGCTATTATTTCAGGACTTGTAGTGGCCAACAATTATTACAACCAGCCTTTACTGGCATTGATCTCTGAAGATCTCCATGTTTCTGAAGCGGCTGCCAGCAAAATTTCCGTTCTTACCCAGATCGGGTACGCTCTAGGATTATTACTGATTGTACCGCTTGGAGATAAGTTTTTCCGTAAAAAATTAATCCTGATTGATCTTTTTCTTGTTTTTGGATCTCTGCTTTGGATGACCTTTGCTAACCAATTATGGATGTTATATGCTGCCAGTTTATTGATAGGGGCTACTTCTGTAATCCCTCAACTGTTTGTGCCCATTGCAGCTGAATTGTCCTCAGATAAAGAAAAATCTGCCAATATCGGATTGGTAATGTCCGGACTTTTATTAGGAATTCTTCTTTCCCGTTTCATTGGCGGTATTGTAGGGGAAGTATGGGGCTGGAGAGCCATGTTTGGAATTGCTGCGGGATTAATGATTTTAGTCTGGCTGGCAGTGTATAAAATGCTTCCGGAACTATCTCCCAATTTCAAAGGTAATTACAAAGAATTGATGAGCTCCGTAGTTCATCTTGCTAAAACACAACCGATTCTTCAGCTGGCTTCTTTCCGTGGGGCTATGGCTTTTGGATCTATGTGTGCATTATTTACAACATTGGTTTTTCATATGGAAAAACCGCCTTTTAACGCAGGCTCATCTGTGGTAGGGAGTTTTGGTCTTGCTGGAGCTGTGGGTGCTTTAGCAGCAGCAAAAGTAGGAAATCTTCAAAAATACTTAGATATCAACCGTATCATATTGTACTCACTGCTGATTCTTATTGGAAGCTGGGGATTCACTTATTTTGCCGGAGAAACCTATTGGGGTTTAATTGTAGGAGTAATCCTGGTAGATCTTGGGGTGCAATCCAGCCATATTATGAACCAGACCAATTACTTTTTAATTAAATCCAATGCTGTAAACAGGCTGAATACAGTGTATATGGTATCTTATTTCATTGGAGGTTCACTAGGAACATGGCTGGCATCTGTTGCTTGGCAGAAAGCACAATGGGCAGGCGTTTGCGCTGTAGGAACTATCTTTGGCGTTTTGGCTTTAATTGCTCATATCTTATTTTGTAATAAAGTCAATAAATCATAAACTGTGCTGGAAAACGCAAAGGAGGCAAGAGGCTACTACAATTGTGTATATTTTTAAGGTGAAAAATATTTCCACTTCACTTATATAAAGTTTTCAGCAAAGAAGATTTACATATGCTATTTTGTATTACATCCTTCCTGCTTTTCAATAAATTTCCTATGCTTCCCGCCCCAAGTATTTAATGCATCCCATATAGGAATCAGTTCTCTGGCAATATCAGTAAGCTCGTAATCTACTCTTGGCGGAACTTCCGCATATACTGTTCTTTTTACCAATCCTTCCTTTTCAAGTTCCTTCAACTGAAGCGTAAGCATTCTTTCTGTGATTCCCGGAATAGCTCTTTTAATTTCACTGAAGCGTAATTTATTATCTTTTAATTTACTCAGAATAAACAACTTCCATCTTCCACCGATCTTACATACGGCATAGCTCAAATCACACTCCTGAATATATTGTTTGTTGATATTATTGGTTGAATTCTCTTTTATCTTACCCATACTTACAAATTTGTTCGTACCATACATTGGTCTGTATATAGTGCAAATGTAAGGTATGAAAACTAATTTTGTCCCCATAAAAGCAGATAAATAACAATAGCGCTACTGTTCACTGCAAACAATATTAACTTAAAATTACAATAAAATGCAGTTGACTCCTAAAATCAGTCAGATTTTAAACCATTTGGAAAAAATACAGTCTTTTAACCCACAAAATCCATTGGATGATGCCCGAAAATATCTTGAAGTAATGTCTTTACAGCTTAGTGCTAAAAAAGAAGCCGTTGCTATGATTGAAGAACTGGATATTCCAATGGAAACCCATCAAATTCCTATCAGAATCTATCGTCCAAAGGGAAAAACCGTTCAGAAATCTTCAGCCATTGTTTATCTTCATGGCGGATGGTTTATTGCCGGTGGCTATGAAACCCATGATGCGGTAGTCCGTAAAATAGCCAATGCAACAGGATCTGCCGTTATTTTTATAGATTATCGCCTTGCTCCGGAACATCCTTTTCCTGCAGGTTTAAATGATTGTCTTGATGTTGTACAGTGGATTATAGATAATGCAGACTCCTTAGGAATTGATCAAGATCAGATCGGAATTATAGGAGATAGTGCAGGGGGTGCTTTATCAACGGCTGTTTCTACCCAAATTGGAGAACTCTTTAAATTTCAGGTTCTGATTTATCCTGCTGTAGACAATCAGCTTAACACAAAAACCTGGGAAATTTATGAAAACGGGCCGGTTCTCAATAAGCAAGGGGGAGTAGATGCCTGGAACTCGTATCTTCCCAATGGGGAAAGCAATAACCCACTGGCGATTCCTGTTTTAATAAAGGATTTCAAAAATACTCCATCAACACTGATTATTATTGCGGAACATGATCCTTTGGCGGATGATGCAAGACATCTTGCTGAAAATATGCAAAATGCCGGAGTTCCCCTAACTACAAGCTTTTACAAAGATATGGTTCATGGCTTTATGCACATGGGCGAAATTTTGGAAGAAACGCAGCTGGCCGTTAATGAAATGGCAGATTTTGCTCAGCAACATTTTAAATAAACCCATCCAAAGAAATAATCATGAAAAAGTATGCCTACATCGGATGTTTGGGATTTATTGCTGTGATTACAACAGAATTCGGAATCATTGGAATCCTGCCACAGGTGGCTGAGTATTATAAAATCAGTATAGACAAAGCAGGTTATCTTTTAAGTGCTTTTGCTTTGGTTATTGCTCTTACAGGACCTTTTATGACTTTACTTACTTCGGGGATTAATCGTAAAAAGGTAATGACAGCTTCTATCCTTATGTTCCTCATCACCGGAATTATCTCTTCATTTTCGCCTCCTTTCTGGCTGTTGATGCTGGTAAGAATTCTTCCTGCATTTTTACAGCCTGTATATATTGCAACAGCACTGTCTGTAGCGATATCCGGAGCTGATAACAGTAAGAAAAATGAGCTGATGAGCACTGTGTTCAATGGGGTTGCCATAGCGATGGTTACTACGGTTCCTTTTGCTACCTGGATTTCGGGGCTCTATTCATGGGAATATTCGTTTATGATACAGGCTGCCGTGAGTTTGGTTGCATTGGGAACCATTCATTTTCTTCTTCCGTCAATGCCTGTCAAAGAAAAAAAGTCATATGGAAGCCAGATTAAAATCTTAAAGCAACCTCCGTTTATTTTGAGTACGCTTACTAACTTTTTTATGATTACTGCCTGGTTTTCCACATATAGTTATTTTGCTGATTATCTGGGAAAAGCCAAAGGAATGGATACTTCAATGGTAAGCTATATGTTATTTCTATTCGGAATTATTGGGATTATTGCGAACAAAATTGCTGGTAAAATGCTCAATAAAAATGTAACGGTAACGCTGGCGTTTTTTCTTTCCGGGACCATCCTAATTCCTGTATTATTATATGTTTCAGATGGAAACTTATTAGCCACTATCTTTGTAATAGGAATCTGGGGATTTCTTTATTCTCCGAGCTTTCTGAATGCTTCTACGTATATGATCTCGGCAGCTCCTGATGCGTTGGAATTTGCAAACAGCCTGGCCACTTCATTCGGAAATCTGGGAGTTACTTTAGGAACAACGATCGGTGGCTGGATTATTATTACCAAAGGAGTAGAGTACACCCCCTGGATAGGCTTTATTTTCGGGATTCTTGCATTTCTGATGATGATAGTAAGGAATATCGTTGAAAAAAAAGGAGAGGTTATTTCTGGTTGTCCGGAATAAATGTAACAAATTTTATTACATTAAAATAAATCCGTATCTTTGTTATGCTAAATTCGAATTAAAATTAAATAGAATGAAAATAGAAATCTGGTCGGATGTAATGTGTCCGTTTTGCTATATCGGGAAAAATAATTTTGAACAGGCATTAGAAAAACTGCCATTTAAAGATGAAGTGGAAGTAGAGTGGAAAAGCTTTCAGCTTGATCCAACGTTAGATGCTAATACAACTCAAGATACCATCCAATATTTCAGAGAGAAAAAAGGTGTAGGTGAAGCTCAGGCAAGTCAGATGCTGGCTCAGGTTACCCAAATGGGAAAAGGAGCGGGTATTGACTTTGATTTTGGAAAGACTTTAATCACCAATACTTTCAGCGCTCACAGACTGCTTCATTTGGCTAAAAAACATAACAAATCCAATGAAATGGAAGAAGCATTATTTATTGCTCATTTTATTGATGGTAAAAATGTAGGGGATACCGAAGTATTAATTTCCCTTGCTGAAAACCTGGGTATTCCTCAAGAAGAAGCCAGAGAAGCTGTTACCTCTGATCAATTGGATTATGAAGTAAACCAGGATATTATGGAGGCAAGAAACAATGGAGTTTCAGGTGTTCCTTTCTTTGTTCTGAACGGTAAATATGCAGTTTCAGGGGCACAGCCTGTAGAAGTTTTTGAAAATGCTTTACAGCAGACTTATAAAGAGACTGTAAGTCCTTTTAAAGATCTTTCGGGAGGCAATGGAGCTTCCTGTGATGCTGACGGATGCAGCATTTAATCATATAAACCCCAAGCTTTTTAGTTTGGGGTTTTTAATATCAGCCTAATAATCTTTTTTAAGCATAATGGGAATATTTTTATATTTGAAAAAAACAATTTATTAAAATAACTAACTTTCTGAGACTACTCTCAATTCTTTCCTATTTACTCATTATTTTGATGGGTCAAATGATGGGTCTCCCTTTTATTTGTTGGCTTTTATTGACCATGTTTGATATCGGAAATATGGACCAAATATTTGCAATTTTGGGATTTGTAGGATTTATATTGAATTTTACAAAATGGAGAAACAAAACTTCAATAACCATTTTAAGTTTTCTTTTCATGCTCTCCCCACTCATTAGCAGAATGATTCAGACTCCTATTGAATTGTTTGATTATGCTGCATTTAAAATCCCTGTATTTGTTTTTATAATAGGATATAGTATTTTCATCGTTCTTAATCTAAGAAACAAAAAATTACAAGCTACATAATCCTTCCGAAATCCGGCAAAACTCTTGTATCTTTGTAATACAGTATAAATCTATATTTTTCAATGATAAAAATTAATAATGAACTTCATTTTCCTATTGCAGACAGTCTTTTTGTTTTTGCACTGGATTCTGAAGCAGGAACAGTATTTGACGGGAAGAATAAACTGATAACAGGAATCGGTAAGGTAAATGCAGCGATAGAGCTTACTAGAGAAATTCACCTCAGAAAACCAAAATTAATTGTTAATCTGGGCTCTGCAGGAAGCAAAGGTTTTCATAAAGGAGAAGTGGTTTGCTGTACCAAATTTATCCAAAGAGATATGGATGTGAGAGGTTTAGGTTTTAAGCTATATGAAACCCCATTATCCGGAGTTCCACCTGTTTTGGAATATGGATTGAAAATGGACAGTCTTAAAGAAGGAATTTGTGGAAGTGGTGACAGTTTCGAAATGAATCACTTGGAAACAGATTACAATATTGTAGATATGGAAGCCTATCCTTTAGCATTGATTGCACAAAAAGAAAGCATTCCGTTTCTATGTTTAAAATACATTTCTGATGACGCTGGAAGCGATGCTGCCGACGACTGGAGTGTACAGGTGCATCTTGCTTCTGAAGCGTTCAAAAAAATATTATTTTCATAAAATTTAAAAAATGGCATCAATTATTATCAACAAAGCCTCTGCTGAAGATACAGATATTATCCAGAAGCTGGGTATTCAGACTTTTTCTGAAACTTTCTCAAAAGACAATACTGAAGTAGCCATGGAAAAATATCTGAAAGAAAGCTTCAATACAGAAAAGATAACCGCTGAACTGAATAATCCTGATTCTTTTTTTTATATTGCCTGGGAAGAGGATAATCCGGTTGGTTATCTGAAAGTCAATACCGGTAAAGCACAGACAGAGATACAGGGCGAAACCAGCCTTGAAATTGAAAGAATTTATGTGAAGAAAAGCCATCATGGCCAAAAAGTAGGACAGCTACTTTATGATCAGGCACTAAACACCGCTCAACATTTCAAAAAATCATATCTGTGGCTTGGAGTCTGGGAAGAAAACCTAAGGGCTTTAAACTTCTATAAAAAGAATGGCTTCGTTGAATTTGATAAACATATCTTCAGACTTGGAGATGAGGAACAGACGGATCTGATGATGAAGAAAATTCTAGATTAAAGATCAGCATCAATAAGATTTTTTCTCTCGCATTATGGAGATTACGCAGATTTCTTGTTGCCACGAATGCACGAATATTTTTTATTTACATATAAAATCTATGTGCCTATGTGACAAAAAATAAAAAAGTATATTCGTGGAAGTCGAAATGCGTCTCCATATCATTTAATAGTTATTCTTTAACACCATGAACAGTTCTGAATTTTTAAAACAAATTAACAGCTATTATCCATTATCAGAGGGCACTACTTCTGCTATGGTGGCTATTTGCAGCGAAGAGCAGTATAAAAGAAATGATCTTCTTCTGGAATCCGGCAGCATGGCAAGGTATTACTACTTCATACAATCCGGATTAGTAGGGTATTACACAATGGATGATGAAGGAAACAGCATTTATAAAATTTTCTTTGAGGAAAACAGCTTTGTGGCTTCCACATCGGCTATTATCAAAAATGAACCGAGTGATTTCAATATTATTGCTCTGGAAGATTGCTCAGTCATTAAATATCCCGTAAAGGCCTACCGTGAACTATTGGAAAAGCACCATGACCTTGCTCTTTTTCATATCCGGTATCTGGAGAAAAACTGGGTGGTTAAGAAGGAACCTCTAGAAGTTTCTTTAAAATTTGAAACCGCAAAACAACGGTATTTATTATTGCTTGAAAATAAATCTCTGTATGAAAGATTGAAGCAACATCATATTGCTTCCTATCTGGGAATAACCCCTACACAATTAAGTCGTATAAAAAAAGAGATCAATGGATAATATATCAATTCTCATTTTTTCTCTTAATTTCATATTTATCTTTACATAATAATTATTTATAATAGAATAATTTTTCGTAATACAGTTTTAAATATAGTATATTTTTCTAAATTTACAATAAATCTCATTATAGAGACTTATTGTAAATTACAATTAAATCACATTAAATATTTGAACTATTATGAAACTGCAGCACACTTATTTTTACCATCCCGAATATACGGAAAGCAATGAAGCTGTCATTCAACATTTTGAAAAACAGAACGTATCCATGCAAAAGATTCAGAATGCTTTGGGCAGAAGCAATCGCTTTGTTCTGAAAGATGAGACCCATGAAACAACACTTTCTATGGGTATTGAAGCAGCTAAAGGTGTACTCTGTAAAAGCAACTTTTCTATTCAGGAAATTGATATGATTGTATTTGTAAGCACCACACCAGAGCATCAGGTGCCTTGTGATTCCATTAAAATTCATCAAGCTTTGGGAGGAAAGCCTAATACACTTTGTTACGATATCAATGTCAATTGTATAGGTGCCTTTGTTGCTCTGGATCAGATTTCAAAATATTTGAATGGATCTGCTACGGCTCAGAAAGCATTGGTGGTTTGTTCAGAAAGACTTTCAGGGATATTAGATTCTGAAAATCCGGTTACTGCGTTTTGTTTTTCAGATTCTTCATTTGCTTTTATTGTAGAAAAAGACGCTTCTCCTTCAGGCTTAATAGATGTTTTGTACCATACAGATAGCAACTTTCATAATACCGTATTATACCCTCCACAAGGATATTCTTGCCAAAGTCCAAAGGACCTGACAATATGGGATACCAGTTTTGACGGAAGCGGTAGTGTAGATTTTGCTTTAAACAATATGGCTCAATTTTTAGAAAGAAACCGGCTAACAATTGAAGAGATTGATCTGTTTTTATTTTCCCAGTTCTCAATTAAAAACATTAATATCATTAGTGAACATTTCAATCTATCCCCGGAAAAAGTTCCCTTTTATTCAAAAGAAGTAGGGTATACCGGTTCTTCAAGTCCCTTTCTGGCGTTACATCAATATCAGAAAAAAGTGAGACCGCTCCAAGCAGGAGAACATATTCTGATATGGACATTGGGAGCGGGCTATCAGGCAGGCTTAATGCTATGGAAATATTAATCCCATAAATGGTATTAAGAAATAAATTAACAAAAGCTTCAACATTTGTTGAGGCTTTTCTGTTTTTTCAGGGGCAACTTTGTTATGTCAAAAGATTGCAAGTACAGCATTATTTAAATAAAAGAATGTAAATTTATTTAAGATGTGCTTAAAGTCTGCCTATTATTAATTAAATATTTTTAAAGCATGAAAAAGTTAATCAACATCGTTGTTGTTCTGACTGCCTTTGCACAGTTTTCAGCACAAAAGATCATTCATCAGGAAATCTTCAGTCCTAAGATGAATAAAAAGATCAAAACCATTATCATCACTCCCAATGTACAACCCAATACCACCTATCCATCCGTATATATTCTTCATGGTTTCAGCGGTAACCCGGACAGAACTATAAAGGAGGATATTCCTGATCTGGTTCAGAAAGCTCAGCAATACAAAACCATTTATGTTTTGCCTGATGGAAATTACAGTTCATGGTACATAGATAGTCCGATTGCTAAAGATTCCCAATACCAAACCTTTATCGGAAAAGAACTTGTTGATTTCATTGATAAAAACTATCCGGTAAAAGCCGAAAAAAAGTTCCGTGGAATTCTGGGATGGAGTATGGGTGGTTATGGAGCTACAAATATTGGTATTACCTATAACAAAACATTCGAGATTGTAGGCAGTTCATGTGGAGCTTTAGACCTTAGCTCATTTGGAGAGGGGTACAACACGTATATGGTAAATAAAGTATTAGGCCCTTTTGAATCTTTAAACTCTAATTTCCTTACAGACAGCAATATAAAATTAATGGCTGCCGCCGGACAGCACTATATTTTCGATTGTGGAACAGAAGATGTTCAGATGATCGGACAAAACAGAAAGTTCCATACAAAACTTACTGAACAGAAGATACAGCATCTTTATATAGAGTCCTTAGGAGCCCACGATACTCAATATTGGAGTCGCTCATTGTCTGAACAGCTGACCTTATTTGATAAGTATTTCAAATAGTACAGACTCTTACAAATCTTACCCTAAAATCCTTTTTAAGTATGGTCTTAAAAAGGATTTTTATTCTAAACAGTCTTTGAATTTTTGCAATTTTTGGAAATATTGATATTTGAAAGCTTCTTTTATACTATTTTTCATCTAAAATGCAGAATATTCTGGGAAAGAATTTCAATACTTTTTTCCATTTCATCAAAACCCAAATCTCCAAATCCCAATCTCATCGCAGTAAGTTTTTTATTCTGATAGAGCAAGGTTTTAGGAATAAAAAGGTTTTCCTGGGCACATTTCCGGCTTAATTGCATTAAATTAATGGGAATATTCCATTCCATCCAGATCGCAAGCCCTCCAGAAGGTTTTTCAAATGTAATTACATCTCCAAGATTTTCTTTAAGCAAACTACTGAAATGATCCCGTCTTTCCTGATAAACTTTTAAAGATTTTTTCAGATAGCGATTAATTTCTCCTTCTTCAATCATTTCTCCCAATGTTCTTTCCATCAGAATATCTCCCTGGCGATCAATAATTCCTAGATGTTTCCGCATTTCCACCATTAAATTTTCAGGAGCCACAATAAAGCCGGTTCTGAATCCGGGTGCCAATGATTTCCCGAAAGATCCGATGTAAATAACCATTCCGTTCGTATCAGCGC
Organism: Chryseobacterium sp. StRB126; assembly: GCF_000829375.1. NCBI lineage: Bacteria > Pseudomonadati > Bacteroidota > Flavobacteriia > Flavobacteriales > Weeksellaceae > Chryseobacterium > Chryseobacterium sp. StRB126. Next base: position 2,952,919 of record NZ_AP014624.1, read on the forward strand.
TCGCCAAAGGAAGAATTGGACTTTTATCATAATGGAATTCATAATCATAGTCATCCTCCAGAATCACAAATCCATATTCATTGGCCAGTTCCAGCAATTCGAGTCTCCGCTGGGCACTTAAAGCCACGGTTGTGGGGTAATGATGGTGTGGAGTAAGATAAAGCATCCTTATTGTCTGCTTTTTACAGGCTTCACGAACGCTTTCTACAATAATTCCATCCTTGTCAATGGGAAGGGTAACAATACTAACACCTGCCTTTTGAAAAATCATATTAACGGAAAAATAGCTCAGGTCACCCACCAGAACAGTATCACCTGCAGACAACAAGATTTCGGAAACAATATAAATACTCATTTCCGTACTTCGGGTGATTAAAAGGTTATTCTTAGAGATCGGTAATCCACGGGATAAATTGAGATACTGAGATAAATGTTCTTTAAAAAATTCACTTCCGTCATGGTTATAATGCCCAAGTCCTTTCTGATTAGACTTCCGTTTAAGAATGGAACTATAATATCGGGAATGCTGCCCGATCTGCGTAAGCCTGATATCCGGTACACCGTCATTAAAGACATATTCACAGTCCGAGTGCTCAAAAGGATTATCTAAGATATTAGTAGTTTTAAATGTAAAACCGGTATTCTTAGGATAGTTCTGAAGGTTATTTTCCTCAAAGTCCTTTACTTTTACAGGTTTTTCCTGATCTTTCCCGATCACAAAAGTTCCTTTATTAGGGAAACTCTCTACCCAACCCTGTGCAGACAGTTCATCATATACTGCCACTGCTGTATTGCGATGTACATCCAGAATTTCACTGAAGGCTCTGGTTCCCGGAAGTTTAGTTCCAAACGGTAAAACACCTCTTTGAATAGCATTCACCAATTGATTGGCTATTTGCAGATAGATAGAAGTTTCTGATTTTCTATCTATTTTAATAAAACTTTCATAAGGAATCTTAACCGGACTATCCATAATATAAAAACTGGCACCATAGAGCCATCCGGCAATATACTACTTTTGGCATCAAAATAAAAATCTATGGAATTTTATCATCTGCTCAAAAGAATAGTACAGGACGGCAGTACTCATGCCAAATGGCTGAACACTCTTTCTTTTATGGAAAATGCCGGTGCCAGAAAAATATCAAAGTGTGAACATCCTATTCTGGTTACTCAAATCCAGCTTAAGCATGCTGCTGAAGAGCATCGCCATGCCTATTATCTTAAAAAACAGATCGGGAAAATAGATCCAGAGCTTTGTAAAACATATGAGAGCAGAGAACTACTTGCTCCCATAGCAACCAGACAATATCTGCATTCATTAGATATTAAGGCCTGCAGGTACCTTCAGGATGCTTTTCAGCTTACAAAAGAAGACCTGAAATATGCAGCTTATCTTTTTGTAACCTACGCCATTGAAGTTCGTGCCGATGAACTTTATCCTGTTTATCAGCAGATCCTTACAGAGGAATCTTCTAAAATCATGGTAAAATCTATTATCCTGGAAGAAGAAGGGCATCTGGAAGAGATGATTAACCAACTGAATGAATTCTCTGAAGACTGGCAATTACACGCAGATCAAATTTTAGAAATTGAAAAGGATTTGCACCAACAATGGATTAATGCGATTACCGAAGAAGTGGCTCAACTGAACTATGCTTAAAAATATAATCCAATTTCAGGAAGCACTCTGCAAAAGAAAGAAGACGGGAACATTACGAACTTTAAAGCCGAAAGCTGAAGGTGTTGATTTTTATTCCAATGATTATCTGGGACTAGCGAAAAGCAAAGAATTTCAGAATATAATGCTTGAAAAGATCAGTGAAAATCCTCAATTGCTTTCAGGTAGCACGGGTTCCAGACTGATTAGCGGAAACAGCAACATAGTAACCTTTACAGAGGATTTTATTGCTGAGAAGCATCGGTTTTCTTCTGCACTGTTGTTTCCATCAGGCTATAATGCCAATCTAGCTTTATTTTCAACACTTCCGGACCGTCATGATACGATTATTGTAGATGAACACATCCACCGTTCCGTACATGATGCCTGTAAAATGTCAAATGCCAGAAAACTAAAATTCAGGCACAATGATATTGAACACTTGGAAAGCATCTTAAAGAAACAGGAAGGATATTGCTATATTGCTATAGAAAGTCTCTATTCTATGGAAGGAGATCTTGCCCCGATTCGTGAAATTGCTGAACTGGCAAAACAATATGAAGCAGACCTAATTGTTGATGAAGCCCATGCATTCGGAGTTTTTGGAAATGGTTTAGTAGATCAATATGGTTTACAGGATCAGGTGACAGCTAATGTCATCACTTATGGTAAAGCTTTAGGCGCTCATGGTGCGGCAATACTTTGTAATGATATTGTAAAATCTTATCTGATCAATTTTGCATCTCCATTTATTTATACTACTTCTGCACAGGATTTTCAGTGGATGAGCATCAAAACGGGGTATGATTTTCTGGAAGACCATAGAGAATTACCCGTACAACTTCAGAAAAATATAGAAATATTCAGAAGTCAGGGATTAGAATCTCCATCTTTCGAAACCAGCCCTGTTCAGGCTATCATCATTCCAGACAATCGGAAATTAAACTCTTTACAGGAAACATTATCAGAAGAAGGATTTTTAACTTATGCCATCTACAGTCCAACCGTAAAAGAGAACACCGAAAGACTCCGGATATGTCTTCACAGTTTTAATACAGAAACAGGAATTATCAGGCTTACAGAAATTATTAAAGACTTTACTTAAGAAAAGATACCACGGAAAAACGGGGGCCTACATCCTCGTATCATGTAACACAATACTTAGAATGAAACTATTTATAACAGGAATAGGAACTGAAATTGGAAAAACAGTCTGTTCCGCCATTTTAGTACAATATTTCAAAGCTGATTACTGGAAACCCGTACAATCGGGAGATCTTCATTATACAGATACCAATAAAATTGAAACTTGGACCGATAATACTTTCTGCCATCCTGAAACCCATCGTCTTCAATTGGCTGCATCTCCTCACCAATCTGCCAGAGCAGAAAATATAGAGATCCATCTTGATGATTTTCAGCTACCCGAAACTGAAAACACTCTGATTGTGGAAGGAGCAGGAGGCCTTATGGTACCGCTTTCGGACAATACTTTTATGATTGACCTTATTGAAAAGCTGAAGGTTCCTGCTGCACTTGTCGTGAGGAATTATTTAGGCTGTATCAATCATACCTTACTTTCAATCATGGCTTTGAAGCAAAGAAATATAAGTTTGGAATACCTGATTTTCAACGGAAATTTTCCTGAAGACACAGAGAGAGTAATCTCTACATTCATTACAAAAGAAACAAAAATTATCAAAATACCTGAAATCGAAAGATCGGATAAAGAACATATTACAATTACTGCAAAACAATTAACAATAACAAAATTATGATAATGGATAGAACAACAATCAGAAACAACTGGACGAAAGAAGAAATAGAAGAGATTTACCATTTACCCCTTATGGAGCTTATTTATAAAGCAGCTACGGTACATCGTGAATGGCATGATCCATCTGAAGTACAGATCTCAACTTTGTTATCCATCAAAACCGGAGGTTGCCCTGAAGACTGCTCATATTGCGGGCAGGCAGCACGTTATCACACTAATATCAAAGTACAGGCTTTATTACCTACTGAAACGGTAATTGCACATGCCCAAAAAGCAAAAGACAGTGGTTCATCCCGTTTCTGTATGGCTGCTGCTTGGCGTGAAGTTCGTAACAACCGCGATTTTGATAGGGTTATTGATATGGTAAAAGGCGTAAATGAACTTGGACTGGAAGTATGCTGTACTTTGGGAATGCTTACCGAAGAACAGGCCATAAGACTGCAGGAAGCCGGATTATATGCTTATAATCACAATCTTGATACTTCTGAACAATACTATGAAGAAATTATTTCCACCAGAACATTTGACAATAGAATCAATACAATTAATAATGTTAGAAAAGCAGGAATTACAGTATGCTCAGGCGGAATTATTGGTCTGGGAGAAACTCATAGAGACAGAATTTCCATGTTGCTAACATTAGCTACTATGCCTAAACATCCGGAATCCGTTCCTATCAATGCATTGGCTAGGGTAGAGGGAACTCCACTGGAAGATAATGAGAAAGTAGATACTTGGGAAATGGTAAGAATGATTGCCACTGCAAGAATCGTGATGCCTTCTTCTATGGTAAGATTGAGTGCCGGACGTATAGAAATGACAGAAACAGAACAAGCATGGTGTTTCATGGCAGGGGCTAACTCTATCTTTACAGGTGAAAGAGAAACATTGCTGGTAACGCCTAACCCTGGTGTTTCCGAAGATATGCAAATGCTGCAGACTCTTGGATTAAAACCGATGATGAAAAAAGAAACGTGCTGCTAAAAATTAAGAATATGAGTTTCTGGATTTTAATAATGAGCATTTTGAATTTCATTCACGAATTACTTGTGGAGTTCCTTTAGTTTTTAATTTATTTAAACGCTAGGATCGCAAAAAAAACATCATGAAACTGCATATTTTCTGTTCGCAAGGGCATTGCATTCAGCAGAGAAAAATACAATATAATGTAGATAAATCATCAAACCTTAGCTGAGTGAAGCGCCTTTGCGCTCTTAAAAATCATAACGCATCATTGTAAAACCCTATAACGAACGTTGCGTTAAAAACAAAAAATTTCAATCTGACTTCAAAAGTCATCAATACATTTTATAAGCACATGGATATAATAACACCAACCAATCTCCAGCAAAGAGATAAAGCTGTCAACTGGCATCCTTACACCCAGATGAAAACGGCTGATGAAATCATCCCCATCATAAAAGGAAAGGGGCTTTATCTTTACGACCAGGAAGGCAAAAAATATATGGATGTGGTTTCCTCATGGTGGGTAACCCTTCATGGACATTCACATCCTTATATCGCTCAACGTATCTTTGAGCAACTCAACACGCTGGAACAGGTTATTTTTGCCGGGTTTACGCATGAACCAGCCACACAGCTTTCAGAGAATCTACTTAAACTTTTACCCTCTAACCAGAAAAGGGTCTTCTATTCTGATAATGGCTCTACAGCAGTGGAAGTAGCTTTAAAAATGTGTATTCAGTATGCACACAATCAAGGGAAAGAAAAAACAAAAATTCTTGCTTTTAAAAATGCCTACCATGGTGACACCTTTGGCGCTATGTCTGTAAGTGGAAAAAGCTATTGGACTAAACCTTTTGAAAGCAGGCTGTTTGAAGTTGTTTTCATCGATACTCCCAATGCTGAAAATCTACAAATTTTACAGTCCCAGATTAAAGACATTGCTGATGAGGTAGCGTGTTTTATTTACGAACCATTAGTTCAGGGAGCAGCGGGAATGCTGATGTATAACGCTGAAGACCTGAATAACCTAATGAGGTTCTGCAGGGAACAGGAAATTCTAATGATTCAGGATGAGGTTTTTACAGGATTTGGAAGAACCGGAAAACTCTTTGCAGCTAATTATCTTACCGAACAGCCGGATATTATGTGTTTTTCAAAAGGACTAACAGGAGGAACCATGCCTATGGGAATTACAACATGTTCCAAAACAATTTATGACGCTTTCTGGTCTGATGATAAGTATAAAACCTTATTCCATGGACATTCCTTTACCGCTAATCCGTTAGCCTGTACTGCAGCGTTGGCCAGTATGGAATTATTACTTCAAAAAGAAACCCAAATGAGTATCAAACGTATTTCTCAGCAACATTCAGATTTTATCAAAGCACTGGCTTCACATCCACAAGTTGAAAATGCCCGCCAGATCGGAACCATTCTCGCTTTTGATTTTAAAACCGGGCACGGGACTTCCTATTTCAATGAGATCGGGAAAAGACTTTATAATGAATTTTTATTGAGGGGAATCATTATGCGGCCTTTAGGAAATGTTCTTTATCTGGTACCACCGTATTGTATATCTTCTGAAGAACTGGATATAGTGTACCAGAATATTCTTGAGGTTTTGGATCAATTTAAAGATTAAAATAAAGATCTACAAAAGCACTAAGAGCTCAGCTCATTTCCCCATACATGAAGTTTAGAAAGGATAGGTCCCAACTGCTGTCCTTTCTCTGTAAGCTTGTAATACACTTCCGGAGGAAAATTATAGACCTCAATCCGTTGAATAATATCATCTTCCTCCAGTTGTTTAAGCTGTTCTGCAAGTACTTTTTTAGAGACTCTTGGCATATTCCGCCATAATTCTACAAAACGTACCTGCTCTTCTTCAAAAAGATTATGCAGGATTAATGGCTTCCACTTTCCCGAAAGAATATCCAGGCTCTTTCTCAAACCACAGTTTTTAAACTCTTCAAAATTCATAGGGTACTTAGATGTAAATGGATAACCTTTTGGTAACCTTCGATTGTTTTACCTGAGTTAACCAATAGATTTGCTCTACAAATTTAAGCAAATGAAATTACAATTATGGCGCAATGCAACATTGCTATTGAGCATTGATAAAATCTCTATTTTAATTGATCCTATGCTTGGAAAAAAGGGATCTCTGGGCCAATTTCCAATGACAGATAATGAATTGCTGAATCCTTTACTGGATTTACCTTTTACTCATCATGAATTAATAAAAAAATTGCAAACCATAGACGCAGTGGCCATTACCCATTTACATCCTGACCATTGGGATACTGCTGCTATAGAACTTCTTGATAAAAAGATAACAATTCTCTGTCCTGCCATTATTTCAGATCAAATTGAAAATCAAGGATTTCAGAATGTTATAGCAATCGATAATCATATTCTTTGGAATGAAATTGATATTTCAATTACAAAAGGACAACATGGAACCGGAGAAATTGGAGAAAGAATGGGAACAGTCAATGGATTTGTTTTTAAAAAAGATAACCAATCGGTCTATATCGTGGGAGACAGCATTTGGAATAAGGGTATTGAAGGGGAAATCAATATACATAAGCCACAGCATATTATTGTTGCAGGCGGAGCTGCCACATTTTCTATCGGCGATCCCATTATTATGACAAGTGAAGATATTATTAAAGTCTGCGAATGCGCACCTCAGGCAAAAATCTGGGTAACCCATTTAGAAGCAGTAAGCCATTGCAAAGAAGATAGAACATTTATCCAGAAAAAGATTCATGAAAAAGGATACGAAAATCAATGTTTTATTCCAAAGGATGGGGAAGAAATAGTTCTTTATTAAAATAGACCTATATCTATTCAATAAAAAATGAGGCCCTTCCTACAGAAAAGCCTCATTTTATTTAAAATTAAAACTAAGTGCCATTAATCTTCTACATATTTATTCCTTGCAGCTCTTAGCCCGAAATAGAGCATTATTAGTACCGCAATGCTCAGAAAATAAAATGAGGTATTCCAGGAAATATCCCAATCATGCAGCTTTCCAAATACCGGAGGCCCAAATGCCGCAATCAGATAACCTACAGACTGTGCCATTCCGGAAATCTTCACTGCATTGATACTGCTTTTGGTTCTTGTAGAGAAAAATAAGATGGATAAACTGAAAGATAACCCATTAGAAATTCCTATAATGACAGCATTTACATAGATCCATTGAGATTTCAGAAAGACAAACATCATGGTGCTTCCAAACATCAGAGCACATATAAAAAGGATCAAAATTCTTTGGTCTTTCATTTTACTGGCAATAATCGGACAGCAGAATGTTATCGGAATCATCGTAATCTGAATAACAAAAAGCACCCATCCCGAACTTTCACCAGGCATATTGTAATCGGCAAGGAATGAAGGCAGCCAAGCCACCATACAGTAATAAAACAAGGATTGTAATCCCATAAAAACACTGATATTCCATGCCTGAGCAGATTTAAACATATTAAAATCGGAAGTTCCCCCGACAATTTTAGTTTGTGTAGGATTCTTCTTATTAAATATCATTTCAAGAATCAATACTACAAATCCCAAAGCAGCAATCACCAACCAAATTCCCAAAGATCCACGCCATCCGAAACCTGTCCATTCTCCAATTCTTACACTGAAACCGGAAGCCAAAGCAGCCGTAAGGTTCATAGAAACAGCAAAAATTCCTGTCATTAAACCAATCTGCTTCGGAAAATTATTCTTAACATATCCGGGAGTTACTACATTTCCAATGCAAATTCCCAAACCGATAAATACCGAGCCTGCGAATAACAGCCAAAGAGAACCTGAAATTCTCAGGAACAATCCAAAACTTAAAATAATCAATGAATACATTAACAGTTTACTGATTCCGAACTTACTGGAAAACCTGCTTACCAAGACAGAGCAGACTGCAAACATAAAAAGTGGAATAGAGGTCAAAAGACTCACCTGGAAATTATCCAGCTTCAGAGCGTCTCTCACATCTCCAAGTACAGGAGATACAGCAACAATGGGTGATCTAAGATTGCTGGAAATCAATATCACCACCAAGACATTCAGAAGCATTAAAACATAAGAAGCATTCTTTTTTACTTCATTCTTCATCATATAAAAATTTTTGTACAAAATTAGCATAGTAATTTTGTTTAATTTTGCCAAAGTTTTAACCTGAAACGACATGAATGCGAACGACAGTATCAAAATAGATGAGCTTAATAAACCTTATTTTGTATGGTTTGAAGAAAACTGGATTCATGATAATGTTCTCCACCAGCATGAAAAGGGTCAATTGGTATACGTAGAAAGTGGATTTCAGTACATCACAATTGAAGAAAAGATTTATCTTCTTCCCCAGAATCATGCAGCCTGGATCCCTTCAAACTCTATACATAAAACGAATTCCCATTCTGAAAAGATCAAGCTGATGATTATGTTTGCTGATAGAGACAGTAAAGATTCTTTTTATGATGAGGTGAATGTATTTTCTGTTCCTCCTGTATTAAGAGAAATGATAAAATATGCCGAAAAATGGTCCAAATTGATGAAAAAAGATTCCGGTGAAACTGTATTTTTAAAAGCGCTTTTTAATGAGCTTCCTCATTTTGTGAAACATTCCCTGAAGCTACACATCTGTCTTCCAAAAGATAAACGTCTGGAGAAAGTGATTGAGCACCTCCATCATTATTATAATACGGAAATAAAAATAGACAACCTTGGTGAACTGGCTTTGGTTTCTTCCCGAAGCCTGGAACGAATATTTAAAAAGGAAACAGGTCTTACATTGAGCAAATATCAACAGATGCTTCGTATCATTAAAAGCCTTGAACTTTTGAGTTCAGGAGACTTTACAATTTCAGAAACTGCTTATGAAGTAGGGTATAAAAGTGTGCAGGCGTACACCAGAAGCTTTCAGGCTGTGATGCAGTTCAGACCTACGGATTTTATGAAAAACATTAACTTAGGTCAGGTAAGAGGGACTTATTAATAATTAAAATTCGTCACAAATATCTATATAAAGGCATTTGTAACTTTTATTTTAATAAATAATTCCCCTTTTGTTCATTTATCACATCAATAGCAAATTTCTAATTATACAGTTTATTAAAGCAAAAAGGTCCCCATGACTGGAGACCTTAAAAAAACACAAATGATGAAAAAAAATTATTTCGATTCACAAATATAAGCAAAATTTATATTATGCAACGCATCGTATGTGGATTTTTTTTAAAAATTATTTATTTTAATTAAAAATTATCATTTACTAATATATTTTGATTTTCCTTAACATTTTGAAATTAAGCCATAATCATGTGAATTACTCCACCAAACACCATCCATTCTATAATGGCACCCACCATACAAAAACATTGGATTCCGTACAACGTGGGAATAATGAGAAGAGCAGGGATGTATAATATAAGTTGTCTTAAAAAGACAGTCCCAATCTTATTTACATTTATTAAATATTTTATAGTAATTTTTTAGTTTAAGCTTTACCGATTTAATCTGGTGATTGCTATCAATATATTTTATAATAATTTTTTTATTTTTTTGTGCTAAAAGTTGATTGTAAATATTGATATCTTTACTGATAGTATTATTAATAGATATAATACTTTGCCCTTCCTTTAATCCTTTCTTATACGCATCAGTATCTTTTATAACACTTGATATTACAATTTCGTTCCTGTCGTCACTATACTTTAAAGATATAGGACTAACTTCTTCTTTAAAGTCCTTATGAAAAAGAGAATTAGGTTTTAAATAAAGGTTTTTATTCTTATAATTGAGAATAAAATTAAACCTGTTAATGATTTCGCTTCCCAATATGCCTAAAAGATTATCCGAAGAAGTAACACCCTGTTTATCTGATGATAAATCAATTCCCAAATTCTTATCTTTAATGGTGGTGTTACCTAGCTGAATACTTTTAATAAGACCCTTATTATAATTTGTTTTATTGCTCAGATTGGTGCTGCTGTTCATTATTTTTTTTCCAATCTTATGTAGTAAATCATTTTTTTCTTGATAAGGTGTATTATTACTACATTTGCTAATGACTGACTCAATTACATGGAAGAACAATTAGTTTCATATATTCAAGATAAAATATCGGTAACTGATAAAGAGATGGAAACTATTTTGTCTTATTTTAAACCTATCAAATTAAAAAAGAACGAACTGCTTCTCACCAATGGTCAATCCAGCCAAAGAACTTTTTTTGTGGCTAATGGCTGTCTCAGGATATTCTTCATCAATGAGGAAGGGCAGGAGTCTACCCGTTATTTTGCTTTTGAAAATCAGTTTGCTACTGCTCTGGTAAGCTTCATCACTTCCGAACCATCTGAAGAATTCATTCAGGCTGTAGAAGAGACGGAGGTTTATTATATTACCCATAAAGACTTTTATCATCTTCTGGAAATTATACCAAAATGGGAGAAATTCTACAGAATTTATCTTGAAATAGCTTATGTAACAAATACCAAAAGGCTGATGTCTTTCCTAGTTCAGGATGCACTAGAAAAATACCGCCAGCTATTGTCTGAGAACCCAATTATTGTCCGAAGGCTTTCTAATAAAATGGTAGCTTCTTACCTCAATATTTCTCAGGAAACCTTAAGCAGACTGAAGTCCAAGCTCTGATCATTTTTTAAGATTCCGGCTCTGTTGTACCTGACCCTTTTATGAGACCCTGCAATGCTCTTTTTTACTGATTATTTACAAGAATAAACTTATGGCACAGTATAAAAGGAGAATTCCCATCACTGTATTCACTACTTTATAGTGACGATTCAAAAAACGATGTAACTTTTGTCCGGCAACAGCCCATATCCATGTAGCAGAATTGCCTATAAAAGAAAGCAGAAAAGCAAAAACAAGAATAATCCAAAGCTCTTTGAACTGAGGGAAAATAAAGCTGCTAAATGCTGTTATTCCATAAATAATGATCTTAACATTCACTAACTGCAACAGAAACCCTTTCCAAAGATCACCTGCAGAATCAGAAGATTGCTCTTTCTGTTCAGCGTCAATTTCCACTGGCTTTCCGGATATTACAGACCACGCAAGATAAATGAGATAAACAGCCCCAACGTATTTCAGATAATTGAGAAGGAAGCCATACGAATTCAAGAGAAGCCCTGTGAAAAAGGCTGCCAGTAACATGACCACTGTGAACCCCAAGTAAATCCCCAGAAGTAATGTTTTGCTCTTTTGATATCCTGATTTCATACTGCTGTTAAGGGCAAGAATATTATTAGGACCGGGAAGAAATGCCGTTAGCACAGTGTAAATAAAAAACGAAAACCACATATATTTTTTTGACAAAATTAAAGAGACTAAACACTTCAAACAATCGGAATTATTTATACTTTTACTTCGAAAATATTAAAGTATGGATATTCATCAGCTCAAAAGTTTTAAAACTATAGTGGAAAAAGGCAATTTTCAGGATGCTGCCAATGAGCTTAATTACTCTCTGTCTGCCATCAGTTATCAGATTCAACAGCTTGAAAATGAACTAAAGTTTCCACTATTTGAAAAAATAGGTCGAAGGATGCTTCCTACCGAGCAGTCTTTGAAGCTGATTCCCCACATAAAAAAAATAGAAGAGGAGATAGAACAGATTAAACAGCTGAATTCAAAAGGCAGAAAGGTAGAGGGAAGCCTTACAATTTCAGTTTCTGACAGTCTGTTGACTTATATCCTGCAACCTGTACTTAAAGAATTCATTGAAACAGCTCCTGATGTAAAGCTCAAATTAAAAGTGAGAAACTGCTATGAAGTTCAGAAAGAAATTATCCGGAATGATATTGATCTGGGGATTCACTATCAGGTATATGGTTATGATGATCAGATCAAAGTCACAGAAGTGTCTACTTTCACAGTAGGAGTTATGACATCGCCTTTATTTTCACAACAGGAAAGGAATTTCGACAGAAAAGATCAGATAAAAGCGTGTTCTATAATCAATAATGACCCGAATGGTGTTTATCAACAGTATTTTGAAGAATATCTTAAGAAAAAAAACATTATCATCAGTCAAAATATTGAATTGTGGAGCATAGAAGCGATCAAAAAAAGTGTGATGAATAATCTGGGAATAGCCTGCCTGCCTCACTTTGTGGTAGAAGAAGAGATCAGAAAAGGAGAAATAACAGAACTTACTATTAAAGGGTTTCAGCGCACCATTACCATGATTACAGCCCATCATTCTAATAAATGGATCAGCCCTGCGATGGAACTTTTTTTAAAAATTCTTAATGAACAAATAGTCTGTGGATCTCCTGTTAGCTTAGAAATTTAAAATAAAATTAATAACAGAGCCTTCTCAGGAAAAATTTAAGCCTTATATTTGCAGGGATGTTAAAATGGTTCTCCATAATATGTTCAATGATGTATGTGCTGGCTACCACCAATGCGGGGGAAGTAATGAAGGTGCCTATGTTTGTAGAACATTTTATGGAATATGAAGGAAATCTTTCAGAATTCGTCATGGAACATTATGACAATCATAAAAAAGATGCTGACTGGGATCTGGATCAAAAGCTACCGTTTATTAATCCACCCATTGTACTGACTGTACAAGCACAGCTTCCTGATTATACTTTTGAAATCAAGAAACCTAAGGAAATCAGAATTCCGCAGAAGAACAGTATCTATCAGGAAAAGGACTTCTCAAACCTTTACCTTTCCAATATTTTCCAGCCTCCGCGGCTTTCTTAATTAATTTAAAATTAAAAATGAATACTTTAAGTTTTACTTAAGGTGATTTATTCTTATTGTTTATCAATCAATCTTGTAGTACTACATTATTCTGCTTTATTTTTTGAAGTAAAAGTATACTTATATTTTGAAAATCTTTGATTTTTATTCTTTTGTAAGCTTTTATTCAGTATCGTTCCAAACTTAAGCCAGCTTTGTGACTTTTATGGTTCATCTATACATTATAAGCCGTTTATAAAAGACTACAGATTATCTATTAATAATTTTTTCATGTTAAACAAAATTATTGAGTTTTCTGTAAAGAATAAACTCATCATTGCTCTGTTCACCATAGGTTTAGTCCTTTTCGGAGTATATGAAACCACCAAACTACCCATTGATGCTCAGCCTGATATCACCAATAATCAGGTACAGATTATCACCACCGCTCCGTCTTATGGAGCTGCGGATATTGAGCGCCTTGTAACATTTCCCATTGAACAGGCAACCAGCAATATCAGCGGAATCACCGAGCTCCGAAGCCTCTCCAGATTCGGATTGTCATTGGTAACAGTTGTTTTTGATGATGATACAGATGTCTATTGGGCCCGCCAGCAGGTTCAGGAACGTTTACAACTCGTTCAGGACAATATTCCTGCCGGAATTGGAAAACCTGAACTGGGACCTATTTCTACAGGATTGGGAGAAATTTTCCAATATGTAGTGAGAGCCAAGAAAGGTTATGAAAATGTGTACGATGAAACGGAATTGAGAACCATTCAGGATTGGGTAGTCAGACGACAATTACTGGGAACCAAAGGAGTAGCAGATGTCAGCAGTTTCGGAGGAAAGCTGAAACAGTATGAAATTGCCATTAATCCTAACAAACTACAGGCTTTTAATATCAATATTAACGATGTTTTTGCCGCTTTAGAAAATAATAATCAAAATACTGGGGGAGCCTATATCGAAAAGAAAGAAACGGTTCTTTTTATTCGAAGTGAAGGTCTTCTGGGAACAAAAGAGGATATAGGAAACATTCAGGTGGCGGAAACCAAAGAAGGAATTCCGGTTCACATTAAGGATGTAGCTTCTGTAAAGATCGGATATGCGACACGATATGGTGCCATGACCTATAATGATACTGGGGAATTATCCGGAGCTATTGTATTGATGCTTAAAGGTGAAAATGCCAACGAGGTAATAGGCAATATTAAGCAAAGACTTGAAAAGATTCAGGAGTCTTTACCGGAAGGGGTTGTCATTGAGCCTTTCCTTGATCGTGCTAAAATGGTTAACAATACCATCAGTACGGTAAAAACCAATTTGATGGAAGGGGCTTTAATCGTAGTTTTCATCCTTGTTGTATTTCTTGGGAATTTCCGGGCCGGATTATTGGTGGCTTCTGTCATTCCTTTAGCCATGCTGTTTGCCATAATTATGATGAACATCTTCGGGGTTGGAGGAAATCTGATGAGTCTTGGAGCCTTAGATTTCGGTCTTATTGTAGATGGTGCTGTTATCATTGTGGAAGCTGTTCTGCACCAATTAGCCCACAAAAAGCATTTTGGAAAAGACAATATGCTGAGTAAGAAGGAAATGGATGACCAGGTTTCCAATTCTGCTACAAAAATGGTTAGCAGTGCTGTTTTCGGGCAGATCATTATTCTTATTGTATATCTTCCCATCTTTGCCTTGCAGGGAATTGAGGGGAAAATGTTCAAACCGATGGCACAGACGGTAGCTTTTGCATTAATTGGAGCATTTATTCTTTCCCTTACTTACATTCCTATGATGAGCTCATTGGTATTAAGCCGAAAGAAAAAGGAAAAAGACAATATTTCTGACAGGGTAATGGCCAAAGTGGAAACGGGACATCAAAAATTCCTGATGAAAGCCCTGAAATTCAGAAAAACAATCATTCTGGGGGTTCTTATTCTTTTTGCAGGGGCGGTTTTCACTTTATCAAGAATGGGTGGAGAATTTATCCCATCTCTGGAAGAAGGTGATTTTGCTGTTGAAATGAGAATTCTTCAGGGAAGTAATATTAATGAGACCAAAAAGGTAACCACACAGGCTTCCAGCATTCTATTAAAACAGTTTCCGGAGGTACAGAAGATCGTTGTAAAGATCGGAAGTGCCGAGATCCCCACAGAACCCATGCCCATGGATGCCGGAGATATGATCATTGTTTTAAAACCTAAAAAAGAATGGACTTCTGCCCATTCATTCCCTGAACTCTCTGAAAAAATGAGCAAGGCATTAAGCGTTATTCCGGGATTAACGACCAGCTTCCAGTTCCCGGTACAGATGCGTTTTAATGAACTGATGACCGGTGCCAGACAGGATATCGTCTGTAAAATTTACGGAGAAGACCTTGACAGTCTTACTACCTATGCCAAAAAGCTGGGAAGTATCATCAATACGGTAAAAGGCGCTCAGGATCTTTATATAGAACCTGTAGAAGGAGCCCCACAGGTCGTTATTGATTATAACCGTTCTGAATTATCCAGATACAATATTTCTGTTGCTGAGATCAATAGAGTGATTAATATGGCTTTTGCAGGACAAACGGCAGGTGCTTTATATGAAGGAGAGAAAAAGTTTGATATCGTTGTGCGTATGGACAATGAGCACAAAAAAGATATTACCAGCATCCAGAATTTATTGGTTCCTACCGCTTCCGGAGAGCAAATTCCGCTATCTCAACTGGCGAAGGTTGAACTTAAAGACAGCCCGAATCAGATCCAAAGAGAAGATACCAAAAGAAGGATTATTATAGGATTTAATGCAAAGGGAAGAGATGTACAGACTGTTGTGGAAGAACTTCAGCAAAAAGTAGGGAAGAATCTGAAATTCTCGCCAGGATATACCATTGCTTACGGAGGAACTTTTGAAAACTTAAACGAAGCCAAAGCCCGATTAGGGGTTGCCGTTCCTATTTCTTTGGTGATGATTTTCTTGCTGTTATTCTTTGCTTTTGGTTCTGTAAAACACAGTTTACTGATTTATACAGCAATACCATTATCAGCCATTGGAGGTGTGTATTTTCTTGCTTTAAGAGGAATGCCTTTCAGCATCAGTGCTGGGGTTGGATTCATTGCTCTGTTTGGAGTGGCTGTACTTAACGGAATTGTTTTGATATCAGAATTTAACCGATTGAAAAAGAATGGAATAACCAATACCAGCAGGATTGTACTGATGGGAACAAGAATCAGACTTCGCCCGGTGCTGATGACTGCTTTTGTAGCTTCATTAGGATTCCTTCCCATGGCCATCAGTAATGGCGCAGGAGCTGAAGTACAGAGACCATTAGCCACTGTAGTGATCGGTGGATTGATGCTTGCCACACTTTTAACCCTATTTGTCCTCCCAATTCTTTACGTCTTATTTGAACATATTAATAAAGATAAAATGAAATTCTCTAAAAAAATAAACTATAAAAAACTGTCTGTTTTCTTGCTGTTGGTTTCTTTCGGAAGCTTTCAGGCTCAGGAAAACATCACCTTTGAACAGGCACTTGAAAAAGCATATCAACAAAACGGAACACTTAAAGGCTCAAAATTAATCTCTGATTATCAGGAAAAACTAAAAGCCAGCTATCTGAACCTTCCTCAAGTGGAAATTACAGGAGCATTCGGGCAGATTCAGGGGGAAGAAACAGATAATTCATTCGGAATTTCTCAAAGGTTCAGTTTTCCAACTGTTTATTCCAAGAGAAAACAGATGCTGGATGCGGAATGGACGGCAAGTATCATCAATCAGAACCTTACTAAAACACAGCTTACCAAAGAAGTTACAGATGTTTTTTACAGAATTTTAGTGTTTCAGGAAAAGAAAAAAGTATTGGACTACATCAGTCAGTTGTACACCAACTTTGCGGATAAGGCTGGTTTAAGATTGAAAAAAGGAGAAGCCAATATTTTAGAGGAATCTACTGCCGAAATTCAAAAAGAACAGATCAAAGTACAACTGAACATTCTTGAAAATGATCTGAATATTGCCAAACTGCAGCTTCAGTTGCTTCTTCAGTCAGAAACAGCCTATCAACCTATTGCTGATAAACCAACCATGAATGTAGGACTTCAGGTCTCAGAGGAAATGGTAAAACAACATCCTGAACTTCAGTATCTGCAGCAGCAAATTAAAGTAGGGGAAGCTGAAGTACAGCTTGAAAAAAGCAGGCTTCTTCCGGAGCTTCTTATCGGATACACCAATCAGAGCATGAAAAACATTAATAACAACCGTTTTAATTCAGTTCAGGTAGGAGTAGGGATTCCGTTGTTTACCAAGGGACAGCGAGCATTAGCAAAGGCTGCAGAAGCTAAAATTGCTATTTCTGAAAACCAATATCAAAGAAAAGAAATTGAACTTAAAAACAGATTAGGACAACAGTTGAACAACTATATGAATCAACAGAGAATCATTGAAAATTATGAACAAAAACAGCTTCCAAAATCTGAAACGATCTTAAAAACAGCTCAAAAGCAGATGGATGCAGGAGAAATTGATTATCTGAATTGGGTAATATTGGTCAATCAGGCTGTAAAAACCAAGGCAGATTATATCGATAGTCTGGACAGGCTGAATCAGATCGGAGCAGAACTTAATTTCTTAATTTCAAAATAACAGCGTCATGCAATTCAAAATCATATCAATATACAGTCTGGCTTTAGCATTGGTTTTATCATCATGTTCAGGCAAGAAAGAAGAGGAGAAAACAGTCTACGAGAACACAAAATTTGCAAAAGGTGCTGAGAATATGGTTCATCTTACCAATCAGCAAATTCAGTCTGTAGGAATTACCACAACGTCTGTTCAGGACAGAAATATGGAAAAAATGGTACGTCTGAATGGAAAAGCAGAGATTGCCCCATCTCACATCAGTTCTGTTTCAAGTATTATGGGCGGACATATCAAATCTATCAATGTGATTAATGGAAGTCACTTTAGCAAAGGTCAGGTACTGGCTGTGGTAGAAGACCCACAATTCATCCAGCTGCAGCAAGATTATCTGGTAACCAAAGCACAGCTTGAAGCCGCAAGACTGAACTTTAACCGTCAGAAAGACCTTAATACCAGCAAAGCAAGCAGTGATAAAACAATGCAGACCGCTCAGGCAGATTATTCAACCTTAAATGCTACATTGAGAGGCCTTGAAGAAAAATTACGGATCATCGGAATCAATACTAAAGGCTTACACACTGGAAATATCAGAAGCAGAATTAATGTGTATGCGCCATTCAGTGGCTTTGTAAGCAAGATTCTTGTGAATAACGGACAATATATCAACCCCGCAGATACTTTATTTGAGTTAATTAATCCAGCCGGATTACTTTTAGAATTAAAAGTCTTTGAAAACGATGTTAACGATATAAAAGTAGGGCAGGAAATCGTGGTTTACAACAATCAGAAACCCGATGTGAAATCTAGTGCTAAAATTGTAAGTGTAGTTCCAAGCATTGAAACAGGAGGTTCTGCAACTGCTATTGCAAAACTATCATCTGTGAATTCAGAATTTGTAAAAGGAATGTATGTTAACGCTGAAGTGAACATCAGCAACCGATACACTCAGGGACTTCCGAATGATGCTGTAGTTTCTTTTGAAAATAAAAACTATGTTTTTGAAGATCTTGGAAAATCGAAATATAAGATGATTCCTGTGGTAACCGGAATTTCAGACGATCAGTTTACCGAAGTTTTGAAAGCAGACTTCCTGAAAGGTAAAAAGATTGTACAGAAAGGAGCTTATAGTCTTCTGATGATGTTGAAGAATAAAGCGGAGTAATCGCTTTCTACCAATAAATTTTAAGAAAGGTTTTGTTTACTAATGGTAAATGAAACCTTTTATATTTTCTTGCGCCTTAAAAACGAGGTATTATTTTAAAATATTTGTGCCTTTGCGTATTCCCAACAACTTGAAAAAAATATATAAAATGATTTTTGGCATATTTTCAATATTATAGATATTATTTAATGCATAATTAATTAAAAAAGCAATACTTTTAAGCAGTGAATTAGTTGAAAGAATTTTTAGTTGCATTAAGTAAAGAATTTTTATTGAAACATAATGACAACTAAACCGTTACACAATTTCCATATTCCCGTGATGGGATTGGCTTATACCATAGACAGCCCAATCCGCGTAGCACAATATGGAATTTCTTCTGTGATTTCCATCATTGATGATGAGATTCTGGAAAAAATGAAAAACTTTTACAACCAAAAGTTTAATCTTAATTATTCAGGAATCTCAACAAAAACAGAGGATTACAGAGCCAAAAGAATTACTGCTTATCTGGACATGGTAGATGATATCGTGAATGAAAAATTTGAATCTTTCAAACAGGAAATCAGTAAGAATAAAGAAGCTTTGAAAGACTTTGTGGCCATGCTGCCTAATACTTCGGATCTGAAAAATAGCCTTCAAAATCTTATTGCTCAAAAAGATAACTGGAGTGACAGCATTAAAAACTTCATAGAAACCAACCTGCTTCCGGGAAGTATTGATGTCAATATCATGACAAAAGTTGATAAAGACAACTATAAAAATAATGAGCAGCTTCCTGCCATGTACAATGACGCTCACGCTTCTCTCCGTGGATTTGCCAACAGTAAGCTATCCTCTTCAATGGTTCTTTCGGCAGGAATGAATCCCCGTCTGTACAGTTATATGGAGGAATTTGATGATTTCTTTCCTGATGAAAACGGATATCTGAAAAAGAAAATCATTCTTAAAGTGAGTGATTTCCGTTCTGCCATGATTCAGGGGAATTTTCTGGCTAAAAAAGGGTTGTGGGTATCAGAGTACAGAATAGAATCCGGACTGAATTGTGGTGGTCATGCATTTGCCACAGAAGGAATGCTTTTAGGTCCTATCATGGAAGAATTCAGACATAAAAAGAATGATCTGATACAGTCTGCACATGCCTTAATGAACAATGCTTTAGAGCAGAAAGGAAAATCTGTTCTGTCTCAGCCATTAGAAATGAAAATTACCGTACAGGGCGGAGTAGGTACTTCTGAAGAGCATGATTTTCTATTAAAGACTTATAATGTAGACAGTGTAGGATGGGGATCTCCCTTTTTATTAGTGCCTGAAGCCACTTCCGTAGATGCTGATACCCGAGATCTACTCTTAAAAGCTAAAGAAAAAGACTTTTATTTAAGTCAGATTTCTCCTTTGGGAGTGCCTTTCAATACCATAAAAGGGACTTCTAATGAACTATTGAAGCATCAAAAAGAAGCCAGAGGAAGATATGGAAGTTCATGTCCAAAGAAACTATTAGCATTAAGCAAAGAATATTCCCCGGAAGGAACTTGTACAGCTTCCAGAAAATACCAGGACATTAAACTGAATGAACTTTATACTCAACAAGAAGTACTCTCTACAGAAGAGTTTGATAAGAAAAAAGCTGCAATTACAGATAAAGCTTGTCTTTGCGTTGGATTGGTCAATTCTGCTTATATGGAACAGGGAATAGAGATCAAAGGAGAAAAACAAGGTGTTGTTATCTGTCCAGGGCCGAATATTGCATTTTTTGACAGGGAAGTTACCCTTTCGGAAATGGTAAATCATATTTATGGCAATACCAACATTCTGCCGGATAACCGCCGTCCTAATATGTTTATCAATGAGTTGAAAATGTATATTGATTATCTGAAAAAAGAATTAGCAGACTCAACCCGGCAGATTACTCATTCCCAAACAAAAAAATGGAATGTCTTCAGAAAAAATATGCTGGAAGGAATAGAGTATTACCATCAGTTATTTAATACATCTTCGTTTTTCAAACAGGGATTACAAAGGATTAATCATCAGTTACAGGAATATAAACTAATGCTGAACAATATTGACATCCCTCAGGTTGAAAAGTAATAGATTTTATCGCATTTTTTACACACTGTTGGTAAATAAACGAGCAATCATCGGCTTTTTCATTTATAATAACTATAGAACGTATGGGTATTTTGAATAGCCCTACAGCACAATATTCCTTACCTTAGATGTCACTTAGTAAAATTATTTTTATGGAAAAAAGAAAGATCAAAAACACTGATTTGGAAGTGGCTCCTATTAATTTCGGAGGAAATGTTTTTGGATGGACACTGGATGAAAAGCAGTCATTCGATATCCTGGATCAGTTTACAGAAGCCGGATTCAATTTTATAGATACAGCAGACACCTATTCATGGTGGGTAAACGGAAGAGGTGGACAATCTGAAGAGATCATCGGAAAATGGATGAAAAGCCGTAATAACCGTAAGGATATTGTTCTGGCAACCAAAGTAGGCTCTCAAACAAAAGAACATGGGTATGATATCAGTAAAAAACATATTCTGAAATCAGTGGATGAATCTCTGCAAAGGCTTCAGACCGATCGTATCGACCTTTATTATACGCATTTTGACGATAATACTACTCCTGTAGAGGAAACATTATCAGCATATGACGAGATTATTAAAGCCGGAAAAGTACGTTATATTGCTGCATCCAATCTTTCTCCTGAACGTTTAAAAGAATCCCTTGAAGTTTCTGAAAAGAACAACCTGCCTAAATATGTTGCCTTACAGCCCCATTATAATTTATTGGAAAGAGAAGGTTTTGAAAAAAACTATGCTCCTTTGGTAGAACAGTTTGATCTGAGTGTATTTCCATACTGGTCTCTGGCAGCAGGATTTTTAACCGGAAAATACCGTGATGAAGCTGATTTAGCCAAAAGTGCAAGAGGAGAAGGTGTGAGAAAATATTTAAATCCTAAGGGTCTGGAAGTTTTAAAGGCATTAGATCAGGTGAGTGAAAAACACCATAGCAATCAGGGAACAGTTGCTTTAGCTTGGTTATTATCCAATCCGTTGGTTACTGCTCCGATCGTGAGTGCGACAAGTTCTTCACAGCTTGAAACATTGTTCAATGCCCCTAAACTTATTTTAGATCAGGAAGACATTGACTTACTTAATAGAGTAAGTCATTAATTTCAATCCTCATTATTAGATTAATAAAACCGTTCAATACTAGATTGAACGGTTTTTTTGATCTTAATCTTCTTGTAAAAAAAGAAGAGTTTGAATTCTACGGAATGACAAAGACTATGCAAAATGATATCTATTTCTATTTGTCATTCCGTAGAAATCTCAGTCCATTTTTTAGTAACAATTACATTTATTTTTTTGAAAACACTTAAGTTATTTTAAGTGACTACTAACTATTTGAAAAGAACACTTAAGTCTATTGAAAATCATAGTTGTTCAATTTTCTGGAATATCACAATTGAAAAACGCGATATTCCCCTCTTCCGGAGAGGGGGTGAAAATTCAAAGAATTTTTGATGGGGTGGTCATAATATGATCTCATTAATCTGAATAATCCTTCAACAACTGTCTGTAACTCATCAGGATGGAAGACTTGGAGATAAACCCTATAAAAACATTGTTTTCACTTACAACAGGAAGATTCCACACTCCGGTATCATCGAAGGTTTGAAGGATATCCAATGGTTTATTTTCCGGATGAAGTATGGATTGCGGAGCTTTCATAATCTGACCTACCGTTTGCAACGGATCAATTTCCTTGTTAAAAAGATAAGGTCTTATATCATCAAGGGTTAGGACTCCTTTTAATGTTCTGGTATCATCAACTACAGCAAAAATATTTTTGTCCCCATTCTTTACCAGTTCAAAAAGATCTGTAATAGAGGCATTTTCCTGAATAGTCTGCGAATATTTATCGATAAAATCATCCGTTCTTAAAGCAAAAAGAAGGTTTTTATCATGTTTGTTGGTGAATATTTTTCCTTCATCTGCAAGAGACTTTAATTCCGGAGAGATCGGAGAGAACCATTTGGCAATAAGGTAAGACATAATGGAAACAATCATTAGCGGAATAAACAGATCATACCCAAAACTTGATTCTGCAATCAGGAATATAGCCGTTAGCGGAGCATACATAACGCCACTCATTGCTCCAGCCATTCCTACCAGTACAAGATTCGTTACCGGAACGTCTGTAAACCCGATATGCTGACAAACCAAGGCAAATAAATATCCTACAGTTCCGCCTGCAAAAAGAGAAGGAGCAAAATTACCTCCGTTTCCACCACTGAATATGGTAAATGAAGTCGCAAAAGCTTTTAATAATAAGACAAGAACTAAAAATATAATAATCGTCCAATCTCCAATTTCAAAATACCTGAAAAAGCTGTTTTCAATAATAGAATGGGTGTTCCCGTTCGTGAAAGCTTTTACGGTTTCATATCCTTCTCCGAATAAAGGGGGAAAGAGAACACAAAGCAAGGAAAGTACGGCCCCTCCAAACATTGCTTTACGCATTTTTGAAAGTTGGAGTCCTTTTATAAAATGCTCTACCTTTTGAGAAATAATGACAAAATATCTGGCATATAATCCCGTTACTACTCCTAAAATCAGGTAATAAGGTACATTTTTATAGTTGAAAGCTTCTCTGGTGTAAAACCTGAAAAGAACATCTTCCTGAAGCAATATTCTGGACAGAAGACTTCCACAAACCGCTGCAACCACCAATGGAATAAAATCTGTAAAAACCACTCCGGTTAACAGAATTTCAAAAGCAAACATAATTCCTGCAATAGGAGCATTGAAAGCTGATGCAATTCCGGCAGTAGCTCCTGCAGCCAGTAATAATGTACGTTCTTTATAATTAAGCCTATATGTTTGTGCAAAATTTGATCCTATGGCTGCTCCTGTAACAGCAATAGGACTTTCCAATCCTGCGGATCCTCCCAACCCAACGGTAACCGCACTCTGTATCACCTGAGAATACATTTTTACAGAAGCCACAATACTTGAGTTCTGGGCAATTTCATACAAAATAGCACCAATCCCTTTTCGATCCTGTCCTTTAAATAACGTTAGTACGATCAACGTAGTCAGAACAATTCCTAAAAAAGGAAAAACAATATAAAATAAGATCTGATATTCGAAATGGACTTTATTGGTAATGAAATAATGGATATTGTGTACCAGCGTTTTTAGGATTACCCCAGCCAATCCAGCCGTACAACCCACAAGGATTCCGGAAAGCACAAGAAACTGATTTCTGCTCAATCTATTGTTCAGCCAATGCAGAATAAGCTCATAACTGCGGGCTTTTTCCAGTCCGTATTTCTGGAAATCTCTTTTAAATTTTAGAAAGCTTAGGTACTTTTTTTTGTTGTGAATTTTCACCTGAGAAGAATTTTAATGCAGGTCTCAATTTGAAACAGCTCTGTAAATTTATGAAATATATGATAAAACTTTCCCAAAAGATCCTTTTAAGGTTTTTCAGAAATCAAAGGAAAGGTAATGTTTTGGATATTAAATCTTATACTTACCCATAAAAAACAGCTGTAATACTGCCATTTGTATAAGCTTTCATAAAACTTTAGAAGGCATTAAAAATTAGCCTTCTGATCTCTTAAAAAGTAAAATTCTTTTTCGTCAATTTATTAATGAACGTCTGAACATTGAAATCATGATTGAATACAGATAAACTTCAGACGCAAAAGTTATTTTTTTAAACCGCTTTATTTTAGTTAAACAAAGGAAGCGACTTTGTCGCTGAAGAAGCATTGTGGATATGCATCCGTTTAGAAAGAATCAATGAAATTGATTCCATCTTAGCTTCCTTAATTATGCATAATCTTTCATAAAAACTTTGCGTCTATAAAATTCAAAATACCTTATCTCCTCAATTTTTAATTCCGTTCTTACATTATTTCCTAAATATTCAAAATTTCTTCAAAATTTAATAATAGATTTATTGCATGAAAATTCTAATTGTTGAAGACGAAGCAGAACTTGCCAAAAGTATTTCCGAATATTTATCTGAGGAAAATTACCTGTGTGAGAACGCTGCCACTTTCAGTGAAGCCATGAATAAAATAGAGACGTTCGAATATGACTGCATTTTATTGGACATTATGCTTCCTGACGGAAATGGTCTTAAGATTCTGGAGGAACTAAAAAAACAGAACAAACAGGATGGTGTTATTATCATTTCTGCTAAAAATGCCCTGGATGACAAGATTGAAGGCCTGAAGTTGGGAGCAGATGACTATCTTACCAAACCTTTTCACCTTTCTGAACTCATGGC
The DNA here is from genome assembly GCF_000829375.1 of Chryseobacterium sp. StRB126. Classification (NCBI taxonomy): domain Bacteria; kingdom Pseudomonadati; phylum Bacteroidota; class Flavobacteriia; order Flavobacteriales; family Weeksellaceae; genus Chryseobacterium; species Chryseobacterium sp. StRB126. The sequence goes on from NZ_AP014624.1 coordinate 2,978,152, forward strand.
GAGGGTGTATTCTATTATCCGAAGAAAGCAATTCAGCAGTTCCAATGTGGTAAAACAAAATGAGCTTCAGATTGATCTTCTGGCGAAAACCGTTGCCGTAAATAACGAATCAATTTCTCTTACCAAGAAGGAATTTGATCTTCTGATTTACTTTATAGGAAACAAAAACAAGGTAATTTCTAAAAGTACACTGGCAGAACATCTTTCCGGAGATTTCGCAGATATGCTTGATAATCATGATTTTGTGTATGCTCATGTTAAAAACCTTAAAAAGAAGCTGTATGATGCTGGTTGTGAGCATTATCTTAAAACCGTGTATGGAACGGGGTATAAGTGGGAAGCTTAGCTGGCGGTGCGAGATACGAGATACGGGTTGTAGCCAAATAAATATTAAATTGTAAAATATAAAAAACACCAATTAATTTGAAGCCTCTTTTAAGTAAAACCACCAAGCCTTTTATCATCTACGTACTTATTGTCCTTGCAGTAAGTATTCCTGTATATTATCTTGTAGTGGATACCATCTGGCAAAACGAATTGGATGAGCATAATCAAATTGTTGTAGAGAAAACGGCTTATGAATTCAATCAACTAAAGCTTCCTGATTCGGAGCTTGAAAAAAGTCTTGAGCTCTGGAATCATATCCAGCCTGAAACCAGTATTGAAAAAATTTCAGCAGATCGTATAAAAGGAGATAAGATGTACACTACAGAAAAACATCTTCCGTTTATCTCTGAACAAAAAAAAGAACGTTACAGATCCCTTGAAAAAGTAATTTATATTCAGGGGAAGCCTTATCTTTTTACGATACAAACCAATATTGAAGAATCTCATGAAACCATCGCCTTTATTGCGATGATTACAACATTTTTCTTCATCATGATTGTTATTGGGCTTTTATATTTAAACAGAAGACTTTCTAAATCAATCTGGAAGCCCTTCCGGGATACCTTAGATCAATTGAAAACGTTTAATCTGAACAGCCAAAACAGAATTGATTTTCCTCCATCCGATACTGCCGAGTTTGAAGAGCTCAATCAGTCACTCAGCAAACTGATAGATCGTAATATATCCGTTTATAAAACCCAAAAGGAGTTTACGGAGAATGCTTCTCATGAATTACAGACTCCATTAGCCATCATCAAAAACAAACTTGATCTTTTGTTACAGGATCGGGATCTTACTGAAAAGCAGTACCGAATCGTTGAAGATATGAATAAAGCTCTTACGAGAAGTTCAAGGATCAATAAAAATCTCTTACTGCTTGCTAAAATAGATAATCATCAGTTTGATAATTCTGAAACCATTTCGTTTGATCAGATGCTTAATCAAAGTATTGATATTCTGGAGGAGCATTTTGAACAAAAAAATATTGAAGTTGAGAAAAATATCATGCCTGATATTAAGGTAAATGGCAACAGTAGTCTGACAGAGATTATGATTAATAACCTTATCCTCAATGCAATTCGCCACACAGCTCCTAATGGTACCATTTCAATCCAGTTAACCGGTTCTGTTTTTCAAGTTTCCAATTCAGGAACTCAGCAACTGGATGGAGAATTATTATTTAAAAGATTTTCAAAATTATCTGCAGACAGTAATGGAAGCGGGCTAGGACTGTCTATCATACAGGAAATCTGTAAATTTCATCATTGGACAATCAGCTACCAATTTGAAAATGGACATCATATTTTTTCTATAAGATTATAGTTTTCTTAACATCTTGAATCCAAAAATTCAAAATTAATTCTAAATCGGATGGCAACTTTGTACTGAAAATATTAGGTACTGAAGTGTAAATTTTATTTAGAAATGATTTTAAAAATTGCCCTTTTATTCGCAGGAACCATCCTTGCATTCTGGATCAGCGCTATTTGTGGCGGTGGTGCAAGTCTTATTTTGATTCCGATCCTGAATCTTTTGCTTCCTACTTCACTGGTTCCATTTTCTTTAACGATCGGAACCTTTACAAGTTCAGCCTCCCGTATAGCAGTATTTAAGCAACACATCAACTGGAAAATCTTCTTATGGTTTGTTCCGTTTTCGATTCCTGCTGTTTTGCTGGGTGCTTATCTAATTAAATATGTAAACCCGAATTATCTGCAATTGATGATTGCTTTCTTTCTGATTGCCAATCTTCCACAGCTTTTTACTTCCAAAAATAAGGCTGAAGAAACTGAAAAGGAATATCCAAAATCAGCATTGGCGCTTATTGGCTTTTCTGCAGGGTTTATTTCAGGAATTACAGGTGCTGTAGGGTTGCTTTTTAACCGTTTTTATCTGAAATTCGGACTTAAAAAAGAAGAAATTGTAGCAACCCGTGCTGCCAACGAGGTATTTCTTCATCTTATTAAGCTTATCATTTATATCTCGTTAGGATTATATTCCAACACTGCTCTTTGGTTGGGAATTGCCATTGCAGTCGCGGCTATTGTCTCTTCTTACACTGTGAAATATATTCTTCCGCATCTGAGTGAAAACCTGTTTAAAAAGATAGGGTATAGCGCTATGGTTATTTCCGGGATTACATTAATGACAAGTACGTCAGGAAAGATCATACAACAAGACCAGGTTGTTATCAATTCTTCATCTACGGCACATAAAAAGGTCTATACTATGACCTGGAGAGATACTCGTGTAGCATTAGAATACAAAGCTAAAGAGGGAATAGAGATTGAAAAAAGTGTACATCCCGAAGAACTATCCGGGCACCTGAAGGACAAGTATCATACACTTATGGAACATTATGATGAAGTTCAGATTGAAAAAGTGTATGTGTTGGGAAAGAAGATATCCCATGAGTTTTATTGCTATAAAGACAATGTGCTTACCAAATTTAAAGCTTGATAATTTTAAATAAGGCTGGAAAACGCAAAGACTTAAAGTCATTTTGATTATGCAGGTTTAATCGCCACAAATTCACTAATAAAATCATTTGTGCATTCGTAGCAAAAGAGAATAAGGAGTAAAAAAGTGTATCACTGTTGAAAATCTTTGATTTTCTTGCGCCTTTAAAACAATCTATACATTGAAAAAAATTGTGCCTTAGCGTTTTCCAACAACAAAATATTGTATTTCCCTTCAAAGATTTTAACTCAATAAAAAATAAACAAAATGAGAACGGCAAACAAAGTAGCAGCAGTCACTATCCTTTTCTGGCTCATGAAAATTGTAGCCACCACATTAGGAGAAACCTTAGGAGATTTTATTTCCATGACCCTCAATTTGGGGTATACCAAAGGGATTCTCATTACCTTATTCTTTTTCATTCTTATATTATCCATACAGCTTGGCGTTAAAAAATATATTCCGGCTGTCTATTGGATGGTCATTATCGGGACCACAACCCTTGGTACGGAGATCTCTGATTTTATAGACAGAACATTGAAAGCAGGGTATTTAATAGGGAGTCTGATTCTTCTTTTTGGACTTTTGACATCTCTGTTTCTATGGTACAAAAAATATGGTAACCTTGAAGTCTATCCCATCATGGAGCGAAATAAAGAATTTTATTATTGGACTGCTATTTTATTTTCCAACAGCTTAGGGACTGCATTCGGGGATTTTCTGAGCGATAATCTGGGATTAGGATATATGACCGGAGCTTGTATTACCGGACTTATTATTCTTGTGGTGGTTATGCTTCATTACTTCACAAAAATCAATCATGTTGTCTTGTTCTGGATTGCATTTGTATTTACGAGACCATTTGGAGCTACATTCGGAGATCTCTTAACCAAACCTCTTGCAAAGGGTGGTCTTGATTTGGGGACCATCAATGCGTCTCTCGTATCTCTGGTCTTGATGGTTCTGATGGTCATTATTTCACAGAAAAAGCATAATAAGGAATTGTCCTGACCATTTTTAGTTTAAAAATATTTTAAAAGATAGTAAAAATTATATCATGAATAAAACGAGACTTTTACTTTTTCCGACGTTTGCTATTTCTTCCATGATTACCGCACAAATTGCTTCGGTTACTGTTTCCGGAAAGGCAACCAATAACGATAAAGCAGCATTACCTTATGCTAGTATCGTTTTAAAAAAGGAAAAAGACAGTGCATTTGTTGCCGGAACTATTACCAATGAGGAAGGGCGATTTTCTATCACAGGAATTAAACCGGATCATTATCTTATGGAGACTTCTATTACGGGGTACAATAGACAGATTCTTCCGGTATTTATAGGAAGTCTTTCCGAGTTTTTGGAAATTCCTCTTATTGAACTGGAAAGAAAAAAAGAACAGGAAACCAAGATTGAAGAAGTAATTCTCTCCGGAACTAAAAAGAATGAAATCAATAACCAGCTTGATAAAAAAATCTATTCCGTAGCAGATAACATCAGCCAAAGTGGAGGATCGGTATTACAGAGTATGCAGAATCTTCCGGGGATAACCGTACAGGATGGTAAGGTACAGCTCAGAGGAAATGACAAAGTAACGGTTCTGATTGATGGAAAACAAACGGCACTTACAGGATTTGGAAGTCAGACAGGGTTGGACAATATTCCCTCTTCAGCCATTGATAAAATTGAGATCATCAACAATCCTTCGTCGAAGTATGATGCCAATGGAAATGCTGGAATCATCAATATCATCATGAAAAAGAATAAGCAGAACGGCTGGAATGGTAAGGTAGGATTCACAACAGGATTGGGGTCTCTTTGGGTGAGAAAGGAAAATCTTCCAACCATTCGTCCACAGTATACACTCACTCCAAAAATAAATCCGTCACTATCTGTTAACTATAGAAAGAATAAAGTCAATCTGTTTTTACAGGCGGATAATTTATATACTGAGACACTTAATAAAAATGAATTTGTAACGCGAACTTATGATGATGGAACTATTATCAATTCACAGCTTAAAAGAAACAGAAATACCAATTTCTTCACCACAAAAGCAGGAATGGATTGGAATATTGATGCCCAGAATACTTTAACCATCTCAGGAATGTTTGGAAGTGAGAAAATTATTGACCGTGGCGACCAGCCTTTCTTTAATGGAGACTTATCTCAACGCCTGCGTTTATGGCAGTTTCTTGAGGATGAATTGAAAACTACAGTAATGGGAACCGCTTCCTATCAGCATAAGTTCAAGGAAGCAGGACACTTGTTAAATGTAGGATTCAACTACACATTCCATAGAGAGGATGAAAAATACTTCTATGATAATTACCTGCCTTCTTCTACAGGAACGGATGCTTTTAAGTTATTATCTGATGAACAGGTCTACGATTTCAATATCGATTATATAAAACCACTTAGATACGGAAGATTGGAAACAGGGATCAAGCTTAGGAGCAGAAGCATTCCTACCAATATGAATTTTATTCCGGGAGCAAATTCAGTATTGGATGTTTCTGCAGGAGGAAAGGCAGATTATAAGGAATTCATTCCGGCTGTATACGGAAACTATGTTCTTGAAAATGAAAAATGGGAAGCAGAATTGGGATTAAGATTAGAGTATGTAAGAATTGAATACGATGTAAATCCCAATCATCCTACTTATAAAAGTGACGGTTATAATTATACACAGCCATTTCCTAATTTCAGGCTGGCTTATAAGCTTAATGACCGTAATAAGTTTTCTATTTTTTATAACAGAAGGGTAGACCGCCCTAATGAGGTAGATATCAGAATCTTCCCTAAATATGATGATGCAGAAATTATCAAGGTAGGAAACCCTGCATTAAGGCCTCAATTTACCAACTCTATTGAGCTTGGATACAAGTATAACTGGGACAACGGCTATCTGTACTCTGCATTATATCATCGTTTTGCCAATGGAACCATTACAAGAATTTCCAGTATTGTTCCAGGAAGTACTCTTATTTATGCCATATTTCAGAATGCAGGAAGAAGTTATAATACAGGATTGGAAGCAATATGGAACCAAAAAATTTCGGATGTATATTCCTTTAATGTGAATGGAAACCTATATCGAAATCAAATTGATGCATTTTCTGTACAAAATCTTTACCCTACACCCAATGTATTTTCTGCAGATCAGCAAACTGTTGTTTCAGGAAATATAAAATGGAATAATATATTTCATTTCGCCAAAGGATTGAGTGCACAGCTTACGGCTGTCTATCTGGCTCCGGATATTATTCCTCAGGGAAGAATACAATCCAGATTCTCAATGGATATAGGATTGAAAAAAGCCATTCAGAAAGGGAAAGGCGAACTGTTTTTAAATGCCTCTGATCTGCTTAACACCATGGTCATTAAGAAAAATATTCAGGGAATGGGATTCTCTTATACAAGCAACGATTATTACGAAACTCAGGTGGTAAGACTCGGATACAGCTATAAATTTTAATTAACAACTGGAATACTATACATATCAGCATCATTATGAAAAGATACTTTCCAAAACCATTACTCTATTTGTTGATCTTCATCTCATTCTTTCAGAAGATGAATGCTCAGAATAGTGTTGATACGGTTGCTGTTCGGGAATCTGTATCAGACAGTATTTCCAATATCCAGCCAACCAAGCTTAATTATAAAAGCCTTATTATTCCTGCAGCATTCATTTCCTATGGAGTAGTAGGTCTCTCTTCAAGCAAACTCAAACAACTGAATTTTTCTACCCGAACAGAGATCAATGAGCACCAGCCAACACAGATGAATCTGGATAACTATACCCAATATGCTCCTGCATTGATGGTATATGGATTGAATGCCATTGGAATAAAAGGAAAACACAATCTGAGAGACCGTACTATTATCTATGCCTCTTCACAACTGATTTCGGCAGCCTTCACAATGCCTTTAAAATACCTTGTCAAAGAGGAAAGGCCTGATCAGTCGAATACACTTTCATTTCCATCCGGACATTCCACTACTGCATTTTCCTCCGCACAGTTTATGTTCAGGGAATATAAGGATACTAATTTCTGGCTCAGTCTTTCAGGATATCCATTCGCTATTTTTACAGGAGTATACCGAATGCTGAATGACAAGCATTGGCTGGGAGATGTAGTTGCAGGTGCAGGTTTCGGTATTCTTTCCACAGAACTGGCCTATTGGCTCTTCCCAAAAATAGATACTATGCTGCGTGGAAAGAACAAAACTAAAAATGTAACCAGCTCCACAATGGTAATGCCTTTTTATCAGAATAAAACAATAGGAATAGGATTGGTTAAGAATTTTTAAATGTAATTATTCAGAATGATTTTATTGATATAAAGAGAGCACCGCTCCATTGAACGGTATTCTCTTTTTTCTATCGACTATAGGTTTTCCTTATAGAAAGGAATCAATTTATCTAATGCTATTTTTACAGGTTCTGGCTGATTGTACAGTTCTGCTGCTACGTCCCAATTAAGATTTTTGAATGTTACTGACTGAATCATAATGTTTATTTTTAGTGATTAACTACTGTACTTATTTTATGATTAAAGTACTGAATGCTTAGAAAAATGTAAAAACGGGTTAAGCCCCGGATGAATAAAGGATTTCTATATGCTGGGTTTGCCTGTAACTGCGTTTATTTAACGGTAATAATAGGTGCACGCTTCGTTGCTTCCTGATCAGTCGCTTTAATAAGTTTTACGGAATCTTCTATGTAGAATGTTTTCAGGGTTTTGTTATTCGAAATATCCAGTTCCTTTATTGATGTTCCCAGTAGATACAATTGTACGAGCTCTTTATTTTTTGATAGATTTAGGTTGACAAGTGGTTTACACCCGTCAAGATTAAGGGTGTGAAGTGCTGGAAATTTCCTAGTATCGAAGTCGGTAAATAGATTATCCTGCAAATAGATATGTTTTATATTTTGTGAGTTTAACTGTATTTTGGTTAATCCTAATCTGAAAGCATAAATACTTTTCAAATTTACCAATTCTTTTAAGTCCAGTGTTCCAATTTTATTGTTGTCGCCTATATAAAGATTTTCAAGTTTGGTAAGTTTGTTTATAAGAGTGAAATCTGAAATATTATTCTTTCGCAGATTAAGTTCTGTCACATTCTGAAAGTGCTCAAGACCACTTAAATCGGAAATATTCTTTTCATCCAGTTTCAGTTTTGTTACAGTATTAATTTCCGAAAACTCAAGTTTTTCGTTGTGGTTTTGATCGAATTGTTGTAATAAAGCCGTTTTGAGGTTGCTGTCTTTAATAACGATTTCTTGCGCAGTGATGTTGATGGATAATATAACTGCAAGGGTGGATATAATTTTAGTCATTTAATTGCTGATAATCTTTTTTTCTAATAGTTTCTTTTTATTCATTTTGATTTTTTTACTTACAAAATGAGGTTATCTCATTGTAAAGACAGCCTCGTCAGAACTTATTTATAAAGTACTATTCATCCTTTTCTTTCGGAACAATTTCTCCTGTTTCAGTAATAATATACTTTTCATAAAAACTTTCAACGGTTTCAGGCTTTCCGGTAAAGGGGTTTCTTCCGTATCTTAATACATATTCATCTGCATTGGCAGGCTCGCCCATATTACCCATAAAACGTGGGGTTGGGTCTGCTTCATACTTATCCCACCATTCTTTTTCTTTTCTTTTTTCCTCGTCAGACATTAAAGCTCGCCTTTTGGCTTTTTCTTCTTCAAATATTTTTGAGTTGAAACGGGCAATTTGTCCTTTGTGATCTTCTGATAACGAGTCATATATCGCTCCTCCTATTTCTCCCTCTTTTTGATACAGAATGACTTTTTGCAATAAAACATCGTCAAAGATTTCTGGTAAATTGTTAAAATCTACATAAGGTAGTTTAGCATTCCTTTCTTTTCTATATTTTTTAGCTTCTTCAGACTGTTTGAAAATATTATACTCTTCTTGCTGATGTGGTTTGAGAATGGTAAACACTTCATTAAAAATAGAATTGTTTAAATCTTCTATATTTAAAAGTAACTTTAAATTAAACTCAGGCGATATAGTTAAAGTAATCTGTTGCGAAAATCATATTTTTTTGAGTGTAGATTTAATATATTAATTTACTAAAGGATATGTTCTTTAAGCTTCAATTTAAAATTATTGTGCTTCTGAAATCATTTTTTCTATTAACTTCCAATCTACATTTTCATCAAAATGATCCCAATCTAAAATTTGGTTTGGTCTGCTGTCAGGGAGTAAAGGAGATACATAAAATATACATCGGTAAGCTGTTTCCCTAATACTAATTTCAGTGTTTTTATTTTCGAGAATTGAATAAAGTGTTTTCATAACTGATGCATTATTCTGTTTACGATATGTGTTTGCCCAACTTATCAGGGCATCTGATCTTACGTCGTCATCTTTATCGTAAGAAAACATTTCCCATGCTTTATCTCTAAATTCTTCCATTCCCCAATAAAAGCATAAAACTCTGATGGATGCACTGCGTGCTTGTTCGCTAGGATTGTCACATATTTTTACAATGATATTTTTTAACTGATTTTTTTCCTGAGGTGTCCAAGGATATTTTTTTCCGCAATCTATTAGCAAATCATATAATTTGTTTCCGTCTGATTCATTTTCAAGTAATTGCTGCATTTTTTCTATATTCATAATATTTGTAGTTAATTTTTTATAGTTTCCTGACTGTACCAACTTAGCTGATATTTTTGCTACAGCCACTGCATCTAAAATAGAACCTACAACAGAAATGACCACCCCAACAGCGCTCGGTAATATATAAATTATAATATTGAAGTAAAAGTTAAATTTGTAAAATAAAGAAATATGATATCCGTAAAAATATTAAAAATAGAAAATGTTGAACCAGTAGGGGTAGATAATTTGGATGAATTTATTCAAGGATTAAATAATGTTTTGGGACATCCAATAGAAACTATAAATAAAGTAGATCCTAATTTTGATGGATATTATTTATTGCCAATGGGTTTTACAATTCCGGAAGATGGAAATGGCTCTGTAAAAGAAAATATTAATGAAAAAGTTTTTTTGTTGAGTGTAATTAATAGTAATATTCCAAGAATACTGGAAGAATGCAGACCAGCGGGATTAACGAATTGGGCTCTTTTTTTTAGAGCTGGAACAGCAGTAATAGGTAAAACAGAAGTGATTGATAAAGTATCAACTCGAGAAGAAGATGAAAATATATGGTATGAAGATTTAGGATATGATCAGTATATACCCATATTGCAAGATGGCACATATGAAACTGTTGCAAAATCTATTTTAAGTTATTTACAAGCTTATGATGACTATATAAATAAGTGTGTGTAGATAGTATCACTGCCGCACGATATATCGTGCGGTTTTTATTTTCAATCATCTCAAAAAGTTAAAAGATTCTAAAGATATTGAGGAAAAGATTCAGAAATATATTTTAGCAAACAAAAAAGCAAAACAATTAATTGCGAATTCACAATTAGAAAAGGATTTAACCCCAGGTAATTTACTAAATTTGGCAGGAAACCGGAGGTAAATGGAGGGAGATTTTCCAATAAAAGGACAGGAATCTTTAACTCCAAAGAGTAATGATAGAACTCAGGTGCATTAGAATATAAAAACACCTAAAAATATAATTTACTTAAAAATGAATAAAGAAAAATTTATATCCAAAATTCAATCTGGCCAGGCATGCCACTATATTTACGATGAGAATGAACAAAATGAAAATACAGGCATAGTAAAGGTATGGTTATATAATGATGAGATTATTTTAACTTGGGAAGAATGTCCAAAAGGCTTGCAATATGATGAATCTTCATATTCAAAAGATGAAGTACATAATTTTAGTTCTTTTGAGGAGCTGGATAATTTTTTTAATGACAATAGTATTTTCTACATAAATTTCAAATCTTAATTTAAATTACTTTCACTTTAATCAAAATGATTTTTTTATTTGATATGACCGTAATTAACAATTGTGATTTACAAACTAAAATATTTTATGGTAGTATCATAATTTGGCATTAATGGACTAAAAATAATATTTTACATTAAATGATACTAAAATATTAAGTCGAATCCGCTGCACGATACTATTGTAGGATTGCTTTGGCAGATTATAAGATGTAATATAAATAATACTATTCATAGGTCTACAGAGATTGATATTTTTACTCATAAAGAATATATTGAGGTGACATCTTCAGACTTTGCACTTAAGTCAGGCTCAAGCCCCAATAATAGAACTCAGTTTGAAAAGTATCATTGGCTCTATATACGATAAAATCATACAATTGGAGCTCAAATATAATATTAAAACTATGAAAAATTATAAAAAAGAGTTTAATTATATCTTATATTATTCAGATAGTACAAATGAACAGGATATCACGCTCCTACAAATCCTGGCCCTGGAGAACCGCCTCTTTCTTTTGATTATTGGGCTGTAAAGCTAAGCGCAATAGGAAATATTCAATGGCAAAAGTGCATAGGGGGATCAGAAAGTGATGAGGCTTCCACTGTTATTCAAACTGCAGATGGAGGATATGTGATTGCGGGAAGTTCTAAGTCCAACAATGGTGATGTGACAGGAAATCATGGAGATTATGATGCTTGGGTTGTAAAGCTTGCACCAGAGAACCTGGCTACTAGCGAAGTTGCGAAAGATCCTAGCGTTACAGCTACTATTTTTCCAAATCCAGCAAAAGATAACATTACTTTAAAACTTGATTACTTTACACCTTCTATGGAAGCAACCATTACGGATATGCTTGGAAAGACAGTTCATCAACAAAAATTAGAAGGACTAAATACCAAGATCAATACAAGCCGTCTTGAAAAAGGAATTTATTTCTTGAATGTACTTGGTGGTACACTAAAAACAACCAAAAAATTCATTATAGAATAATTGATAAAAAAATAAAATATCCTAATAAAACCACACAAGAAGTGTGGTTTTATTGTACTGTATGGAGTTATCATTTCTTCTAGACTACTTTTGCTTTTCGGATTATTTTTGCCAGCAGGGCAGGGAAGAACCTTTTCAGATAAACTCCCAATACTTCTTTGCCACCAATGGCTCTTTGATTTTTCTTTTGTTCAATAGCTCTAAGCATTTTTTTAGCGAAAACATCTGCAGGCATTCCGTTATGGGTAGCATCATCCATCGTTCCCTGCGATGAACCGTCTCCGGTTACTGCATGAACGGAAATATTAGTTTGTATAAATCCCGGACAGATAATGGTTATAGAAATGTTTTGAGCATATAGTTCTGCCCGCAGTGCATCAAAGAAACCGTGAAGAGCATGCTTTGCAGCCGCATAACCACTACGCATTGGGGCCCCAAATATTCCCATAAGGCTTGAAACAACGGCAATCTGACCGCCTTTATTTCGGATCATATAAGGGACAACAGCCTTCGTTAGAGCCACTGTCCCGATAAAATCAATATCCATTAAGCGTTTGTCTACTTCTATATCAGTTTCCATAGCCAGAGAACGTTGGGATAATCCTGCATTATTAATCAGAATATCTATTTTTCCAAAGACTTTCGCTGCTTTGGCTGCTATTTCGGGCATTTCTTTATAGTTTTTCAGATCTAAAGGAATCACAGCATATCGGTTAACCGTAAGACCAGCACTTTCTGCCACTTCATAGAGCTGTTCTTCGTTTCTGGAGGAAAGAATAATTTTTGCATTGCTCTTTTGAGCCAATTCTTTTACTAAAGCTTCTCCAATTCCTGATGATGCTCCTGTAATCCAGACTACTTTATCATTATAATAATTACTCATTCGAAGTGTTATTCATTTTAATTATCCTTTTTTAATCCTGCAATATACTTTCCGGCTTTCATTCCTGAGAAAATACAACCACCGAGAAATGTTCCTTCTAATGCTCTGTAGCCATGCATCCCGCCACCGCCAAAGCCTGCAGCTTCACCTGCTGCATAAAGTCCCTCAATTGTGGTATCATCTTCTTTTAAAACCTGTCCGTTCAGATTGGTTTTTATTCCGCCAAGTGTTTTTCGGGTTAAAATATTAAGCCGTACCGCTATTAAAGGTCCGTTTTCAGGAGAAAGAATCTTATGGGGAGCAGCCACTCTTCCCAGTTTGTCCCCTAAATAACTTCTGGTACTTCTGATGTAGTTCACCTGGGTGTCTTTTGAAAATTTATTATCCAGTTCTCTGTCTCTAGCTTCGATCTGAGATTTTATTTTGTCGTAATTCAAAAGATTATTGCCTGCGAGCAGATTCATTTTTTCTATCAGATCTTTCAGGTTATCAGATACAATGAAGTCTTTGCCATGTTCTTTGAAAGCTTCTACAGGACCAGGTGCTTTTTTACCAAAAATCCGTTTGAGAAAAAGGGCATAGTCTTTATTGGTGATATCAGGATTCTGCTCTGAGCCTGAGAGGGCAAATTCTTTTTTGATAATCTTTTGTGTTAGAATAAACCAGGAATAAGAATATCCCGTATCCTGAATGTATTTCAGTGTTCCAAGTGTATCAAATCCAGGAAGAAAAGGAGCGGGTAGGCGTTTTCCTTTGGCATCAAACCATAATGAAGAAGGTCCAGGCAATATTCTGATTCCATGATTAGGCCAGATAGGGTTCCAGTTTTGTAAACCTTCTGTATAATGCCACATTCTGTCGCGATTGATGATGTTGGCACCTGCATTTTCAGCAATACCAATCATTTTACCATCTACGTAAGCAGGCACTCCGCAAACCATATTTTCCGGAGGCGTTCCCAGTCTTTCGGGCCAGTTTTTCCTTACCAATTCATGATTGGCTCCTATACCGCCTGAGGCAATGATAATATGAGCTGCGGAATATTCAAATTGTGAGATAATATTTCTATTGGTAGCGACACCTCTTTCCTGAGAATCGTTTTCAAGAACATCCCCTTTCAAACCAGTTATTTTTCCGTTTTCTACAACCAGTTCTGTGACTCTGTGCCGAAATTTCATCTGTAACAGACCCTTTTCTTTTGCTTGATAGGCTTTTTCAACAAAAGGTTTTATTACTCCTGTTCCGGTTCCCCAACTTACATGAAAACGGGGTACAGAATTTCCGTGCCCATTTGCTGATCCGTCACCTCGTTCTGCCCAGCCAACCATAAACATCAGCTTGATTCCCAGTTTGGAAATGTATTCATACTTTTCACCTGCTGCAAATTTCAGATAAGCTTCTGCCCATTTACGAGGCCAGTAATCTTCATCACGATCAAATCCGGCTGTCCCTTTCCAGTCCTGTAAAGCCAATTCATAAGAATCCTTAATTCCTACTCTTCGTTGTTGGGGAGAATTAATCAGGAAAAGTCCGCCAAATGACCAGAAAGCCTGTCCACCAATATTCTGTTCGGTTTCCTGATCCAGCAGCAGTACTTTTTTCCCGGCATTGGTAATTTCCATGGCAGCAGTAAGCCCTGCCAATCCGGTTCCTATGATAATGGCATCGGGTTGGAATGTTTCTTCCATGATAAAGGTGTTTTTTTAATTCACAATACTTTATATAAATGTATAAATTATTTATTCTTCAATGAATAAAACACTTTCAAAAATCGCAATAAATTACGATGATAGTCATAAGATCAAAAACATTCTGAGTGATTTTTAACTTAAAGCCTCAAATCCGACCTTTGCTCCAAGGTCTTCCAGTTGCTTACGATCATATTCCAACCATTGAGTATAACCTGTCCTGAACAATATTTTAGATTTTTTACTGAGTTCAAGAGCTTCTGATCCTGAAAGTCCGAATTCTCTTTTAAGTAATGCAATAACCTTCATTTTATTGGGACCAATATCAGTAATGTATAAGTTTACTTCTGAGCCCATTGCTTCATAAGCTTCTATTGAGTTAGAAACACATTCTTCTTCCTCTTCAATACTGGCATATACTTCTTCCCATAAAGGATTTTCCAGATCTATATTTTCATCAAAATAATCTATTAATCCTGCTTTATCAAATCTTACACTTTGAATCTGAAGCAATACGTTCTGAAATTCAGTCAAATTTTCAGCTACTTTTACAGGTTTCCAATTTCCCTGTCCGTGCCAGGCAAAATACACGGGAAACCCATCTTTAGCTTCATTCAGATCTATAAAAAAAGGATCAGCAAAATAATTGGAAGCCAAAACAATCCAACTTGGTTTGAATTCTCCCGGAACATCTCTTGCCAGAACTTTATTCTCTACCGAATTATATTGATATCCATCCTGAAAATAATAAATATGCTCTACAGAGGCATAATTCTCAGGTAATGCAAGGCCTTCAATACAAACCGGATCTTTCAAAAACTCCGTAATAACAGGAAATAAAGAAACTTTTTGCACTAACAAACTGTTTTCTTTTTCTCTTTTCTCAATGTCAGCATCAGATAGTACATGTTGTACTTTATCAAAAGGAAATTTCCTTTGCATCCAGTGCATTAAATCACGATCTAAAACTTCTAAAAGCTCTTTCTGCAGCACACCATATGAGCTCAGATAGACTTTTGTATCCTTATTATTTTTTGAAATAACCGCAACCTGACCAGCAGAATCATCTGCAACAGGAATATATTCAGGAAGAAATTCTTCAAATTCGTGAGTATCATAACGTTCCCTTATTTCTTCTTTCGTCCGGAATACACGTACCACATCATAAACAATGTCTTCTTTATGTTTTTTAGTAAAAATTTTTATAAAATCTGACCAATGGTCAGGAAGATTGATTTCCATAGAATGAAAGAGTACTTTAAAATTAGTGAAGTTGTTGTCAATTATTGACTGTGATTCATTTTTCACCACTAAAATACAAAAAGAGAATTCATTTGAAATTTTATCTTTGTTAAAAATCATTATAATGAAAGAATCTAAACCTTATCCGGTATTTGCAGTTGCTAAAGATGGAACCCGCCATAACATTGATGCTGCTTCCATTATTATTCAGCTTGAAGAAGAGGAAATTGAAATATTTGTGATCCCGCCACATCCTGTTTTTCAGGGAAAACTTACATTGGCAACAGGCTCAGCCATTCAGGGACGGGAGCAGGAGAGAGGATTAGGAACCCAACTGATGATAGAGCCGGGAGCGGCTAATGTGATCCATATTACTCCTAAAAAGAATAAAAACACTTAATAAAAGCTGAAGAATACACGCGTATAGCCCTTTACAATTCAATAAATCATTTATATTTGTGAAAAATAGAAGTATGAAGTATTTGTTTATCATGGTGTGTTTTGTCTGCTCCATTTTCAGTCAGGCACAACAAACACAGGATCCTTGGAAAGACAGCCAGCTGATGGATCCGGCATTATTAGCCTCAAGAATTGTAAAGCACAAAACCAAAGATGTATTGATTATTTCAGTAGGTCCTGAGGCCATTATCAAAGGTTCTGTAGACATAGGTCCAACCCATGAACCTGAGAATCTGGAAAAACTGAGAAATTATCTTAAAGATATTCCTAAAAATAAGGAAATTGTAATCTATTGTGGATGCTGTCCTTTTGTAAAATGTCCGAATATCCGTCCTGCATTTAACTTATTGATGGAAATGGGCTTTAAAAATGGCAAGCTTTTAAATCTTCCTAAAAATATAAAAACCGATTGGCTGGATAAGGATTATCCAACAAATGATTAATATGAAAATGAGTTTTACCATAGTGTTTTTAATCCTGTTTTCTGGATTTGTATTCGCTCAAAACAAAATTGAAGTAGGGAAGAAGGCTCCTGAAATAACCATGGCTAAACCGGACGGCTCTTCATTTTCACTTTCAAGTTTAAAAGGGAAGCTGGTTCTTATTGATTTTTGGGCTACCTGGTGTGCCCCGTGTGTAGGAGAGCAGCCTGAGCTGAAAAAATTATATGAGACCTATTCGGATCAGGTGAAAGCCAATACATTTGAAATCCTGGGGGTTTCTTTGGATAAAAATAAAGAGAGCTGGCAGAAAGCAATTGAACGATTTAATATCAACTGGATACAGATCAGTGATTTAAAATTCTGGAAAAGCCCTGTTGCGAAAGCCTATGAAATAGATGAGCTTCCTTTTAATGTAATCATAAACGGAGAAGGAACCATCATTGCTAAAAATCTTCACGAAAAGGAACTGGAAGAGTTTTTAAAGAAGAATCTAAACAACAATTAATCTCAAAAAGAATACATATACAAAAGAGTGGTCAGGATGGCCACTCTTTTTGCATTTGATTGTTATTTGTGTATTAGAATCGGAACCGAATATAATTTTTCAAATTAATCAGAAGAATATTGGAGGGAACAATGGTGCTACTGATTAAAATATAAGGTTTTTTTCAAGTCAGGTTTTCTTATTTTCTTTCATTCATGCTGTAAAAATAAGAATTAAATTTATAAAAATCACAATAAAGGGAATAATTTAAATGTTAAATTTTGCTTTGAATTAAGTAACAATTAGTTAATAAAAAAATGGGGCAGAGGAATAGCTATAGAATAATTTAATAACATATTTATTATCCTAAGAAAAAAATAGATCATATTAAACTTGATTATGAAGTTTATACTAAAAAATAAAAAGAATTTCATATGCTGTTAGAAGCAATTGATATATGATACAACCTATTACTTCTCCATGATATCTATATTCGTTTCATGAAAAAGAACTACTTCCTCAGATGTGCATTATCAGTCATCTTGCTTATGCATAGCGCAATCTCTATTTTTAGTGGAGATGTCAACAATTTTGGCATTCACTATCTGGACACCATAGGATTCTCTCCAATAGGGCTTTACCTTGCCTGGTTGGTGAAATTCACTCACCTTGTTTCTGTTTTTCTTATCTGGAGAG
Source organism: Chryseobacterium sp. StRB126 (assembly GCF_000829375.1). Taxonomy (NCBI): domain Bacteria; kingdom Pseudomonadati; phylum Bacteroidota; class Flavobacteriia; order Flavobacteriales; family Weeksellaceae; genus Chryseobacterium; species Chryseobacterium sp. StRB126. Next base: position 2,995,810 of record NZ_AP014624.1, read on the forward strand.
ACCGGTTTATAAAGCCAGTTGCTCTATGTAACATTGTAATTTTTGCATTGGGAATCTATTATATCCATTGGGGAAATGGTTGGTTTGTAGTAGGTGGCGGAACCAATGGGATCGAGTTTAATGTCCTACTGATATTCAGTTTTATCAATCTCATGCTTCCTGAAGTTCGTTTAAAAAAGATCAATCAATAACATTTCAAGAATATTGCCATTGAGTATTTATTTTGAACCATCAAGATTCAAGAAGCTTTCTTAATGGTTGAATAAAATACTGAGAAGCTGTTTGTAGATTAATGGCAGAAATTGGTAGACTTTATATTTCTATATTTGACTGAATCTTATTATTTTATATTTTTAAATGACAGCAAGTTTGAAATCAGATCATAAATCTAAGCTATATATTCATCTGCTTTTTTGGATATTGTACTATATTCTGGAGGCTTATCTTGACTTTTACTGGTCAAGATATCAGTTTCCAAGTTTCAAATGGCAGTTACGGCTTCAGAACACACTTATTCTGGAGCTAGGTTATTTTCTGGTTAAAATTCCTCTTGCCTATTCCTTGTTGTACATATATGAAAAGGTTCATATTAACAAGATTCTTAAATATATTCTCTGCATTCTTATTGTTATACTGGCAGTTTTAGGGCATCGGTTTTTCACTCATTACATTATTTATCCATACATCTATGGAGTTACAGAGACTTTGGATGGAAAGCAACCTTCCGGACTTATCAATGGATTGGTAGCATTTAATTCCTTTATGGATCTTATTTTTATGGTAGGATTGGTTTTCGGGATAGAAATTACAAGACAGAAAAACCTGCTAAAAGACCAAATTTCTCAATTGAAATCGGAAAAACTGGATCAGGAACTTACGATGTTAAAAGCCCAGATTAATCCTCATTTTCTGTTCAATACATTGAATAATATCTACGGAATGGCTCTTAAAAAGGCAGATGAAACGCCTGATGTGATTCTGCAGCTGTCCAAAATCATGCGTTACAATATCTATGAAGCCGCCGAAAAAAATATTTCTATAGAAAAAGATATTGAAAATATTAAGGATTTTATACAGATCCAGAAAATAAGACATCACCATCTTAGTGTCCATTTTCAGGAAAACATTGATAATCCTTCTCAGGAAATCTCCCCCCTTATTCTGATTCAGTTTATTGAAAATGCTTTTAAACATGGTGTTTCCGAAAGTTTTGGAGAAGCTTTTATCTCCATTGATATTGAACTGAAAGACGGAATTCTTAGCTATTGTATTGAGAATTCCAAAGAAGAAGAACCTCATCAGCATTCTACCAAAATAGGACTGAAAAACATTCGCCGCCAGCTTGAACTGCTTTATCCTAAACATAAACTGAGTGTTGAGGATAAAATTGACCGATATATTGTACACCTCAAAATTGATTTCAATGATCCATCCAGCCTCTAAAAAATACAATTGCATTATTGTAGAAGACGAACCGATTGCAGCAGAAATTCTGGAAACGTTTATTTCCCGGGATTCGGAACTGAATCTTATAGGTAAATGTTCTGATGCTGTGCACGCAAGCAATCTTTTAAGTATTCATGAGGTAGATTTAATGTTTTTAGACCTTCATCTTCCTGTGGTAAAAGGTTTTGATTTTTTGAAAAAACTAAAGAATCCTCCGTTTGTGATTGTAACAACAGCCTATCATCAATATGCCGTAGAAGGGTATGAACTGGATATCGCAGATTATTTGCTGAAACCTATTCCTTATGAGCGTTTTGTAACAGCCGTTGGGAAGTTTAAATATTTAATGGAAGCGGAAGACGCCTTATTAGAAATAGCTGAGCGCGATTATATCTTTATTAACAGTGGAAAAAAACAGGTTAAAATTATTCTTCAGGATATTTTTTATATCGAAAGTTTAAGGGAATACATACATATTCACACCAAAACGGAAACATTCACCTTCAAAATGCCCATTAGTAAAATAGAGGAAAACCTGAATCCAAACATGTTTACGCGTATTCATAAATCTTATATTATTTCTAAACCTAAAATAGAGATTAAATCTGCAACTGTTGTACAGGTAAAAGGGAAAAAGCTGCCAATTGGACGAACTTACAAGCCGTTTATTGATTTGTAGTACGCGTGATGAAGTATTGTAATTTTTAAAACCACCCCGTCAAAAATCCTTTGAATTTTTGCCACCCTCCAGAAGAGGGGAATGTTCAACCCTTCAATGATACTATTTGTGAAGATTGTAATTTTTCAAAAAGTAGAAATACTTTAAAGGCTTCCTGTCTTTCTATTTAGGGGATAAGCAAAATAATTTCCGCAACTCATTACTCATATTTTAGTAGACTGCATCCCGCCATTCATATATAGATTTCATTATATTCTTCACCAATTATTGAATTTTGATTAAACAATAAACAAAATCAATAATTATGAAATACAAGTTGAAGCTTTTAAGTGCAGGCGTCGCTTTTTTTATCGGAAGTGAAGCCTATTTCAGCCAAAACAAGCAAGACACCCTTAAGACCCAGAATATTGAGGGAATTGTTGTTACTGCACTAGGCATTAAAAGAGAAAAAAGATCTCTGGGGTATTCTACACAGGAAGTTAAAGGTGAAGATATCAACAAAAATCCCACTACCAATTTTTTGAATAATTTGTCCGGAAAAGTGGCAGGGCTTGAAATCAGACAGTCTACCAACTTTGGAGGTTCCATAGATGCTGTTTCAAGGGGATATAAATCTATTTTGGGAGATAATCAGGCTCTTTTTGTAGTGGATGGGGTTCCTATTATCAACAGGAATATCAATTCCACAGTACAGCAGAACGGATTTGGAGGGTATGATTACGGAAGTCCTGTTTCGGATATCAATCCTAATGATATTGAAACCGTAAATGTATTAAAAGGGGCTGCTGCAACAGCTTTATATGGATCCAGAGCTCAAAATGGCGCCATTATCATCACCACAAAAAAAGGGAACAAAAATGCACAAGGTATCGGCCTGGAATATAGTGGAAGTATTTCTGTTTCTGCGGTTGACAAATCTACCTTCCCTGAATACCAGACTCAATACGGGCAGGGATATTGGGGAAATGTGTTTCCGCTGTATCAGAATTCACCCATGGCTATTTTTTGGCATGATGCTTCTTATGGAGCTCCCTATGATCCCAATCTTATGGTATGGCAATATGATGCATTCATCCCGAATTCTCAGAATTTCGGAAAGAAAACGGCATGGGTAGCGGCTAAAAACGGACCGATTACCTTCTTTGAAAAGGCTATTAACCAAACCAATAATATCGCTCTGAGTGGTGGAAATGACAAAGCAACCTTCAGGCTAAGCTATTCTAATACCAATGCTACGGACATTATGCCTAATTCTTCTTTAATGAAAAACAATTTTGGAGGAAATGCATCTTATAAGATTACAGATAAACTTACAGCCACCATTTTTGCCAATTATATTACACAGAGAACTAAGGGAAGAAATTCCACAGGATATACCGATAATATTATGAGCGGATTCCGCCAGTGGTGGGCAACCAATATAGACCTTCAGTACCAGAAATATCTTTATGATACTTACAATAAAAACTATACATGGAATATAAAAGGACCGGATAATCTTTCTCCTTCCTATTGGGATAATCCTTATTTCTCCCGGTATCAGAATTACCAGAATGACAAAAGAGATCGTTTTGCCGGAAACTTCAGCCTGAGCTATGATCTTTCAAAAAACATCAACATTCTTGGAAGGGTAGGTATTGATGGATATACAATGATTACTGAAGAAAGAAAAGCTGTGGGTTCTATGCCAGCCTTTTTCAGTTTTAATCTGATAGAACAGCCATCGGGGTATGCAGTGACCAACCTTCGTTTTACAGAAACCAATTATGACCTTATTGCTACTTATAAAAAGAATATTACGGAGGATTTAAATCTGCAGGCTTTATTGGGCGGAAATGTGAATGTCCAGTCCAATTATTCCAATGCACAGACAACAACAGGAGGTTTATATATTCCGGATCTTTATACCATCTCCAATTCGATTACAACTCCTGCCAAACCTATTACAATAGACAACACAAAATATATTTACGGGGCTTTTGTGCAGGCTTCTTTAGGATATAAAAACACGTATTACCTGGAAGGAACTTTCAGAAGGGATCAGTCTACCTCATTACCTAAAGAAAAACAGGTGTATTATTATCCTTCGGTTTCTGCCAGTGTTGTATTTTCCAATCTATTGAAACAAGAATGGTTAAGCTTCGGAAAGATAAGAGCAGCTTATGCAGAAGTAGGTTCGGATACCAATGCTGATCAATTAAGAAACAGATATATTCCTCAGGCCTCTTTAGAAAATAATCCTGTATACTCTTACAATACATCTTTAAGGAATGCCGACCTGCTTCCACAGAAACTGAAAAATTTTGAAATAGGAACCAATATGCAGTTTTTTAAAAACAGGGTAGGCTTAGATCTCTCATGGTTCCGGAATGTTGCGTTTAATCAGATATTGCCTCTTCCCATTTCGCTGGCAACAGGCTCTCTGTCTAAAATTCAGAATACAGGTGAACTCACCACAAAAGGGGTTGAACTTACTTTAAATATAACTCCATTGAAATCTGATCATTTTACCTGGGACATGGCTATCAACTGGTCTAATCCCAAAACCAAAATCACTGCACTAAGGGAAGGTATAGAAAATATTACTCTGGGTACATTACAGGGCGGGATTACCATTAATGCTCCTCTTAATGAGGAATATGGAAGCATCTGGGGATCGGATTTTGTATACGATCCCAATGGAAATAAAATTATAGGGGCTAATGGGGCTTATCTGCATACGGATGACAGCAATCATAATCTGGGAAGCTTTCAGTCTGATTTTGTGACAGGATTAAATAATTCTTTTACTTATAAAAATTTCAATCTAAGCTTTCAGATCGATTGGAAAAAAGGAGGTAAAATATTTTCCCTGGATCAGTATTATGGATATGGAACAGGGCTTTATCCGGATTCTGTAGGTTTTAATGACCTTGGAAATCCTATCAGAAATACGCTGGAAAACGGAGGTGGTGTTATTTTACCGGGTGTAATGCAGGATCCTAATAATCCGGGACATTATGTTCCAAATACAATTCGTCTAGACCGTTCCATGTCTAGCCAGACTCTGGAAACCGATCCTCCTGTAGCTGCATTTGTTTACGATGCAAGTTTTATAAAACTTCGTCAGGTATCTGTTTCTTATACCTTCAACAATCAATTTTTAAAAAAAGCAGGAATTCAGAACCTTACCCTTGGTCTGATAGGAAGTAACCTATGGATTATTCACAAAAACCTTCCCTATGCAGATCCGGAATCAGGCCTGTCATCAGGAAGTATCCAGGGATACCAATCCGGAGTAATGCCTGCTACAAAAAACTTCGCCTTCAATCTGAAAGTTAATTTTTAAAAACTATTACAATGAAAAATATTATCATAAGCTCTGTTTTAGCACTGGTCCTAACGAACTGTACCTCAGATAATGTGAATAATGATCCCCATGTAGCCTACAGTATGGTTCCTGAGCCTCTTCTTACCTATGCAGAAAAAGAACTGAGCGATTATATGACCACTCCAAGCGTCAACGAGAACAATTTCCGTCTTACTATGCAATACTGGCAGGAAGTAACTTACGTAAGTGAAAGCAATTATAATTTTACGGCAAGAAATGTCTCCAATAATGTATGGACAGATAATTATGTGAATGTTCTTAACAATCTGAATAAGGCTAAAGAACTTATAGAACAATTTCAGCCGACAGCCTCAGAAGTAAATGCCTGGCCTGCAAAAAAACAGAATCAATTGGCTATTATTGATATGCTCTCAGTATATACATTTCAAACCATGGTTGATACTTTCGGTGACGTTCCTTACAGCCAGGCTCTTAATTATGAGAAGTTTCCTCTTCCCATCTACGACGATGATACACAGATTTATGAAAAATTAATTATCCGCCTAAAAGCAGATATCAATAATCTGGAGGAAGGAGAAGGAAGTTTCGGCTCAGGAGATATCTTTTATCAAGGTGATATAGGAAAATGGAAAAAGTTTGGAAATTCTCTGCTTCTAAAATTAGGAATTGCTCTTTCAGACGTTAATCCTTCATTGGCTCAATCTACTATTAATACAGCCATTATCGGAGGAGTCATTATCAATGAAACAGATAATGCTCATTTCAGATACCAGGCAGAAACCCCTAACTTTAATCCATTGTTTGAAAACCTTGCCAATAGTGGACGGAATGATTTTTTTGGAGGAAAACCTTTTATAGATTTTCTGAATATCACTTCCGATCCCAGAAGAGCTCAATACTTTCATGATGTACAGGGGCAATATATCGGTCAGGTAATCGGGTTATCAGGTGTTTTTACAGATTTTTCTGCGCCCGGGCTCTTTGCCTACATTCCTGTTACTCCCGGAAAAATAATGACTCATACCGAAGTGGCTTTTTATATGGCAGAAGCCGCAGCCAGATTCGGAATTGGCGGAAGTCCTGATGTTCTTTATCAAAATGCTGTACAGGCATCTTTTCTCGAATGGGGCTTATCTGCTCAGGATGCACAGACTTATCTTTCAAACACTCCTTATGATGCTGCCAACTGGAAAAAATCTATTGGAGAGCAGGCGTGGGTTGCCATGTATAATCATCCTGTAGTATCCTGGAATTTTTACAGAAGGTTAGATTATCCTATTTTACAAGCTCCACCCACTGCTATTGCCAATGCGGGCGGAAAAGTTCCTGTAAGACTTCAATATCCAACATTAGAGGCAACTACCAATGGCACCAACTATGCTAAAGCTGCAACTGCAATTGGTGGCGATAAACTTACCACCAGAGTTTTTTGGGATGCTCAGTAAAAAGTCAGAAGATGGAGGCTGGAAGTTGATGTTGAACATATGAATGAATGGTTGTATAACAAGGACTAATAATTACTTAAATAATAAGTTTTTCTATTTTTTCATATCTATTATTTTGTAAGTTAAGCCTGTATTTTTACAATGCAGGCTTTTTCTTAGGTGTTTAAAACCATTCATAGACCATAATTCTTCTTTTATAGATGTTTTTTCCCGGTTTACTGCTCATTTATTCATCTTTGAAGTGTAAATAATAAATGATTAAAATTATGAACGTAGAAAGAATTCAAAGACTGATGAGCAGTTTTATACTAATGGTATTGGTGGGAAGCCTGTTTTTAAGCTGTAAAAGCAGTGATGATAATGATGATCTTACACCCACATCAGGTCAGAGTATAGATCCCGTACTGGGAACATTCAAAGGAACTATAAGAATTGCTACTCAAGATTATTATGATGCTATTGTTATCGTTTCGAAAGTAGATGCCTCTCATATTAAGGTTCAGCCCAAATCCGGCGAAGTGTATTCTGTAGCAACGCCTAAAGTCCTGAGTGCTGTAAACCCTGTAGGAGTAGGAGTGGTAGGCAATGATCCTGAAGGAAGTGTTAACTATCTTATCTCAACAAAAGCTTTACAGATCAATACAAAAAAAACAGCTGCTGCTGATGTGGAGTTTTATTATGAAGGCACCAAACAATAATAAGTCTGAGTTTGGGTTAGAGGAACTAAGATTGAAGACGGGAAATTACTTTTAGTTATTAAAGACTACTACCGTCTGTATACAATTAAATTAGCTTAAAAATAGAAAACAGGTATTGTTTATGACCTTCATAACTTAATGCTTCAAATCAATCTAAATCAGAAATTCTTATCCCCAATTAAGGCTGTTAAATAAATATAATTTAGTTGGTTTATTATTCTCATGTTGAATAATGGTTTGGCTTAAGATTATCGCTAATCTTAAGCCATTTTTTATTTAAAAAAGTTTAAGTCCAATAACTCCCATAACAGTAGCTGAGATAGATCGTATGATTAGAAACCTTTAAATTTGAAATAGGATAAAACCCAATAATGCACCTCCTGCAACAATAATTGCACTATTAATTTTCTTAAATTTAAAAACAAAAATACCACTTAGGATTGCTATTACAACGGCTCGCCAATCAGTAATAGCTTCTTTACCCATTACAAAACAAACAGATACTATAATTGCTACGGAAGCTACATTTACAGCATCTAAAAATACAGCTAATGCTTTTGAATTGCGCATTTTTTTAACTAACGGATTTAAAAGTGCTACAAATATAAATGAAGGAAGAAATATTGCTATTGTTGAAACAATTGCACCCGAAAGCCCATTAATCTGATATCCTATAAAAGTAACCGATGAAAAAACAGGTCCGGGGGTGAATTGCCCAATTGCAATTGCATCTATAAGCTTCGTTCTTGAAAGCAAGCCTGTTTGTACTAATTCAGTATCTAAAAATGCAAAAAGTACGTACCCGCTACCATAAAGTATTGCACCAATTTTTAAAAAAGTCAGAAATAATTCAACATCTATAGTATGCCGGAAAGATACCTGTGAAATTTTAATATAAGTAAAAGGTATAAAACTTTGCAAAGTATTAGCACGGCTGTTTTTAAAAAAATATAAAACATAAGCTAAAAAGCCTGCTCCAAACATTAAATATATTTCGCTAATGCCTAATAAAGAAGCGAACAATACCACAATTCCTATTATAAATAAAAATATTGATTTTACCGATTTTTTTGCTAATGGATAAACCGCACCAATAACAACTGCTATAATAGCTGGTTTTATGCCATAAATAAAAGGATGTATCTCAGGAATTTGCCCATAATCATGATATAAAAACGCCAAAATTCCAGTAATAAAAACTGCGGGGAGAATAAAACATAAACCTGCTATTATTAAGCCTTTCCATCCTCCCTTATCGTAGCCGATGTGAATGGCCATTTCTGTACTGTTAGGACCAGGAATAAGATTAGTAGCTCCAATTAAATCCAGAAAATGTTGTTCACTGATCCATTTTTTTTTCACAACAACTTCTTGCTGCATCATAGCAATATGAGCAGCAGGCCCACCAAATGCTGTGATTCCCAATTTCAGGAAAAGTTGGGCCAGTTCTTTCAGACTACAATTGTTCTCCACTGTTTGTTATATTTATCATCCTAATATAAAACATGAATTAGCTCCTTAATTTATATTTTGTTGGGCTTACTTACATATTTGTTGCCCTTTACAAAAAAGCGCCAAGGCAACAATGCATCTTCCTGGGCATAAGCCACTCCTATACGAGGCCCTGTAACAATATCATCAGAAGGATACCGAATCCCATGATCTTCAATCCAGATTTCATTTCCATTCAGGTCTTTTTTGTTAAAGGAACGATCAATTCCCAATGCTTTGGCAGCAGATCCGGGGCCGGAGGAAATCGCTGCTTTGGAAGCCGGCATATTTCTTCTGAGTTCCATAATCTCAGTCCCTATCAATGGCTCAACAGCCCTTATTAGAACGGCATGAGGATCATCCTCCACAGAAGTCACTACATTGAAAAGGTGATGGATTCCATAACATAAATAAACATAGGAAACTCCACCTTGGTTGTACAACGTTTCAGTTCTGTCCGTTCTCCGTCCACCATAGGCATGAGATGCTTTATCTTTCACGCCAAAATAGGCTTCTGTTTCTACAATAATTCCGGCTGTTATTTCGCCGTCAATATCTGTAAAAAGTACTTTTCCAAGAAGATCCTGAGCAAGAAAAAGAACGTCTTGATTGAAATAATAGGAGAGTGGTAGTTTCAACTGAGTGGTTTTAGCAATTCTTTACCCAAAATTAGTGATAATTTGTTAAATGAAAGGCCGGAAGATGGGACTTGGAGGCTGGAAGTTACTATTTGGAATATAACGTCTGAAGAATCTTTTAACTACTTAAAAAACATTTATTAATAGGAGATAGCCACACTACCTGATGTAAAATACATCCAGCTTCCTTACCAAAAAACCTCTTAAATCAATAAGAAGGACAAACGTTCCCATCCGACTCCCAGTACTTCCATCTCCCAGCTTCCCTACTCAAAAAAAAGCCCCACATTCCTGTGAGACTTTCATTGATTATTTATCTTCCTCCCGGAGGACAATGTTCTTTCAAATATTTTGTAAACATGGTAGCCAAATGCAACGATGTTCCTTCGCCTTCACTGATAGAGTGGGTTCTGTTAGGATAAGACATCAGCTGAAACTGCTTGTTATATTTTACCAGTTCATTAATGTACACTTCTGTATTCTGATAATGTACATTGTCATCACCGGTTCCGTGAACCAATAAAAGATTTCCTTTCAGGTTTTTAGCATAAGCCAATGGAGAACCGTTGACAAAATCTTCCCTGTTTTCCTGTGGCAGTCCCATATAACGTTCCTGATAGATATTGTCATAGAATAATTGATTGGCTACCGGAGCAATTGCAATTCCGGTCTGGTAAATATCAGGATATTGTCCTAAAAGATTTAATGTGGAAGAGCCACCACCGCTCCAGCCCCATACGGCTACTCTGGAAGTATCCACATAAGACCATTTTGCAAATAAGGCTTTAGCGCCCATCGCCTGATCGCGGATATTAAGCTGACCTATTTTACGGTAAATAGATTTTCTCCACTCACGGCCTTTAGGAGCAGGGGTTCCGCGATTTTCAAGGGAAACATACAGATAGCCATCCTGAGCCATATCTCCAATATATAAACCATTTTTTCCTGCGTTAAAATTATCCGTTACCGTCTGTGAACCCGGTTCACCATACACCATGAAAACAATCGGGTATTTTTTGTTGGGATCAAAATCTTTAGGTTTTACAACCCATCCGTCTAGTGTAGCTCCATCCTGTGTGGTGATCTGGAAAAACTCTGTTTTAGCTCTTGCAGGATCTGCTTTTGAAGTACTCTTAGCAGCTACAAGTTCTTTATGTTCCGGCAATGATACCACAGCACCTGCTGAACGTGCATTAACACTGCTATTATTAAACATCGCAATTTTCCCGTTAGGAGATATGGTATATTGGTTAGATCCGGTATAAGCTTCAGGAGTGAGTCTTTGGGCTTTTCCGCCTTGCATACTTACTTTGTACAGATATTTTTGAGTAGCATTAGTAGGTGAGGCTAAAAAGTAGATCTGTTTGTTCGGAATATCAAAAAACTCTGGTTTTATAACATCAAAAGCATCTTTTGTAAGCAAAGTTTCTTTACCGTTCATATCTATTTTATAAATATGTCTCCAGCCGTCTTTTTCAGAAAGCCATAAAAACTCTTTACCATTGTTAATCCAGTCCCAGCCGCTTGGGTCATTGTCATTCCAACGGGATTTGATGTCTACCCATGCCGCATCTGTCTCCGTATGAATGGTTTTACTGCTTCCTGACTGAGCATCTGCCACCATAATTTTACTTTGATTCTGTTTTCTGTTTAATTGTTGCAGAATAACGGATTTAGAATCCAGTACCCATTCCATTCTGGGAATATAATGCTGTACTTCATCACCAGCTATATCTGCTTTCTTAGAAGACTTTGAGGCAAGATCATAGAACCAGATGCTGCATCCAGAGGGGTTTTCTCCCACTTTCGGATATTCTACAGGAACGGTAAATGAGTATAAACTGTCTGTATTGTTAATCATCAGAAAGTTTTTGGTATCTCTTGCATCCAGCTTCCAGTAAGCAATTTTATTTCCATCCGGAGACCATCTGAAACCATCCTGAGTCCCGAATTCTTCTTCATAAGCCCAATCGAAAGTCCCGTTAATCATTCGGTCTGTACCATCATTGGTAATTTTCGTAAGCTGATTATTGGAAAGGTCTTCAATATAAATATTATGCTTAGATACATAAGCTACCTTTTTACCATCGGGAGAAAACTTCGCAAACATTAATGAGGATGTTGGCAGGTCTTTCCCGAGCTGAGTAAGCTTCTTGGTATTTTTATCAAAGATCCAGTAGTCTCCGCGGGTATTGTCTCGCCAAACTTTCTGGGTATTGGTGAAAAGCAACAGACTTTTACCATCCGGTGATACCTGAAAACTCTGTACTTCTAAAGCCGTAGAACTTCCCGAAGGAATCAATTCATTATTGCTTAAAAAAGCCTGATCTTTTCCGGGATTCAGCACATCAATAATCCCAACACCATTTTTAGTAAATGAATAATAAGCATTGCCATCAGGAGTCCATTGTGTTTTTTGGGCTGCCAATGGCGACAGACACAGGAAGTAAAGGGCAATAGCCGTTATTTTTTTAATATTCTTCATATATATGATTTCTTACGCTAAATGTTCTGTTCTGTAGTTTTCAATTTCATCAACCGTAGTAATCAATCCGTTTCCAAGAAGCCTGTAACCATCATCTGTAATCAAGAAATCGTCTTCAACACGAACGCCACCGAAGTTTCGGTATTCATTTACTTTATCATAGTTAATAAATTCCGCATTTTTATTTTCAGACTGCCAGATATCAATCAACTCCGGAATCATATAAATACCAGGTTCCACCGTCACTACATATCCGGATTCTAAAGCTTTTCCTAAACGTAAAGATTTAAGGCCAAATGTTTGGGTATCTTTTGGTTCTTCCTCTGTATACCCGATATATTGCTCTCCAAGATCCTCCATATCATGCACATCCAATCCCATTATATGGCCTAATCCACACTGGAAAAATAGGGTATGGGCATTGTTTTTCACTGCTTCTTCAGGATTTCCTTTCATTAATCCCAAATCAACAAGCCCTTCTACCAGATATTCAGAAGCTTTCAGATAAATATCTTTAAACTTAACTCCAGGTTTCAAAAGATGATGGGCATTATTAAATGAATTCAAAACGATCTCATAGATTTCCTTTTGCTTTGTACTGAAGGTTTTGCTTACCGGAAATGTTCTGGTTAAGTCACCCGCATATCCCATAGCCGTTTCAGCACCGGAGTCATTAAGGAAAAGATCTCCGTCTTTCAGGGTATTCAGACGGTAATGATTATGAAGAATCCCTCCGTTTATAGTAACAATCGGGGGATAAGACATCTGACATTCTTTGTTAGCAGCAAGATATTGAATAGCATTAGCAATCTCATATTCTTTAATACCCGGCTTGGCCATTCTCATCGCCAAAAGATGCATTTCATTGGATACGTTCACGGCTTCTTCTATCTGTACAATTTCCTGAGCTTCTTTTACAGAACGTTGTTTTACAACAGCTTTAATCATTCCCACAGAAGGCTGTAACTCTGTTATTTTAATTCCTAAAAGATCTGTCAGTACAATTTTATTAGAAGGCTGATAGGGTGGAAGATAATGCACCTTTCTGCCGGATGCTTGTGCTTTCAGAAGGTATTGAGAAAGCTCTGCATATGGTAATGTTTCCTGTACTCCGGATTTCAGGCTCTTTTCTTTCAAGGTTTCCTGTCTGCCCATCCATACAATGTCATCAATACTCAGTTCATCTCCGAAAACAATCGTCTTATTCTCATCAATGTCAATAATTGCTGCAATCTTAGGCTCCTGAATCCCGAAATAATACAGAAAAGTACTGTCCTGACGGAAATAATAAGGATTGTGCTCAAAATTTACAGGATTCTCTATATTTCCTAAAAATAATAGAATTCCATTGGCCACATTGCCCTGCAATACGGCTCTTCTGTCTTGATAAGTCTGTGCTGAAAACATATATTATGAATACTTTTTATTTTAAAAGTTTAAAGTTACGATTTTGTACTATTTGAAGTCCTTTATTCATTAAAATTATGAAGATGTAAAGTTTGTATTTTAATATCATATGTAATGTTCATATTTTGCTTAAATTCGGCAATATTTTAACCTATCTATTCATTGGTCTTATAAAGTATTGATTTATGAAGAGTCTTCAGTTTTCAGTCCCTGCCGACACCAACAAAAGTATCCGTATTCAGGAAGATATTATGCCTAATTTCTATCCTTACTTCCATCGGCATACCGAAACACAGATCATGTGGATCCTTAAGGGACATGGTACTCTCGCCATAGAACAAAACCTTTTCACCTTTGAACCTGGAGATATTTTCTATCTGGGAGCCAATCAGTCTCACGTTTTCAAGGGTGATTTTGCTGAAAATGAAAAACAAAAAGTTCATGCTATTTCTATTTTCTTCGATCCTGATAAAAAAATATCAGCCTTTTTTGATTTACCTGAATTTGAAGAACTTAAAAACTTCATCGAACATTCAAAAGTAGGGTTTCAGGTTGCTTTAAAATTAAAAAAAAGTATAGGAGAAAGCATGGCAGCCTTACAAAAGACACAAGGGATAGAACAAATTATAGACTTTATAAAGATTTTAAACCACCTGATGCAGAACAGACAGCTGCATATTCCGCTATCTTCAGAAAAGAATCTACCAAATCATATCTCTGAAAACGACCAGCGAATTATAGATGCACAAAATTATATTAAGAAAAATTTCACTCAACAGAAGCTTACCCTTGACGCTATTGCCAAAGAAGCCTGTATGACACCTCAGGCATTCTGCAGATCCTTTAAAAAACGCACCAGAATTACTTATATTCAATATCTTAATGAATTACGGGTACAAAGAGCCTGCAGATTATTAACCTCGAGCAGCATGTACAGCATCTCTTCTGTTGCTTTTAACAGCGGATTCAATAGTTTGACCAATTTCAACCGGGTTTTTAAATCCATTATGAAGTACTCCCCAAAAGAATATCTGAAGCATTATAAAGAAGCAACAATGGACCACGAATAACAACATGTTAAAATACGGTCAGTATTTATTAAAATATTAACATTTACCGTTTTGAAATTCACTTAGTTTTGAATAAATATTATTTGATATGAGTACAAAACTAAACTGGGAAGGTATTTATCCTGCTGTATTAACTCCTTTTACAAAAGAAGGAAAGATTGATTTTGAAATGTTTGCTGTTAATACAGAAGCCCAGATTAAAGCCGGAGTTCATGGGATTATCCTTGCGGGAACATTAGGAGAAGCCAGCGCGTTGGAAACTGAAGAAAAGTTTGAACTTCTTCAATATGCTAAAAAAATTACAGCGGGCAGAATTCCCGTTATCCTTAATCTTTCTGAAAATACAACCAAGAATGCAGTCAATTTTGCTCAAAAAGCAAAAGAGTTGGGAGCTGATGGATTAATGCTTCTTCCTCCTATGCGTTACAAAGCCGATAGTCGTGAAGTGGTAGAATATTTTAAAGCCGTTGCTGCTGCTACAGATCTTCCGATCCTTATCTATAATAACCCGGTAGATTACGGAATTTATGTAACGCTGGAGATGTTTGATGAGCTTATAGAATATCCAACCATTCAAGCTGTTAAAGAATCTACAAGAGACTTAGCGAATGTAACCAGAATGATTAACCGCTTTGGGAAAAGAATCAAAATTCTTGGTGGAGTAGATACCATTTGTCTTGAAACCCTGATGCTTGGTGCCGATGGATTGGTAGCAGGACTTGTAGATGCCTTTCCTAAGGAGACTATGGCCATGTACAACTACGCCAAAGCAGGACAATATGATAAGGCGGTTGCCATTTACCGATGGTTTATGCCATTATTAGAGTTAGATATTCATCCTAAGCTTATCCAATATATTAAACTGGCTGCCACCGCTGAAGGCATCAGCAATCCGTATGTAAGAGCACCACGTCTTGAACTTCAGGGTGAAGAAGCTCAAAAAGTCAATAAGATTATTGAAGAAGGCAGAGCCAATCGACCAACATTAGATTAACACCAAAACAAAAGCTATGATTGAAGAAACATCAAAAGAAAATATTGAGTTGAAAATTCAGATGGCTTCCGAAGCATATCAATTCCTGAAGAATACAACCATAAAAGAAAGAGCTGCATTAATGAATGCTGTTGCCGATCAGATTGAAGCTTTAGGAGAAGAACTCTTAACCACCGCTCATGCTGAGACTTCATTACCTCTGGCAAGACTTACCGGTGAAAAAGCCAGAACAGTAGGACAATGGAGAAGTTATGCAAAAGCAGCAGCCTCCGGAATATACACGGAACCAAGGATTGATCTTGCTCAGCCCGAGAAGCAGAAAGGAGACCTTAGAAAGTACAATATAGGGTTAGGACCTGTGGTTGTTTTCGGAGCCAGTAATTTCCCGTTTGCTTTTTCCACAGCAGGAGGAGATACAGCAAGTGCAATAGGAGCAGGTTGTCCCGTTATTGTAAAAGCTCATCCTGCCCATCCTCAGACCTCTCAAATGATGGCTGATGCAATAACAAACGCAGTAAGAGAATTTGGATGGCCAGAAGGAATTTTTAACCATATTACCGGAACATCCTATGAGATTGGAACGTATTTAACCCAACATCAGGATATTCAGGCAGTGGCGTTTACTGGTTCATTCAGTGGTGGGAAAGCTTTATTTGACATCGCCAGCCGTCGCGAAAATCCTATTCCGGTATTTGCAGAAATGGGAAGCATTAATCCGGTATTTGCACTGGAAAACTTGATTGAAAGCAAAGCAGAAGCTTTAGCTAAAGAATATATTAGCTCATTAACATTAGGAGTAGGACAGTTCTGTACCAATCCGGGAGTGTTTATTGCGGTGAAAGGAGAATCCCTAAGTCGTTTCATCGCTGCAGTAAAAGATGAAATCCAGGAAATTACACCTGCTCACATGCTTCACAATGGCATATATGAAAGCTTTGAAAAACATAAGGCCAATGCAATAACACAGCCTGACATTGAAGTAACTGCTTCAATAGAAACTGAAGAAGGAAAAGGAAGTGCAGCCATTATAAAAACCAATGCTCAAAGCTTCCTTAATAATCCTGTGCTGAGCGAAGAAGTCTTTGGACCTTTTGGAATCATTGTCGCTTGTGAAAACCAAGAAGAACTTATACAGATTGCTCAAAACTTAAAAGGACAGCTAACCATTACTGTAGCTGCAACTTCGGATGATATTCGTGAAAATTCTGAACTCATTCATCTTTTGAAAGATAAATGTGGAAGACTGTTATTCAACGGAATGCCTACCGGAGTAGAGGTGGTGTATGCCATGCAGCATGGAGGGCCTTTTCCTTCAACTACAGATTCACGCTTTACTTCCGTAGGACCGGATGCCGTTAAACGGTTTGTTCGCCCCATTTCTTTTCAGAACTGGCCGGATGAATTCTTACCCGAAGAACTGAAGAATGAAAACCCATTGCAGATCAGCAGAATTGTAGATGGAGAAGTAAATTCAGGATCATTAAAATTAGAAACCGTATGAACAGAACATTTTTTTGCATAGACTCCCATACCTGTGGCTGTCCGGTACGTCTGGTTGCGGGTGGTGGGCCTATTTTAAAAGGAAATTCCATGATGGAGCGCAGGCTTCACTTCATGAAAGAATATGACTGGATCCGAAAAGGTTTGATGTTTGAACCCCGCGGCCATGATATGATGAGCGGAAGTATTTTGTATCCTCCTATTGATGAAGAAAATGATATCGGAGTTTTATACATTGAAACCAGCGGCTGCCTTCCCATGTGCGGACACGGAACCATCGGAACAGTTACCATTGCCATAGAAGAAGGCTTGGTGGTTCCTAAAATTCCGGGAAAACTACGTCTTGAAACGCCTGCCGGGCTTATTCTCATAGATTATATACAGGAAGGGAAAAAAGTAAAATCAGTAAAACTCACCAACGTAAAATCTTTTCTTTACGCTGCAGACCTTGAAGTGGAGTGCCCTGATCTTGGATTGATAAAGGCTGATGTGGCCTATGGAGGAAACTTCTACGCTATCATTGACCCTCAGGAAAACTTTAGAGATATTTCTGATTTCACGGCAAGCCAGCTTATTCACTATGGGAAGATCATAAGAACGTTGCTGAATGAAAAATATCAATTCATCCATCCTGAAAATGAACATATTTCCGGATTAAGCCATATTCAGTGGACGGGAAATCCCACAGATCCTAAAGCCAGCGGACGAAATGCCGTATTAGTGGGGGAAAATGCTTTAGACCGTTCTCCTTGTGGAACCGGAACTTCAGCAAGAATGGCTCAATGGTATGCAAAAGGGAAATTAAAAGAAGGTGAAGAATTCATCCATGAAAGCTATATCGGATCGCAATTTATAGGAAGAATTGAAGGAACCGCTACTGTGGATGGCAAACCGGCTATTATTCCTTCAGTAGAAGGCTGGGCGAGAATTACCGGCTATAATCAGATTATTATTGATGACGAAGACCCTTATTGGCTGGGATTTCAGGTAATGTAAATTTTGTAACGAGTTATGACACAAAATAAAGGCAAAGCACTGATTATAGGTGCAGGAATCGCAGGGCTAAGTTCAGCATATTATCTTTTACAGAAAGGCTGGCAGGTAGAAATCCTGGAACAGAATGATCTCAGCAATAATTGTTCTTATGGCAATGCAGGGATGATTGTACCCAGTCATTTTACCCCTTTGGCTGCTCCTGGAGTTGTTGCACAGGGAATTCGGTGGATGTTCGACAGTAAAAGTCCGTTTTATGTAAAGCCATCGCTGAGTACCCAACTTTTATCCTGGGGTTTAAAATTTCTGAAACATTCCAATCAGAACCATGTAGACCGTTCTGCACAGGCAATCAGAGATCTTAATCTCGCAAGCAGCAGCCTTTACAATGAAATTGCAGGAAAAGAAGAATTTGATTTTGAATTGAATCAAAACGGAATTCTGATGCTCTATAAAACCGAAAAAGTAGCCGAAGAAGAAACAGAATTAGCCTATAAAGCCATCAGTTTGGGACTCCCTGTTGATATCCTTGACAAAAAAGATATTCAGGCCCTGGAACCTAATGTTCAATTGGATGTTATAGGAGGTGTCAATTACAAATGCGATGGCCATATGAATCCGGTAAAGCTGATGAAGCAAATGATCTCTTACCTTAAAAACAATGGAGTCATTTTCCATACGCAACATAGAGTAACAAGCTACGAAATTGCAGGAAATACCATTAAAGCAGTAATCGCCAATGGTAAAAAGTTTTCAGCGGATCGTTTCATTATGACCGGAGGTTCATTTTTACCTGAATTGGCTCAAAAAGCAGGTGTCAAAATTCAACTGATGCCCGGAAAAGGCTATTCTTTCATGCATACCCCTGAAAATCCAGTCAACAGATTGGAGCATGCAGCATTATTATTGGAGGCAAGAGTTGCAGTAACACCTATGAACGGACAGATCCGTTTTGGAGGAACCATGGAGCTGGCTTCTCATCATGATAAAGTGAATATGAAAAGAGTAGAAGGTATTGTTCAGTCTATTCCCAAGTACATGCCTGATTTCCAGGTAAAATTGCCCAAAGAATCCGAAATCTGGTTTGGATACAGACCTTGTGCACCGGATGGACTTCCTTATCTGGGACAATCTTCAAAATTAAAAAATCTGATTATCGCAGGGGGTGGCGGAATGATGGGCTTAAGTCTCGGACCTATTTTCGGAAAAACAGTTTCTGAACTTGCCAATGATCAAAAGCCAACGGTTGAGATAAAGATATTCAACCCTGAAAGATTTAGTTAAAAAAACATCACATAACACACAAAATTATTATTTGAACCTGTTTAAAATTTTTTAAAGAAAGAGTTTCCAGAAAATTAGAAATCATGGGATAAGCATTATCCCACAATACTTTATGATAAAGGATGGCAAAGTTGTGGACAAAAGCATGGGAGATATTGACTATCAAAATTTACAGACAAGTTAAAATCATTCTGGATCCAATTAGACAGGTTGATTAAGCATAAAACAATTTGATTATTAAAATAATTTATTAACACCCAAATCCAAAAAATCATGAAAATTAAATCATTATTAATTATGTCCCTATTTCCAATAATAGGTTTTGCTCAAGAAAACAGACCTCATGAGTGTAAAGCAGATGAAATGATGAAAAAACATTTTGAACTGCATCCTGAATCTAAGGCTGATTATGAAAATTTTGAGAAATACACCAAAGATTTCATAAAAAAAAGGGGATCAAACAGAAATTCATTAAATAATAGGGCCAACAATCCAACCTACATCATCCCTGTGGTTTTTCATGTGTATGGAGAATCTCAAAGTAATGTAAAAGTAAATTACCAAAAAGTAGTTGACTTACTGCAGCAAATCAATTTAAATTTCAATGGAATTAACACTGATTCAAATACTGTAGATCCTGATTTCCAATCTATCAGAGGAGCATTAAGTATTGAATTTCGATTAGCTAAAATTGATCCAACCGGAAAAGCAACAAGCGGAGTGATTTTTCATCCTTTCAAAGGAGGATATGGCAATGGAGGCGGATATGATACAGAAATTGGCACCGATGCTTGGGATAATACAAAGTATATGAATGTGTATATCCAAAATGACCTATATGCTGATAAGGATTTATATCAATCGGGAGTTGCCTGGTATCCGGATTCATACATGACTTCAGTAAATACAGCCAGAGTTGTTTATAATGGACGTTATATATTTAATGCTGCTGGTACAGTAGCTTCAAACGAGTTTTCTGATACATTTACTCACGAATTTGGGCATTGGTTAAATCTTCAACACACCTTTAATATTCCATGTTCAACGGCAAACCCAACTAATGATGGTGATGGAGTTGCTGACACACCTGTAGAAAACACTTCTTCCGGATTAGGATGTACAACTGGAAACAATTGTCTTGGACAAAAAGTAAACGTTGAAAACTATATGGGATACAATGGTTCTTCCGGTTGTTATAAAATGTTTACCAATGGACAAGTTGACAGAATGCTGGCAGCATTAAACCATCCTTCGCGAATAAATTTATGGAAGCCTGCCAACTTAGCCGCAACCGGAGTTGCCAATACTCCACCTAAATTAACCCTTAGCAACAGTACATTTACAGAGAACTTAAACAATAATGGAGCCGTGTCATTAGATGGAACAGTAGCATCTGCCCCTAAATCAACGATTACGCTAAACGGAGCAACATTTGCCGTACCCAATGGAACAACTCTTACTTCAGGAACACATTTCACTTCTTCATTACCACCAGGACTAACAGCAGCTATAGCAGTTACAAGCCCTACTACTGCTACACTTACCATAAATGGTGCAGCAACCAGTCATCCTAAAAGTCAGGTCCTGAATTCATCAATTACGTTCCGAGATCCGGCTATAGCAGGAGGCGTAACTTCATTAGGATCAACTACAGCTTTGGCATTAACTTTTTCTTACAAAGATCCCTATAAAATAGTTACAGGAACTCCTCTGGAAAGTTATGCAAACCCAACAGTAACAACAGTAACAACCAACTCCGGGGCAACTTGGAAATATTTTATCATTAACCCGGAGCTTAGTGATGATGCAGGGTATGGCGCTTGGTACTATGGAGCAAATCAATTAAAATTGGAAACCTATTGGAAAGGATTAGTATGTGAAACAGGAACAAGAAATATTAGCTTAATTCCGGCTTGCACCACTATAACGAATGCAAATAATATAGGTTACCCAATTGGTACTCCCGGACAACTTGACGTGTACACTCCTACATACACTAACTGGTCTGGCAAAACCGCTTATGTTGGTTTTAGAAATCAATTCGAAGGTTACAATATTAACGGCTATTTCAAACTGATTGTTGGGACCAATGGTTCAAGTTATTCTGTAACTGAATTTGGATACAATACACAACCATATGGCAGTATTACAACCCCTTGTGCATTAGCATTATCCACTGCAGACGTTGATACAACAAACTCAGAAACTTCTATCTATCCAAATCCGGTTTCTGATGTATTGAATATTAAAACAAAAGGGAAAATTAAATCAATTTCTGTTTATGATATGTTTGGAAGAAAAATGAATGCTAAAGTTGTTGGTGATAAGGTTGATGTTAAACACTTCCTAAGCGGAACTTATTTAATTGATATTGAAACTTCTTTAGGAAAATCTTCCCAAAAATTCATTAAAAAATAGGATCAAACGCTATATCGATACAATATTGAAGATGGACAGTATTCTGGAAATGAAACCCTTCTTGGCCACCAGCCTCCTGATTACTACTTCAAAGCGGTTACAAACTGGTTTAAAGCTTTTTAAACAAATGCATTTAATAAAATAATTTAGTATTGATATGTTAGTTATTCACTTGTTGAATACAAGATGGGCTTAATTTTTTAAGCCCATTTTTATTTTATGACGAATATTACCAGGTTTTATCGGCAATTGTGAGTTTATTTACGTAATTTTATTTATCGATTTCAAACTCAATTGATTCTTATGTACTATAAAAACGATACCATCATTATACGGGAATTTACCCCTCAGGAACTCCATTTATTTTTAGACCTGTTTAAAAACGAGAAGGTTACCCGTTATCTGCCTTACAAATCTCCTGAAGAGTTTAAAGAAATGTTTGAAAAAGCTTTATCAGACTATAAAGAAGGACCATTCAGCAGATGGGGAATCTTTAATACTGAAAATAATGATTTTGTTGGAATGTGTCTGGCCAGAACTTTCCATCACAATCCCAACCAGGCAGAAATCGGATATATCCTTGGAGAAAACTACTGGGGAAAAGGTATCGGAACCCAAATATGCCAGGCACTTGTTGGTCACTGTCTTGCATTAGATGAAAAGAAAGATATTATTGCCGTAACGGATCTTGATAATATCGGTTCTCAAAAAGTACTTCTTAAATGTGGATTTAACAGAAATGAAAACCTGATAGAAGGAGATAGGGAACTTGCCTATTTTTTATATTCAAAAGACTAAGAATAGACTAAAAAGTTAAGAAGACAAAGCAGATTGGGATTATTCCAAGCTTGCTTTGTCTTTTATCATGACCTATTTTCTATCCAGAGAAAGAACATTATCATCCATTCTCAAGATCAGGAGATAAAATAATCCTGCATAGATCATTTGAATTCCCATTGCTTCCCAATTTTCAACCGTACTGCTTCCGAATAACAGCAGGATAATCAGTGAAGCTCCTGCCATAGCTGCTATTCTAGTCTTAAAGCCAATGATAAGCAGTAATCCGATAATAAATTCTAAAAAAGGGAGTGTTGTACTGAACATTTGCACAAACAATTGAGGAAGCCAGCTTTTTTCAAAGCTTTTCGTCATCCCGTCAGCAAAATCATTAAGTTTGGTTAATCTCACCAGTCCATGTCCGAAGAAATTGATCCCCATCGATAAACGAAGGAAAAGATAAGCTATATTCTTATTCATAAAAGTATTTTTTGAATTATTATTTTAATTTGAAAACAGCTTGTTAATTATTGAATTTTGCTTCACTATTATCAACCGGAGTATCAGGATCATTCATCACCATTTTAGCAATATCATCTTTTCTCATAAAAACCACACCCTGCTTTTCTTTGGTATATTTGATGAACTCCTCCATGGCATGAACCATAGCAGGTGTTCCGCCAATCCTGTCATGGAAACTGATGCTCATCATTCTTCTTTTGTTTGCTCCTTCCTCATAAAGCCTGTCAAATTCAAACTTCAGCTGGGCAAGAAACTGATCCGGACTCCAGTGTTTTCCTTCAATATTCACAATATCATTATTACGAAGTGTGTAGGGAATAACCACAAAATTTTTCCCTTTTACCTTGGTAATGAAAGGCTCATCGTGGCTGAGATCATCAATATGATAAAGGAAACCTAGCTCCTGCAATACTTTCAGGGTATTCGGACTTCTTCTCAGCCAGTTACAATTGTATCCCACGGCTTTCTGTCCTGTAATTTTTGCGACAGCATCTACCCCCTGTTTTACAAACTGTAATTCTTCATCATAATTTTTATTCCATTGGTTATCCCATGAAATCCCATGAGCAGCAATCTCATGACCACCATTGGCAATGGCTTTTGCAATTTCCGGATATTTCTCGGCAGCGGTTCCCACTACGTGAGAGGTTACTTTGATGTCATACTTTTTCCATAGATCCAGCATACGGTAAATTCCTTCATTTCCACCATAGCGATACCAGCTTTCTGCAGGAAGATCAGGCTGCCCTTTAGGAAGTGGAGTATTACTGAAAGGACTTTCCGCTCCTTCAGGCTGGCCTCCCGTTTCAAACTGCATAGATACGGAAATGACCAACTGTGCACCATTAGGCCAATGCTTCTTTGTTACCATACGATTTTTATCTTCCGGATTTCCTTTTCCAACACAGTCATTAGCTTTAAAACCAGACCCCAAAAATACCGTTGCAGCAAGTACCATTACTGATTGTCTTATATATTTCATTTTACATGTATTTATACTGCAAAATTGACTATTAAACCGTTCGTTATTATTGTAAAAATTAATCTTAAATTTGTAAAAATTCATTATCTATGAAAAGAATTATCAATTTCAATTCATTCAACGTTTTCAGAATCGAAAAGGAAATCTGGGACATTGAATATCACAACCATAACTTCTATGAGCTGATTATCATAGAAAATGGAAAAGGTTCCCATCATCTGAACGGCATTACATTTCCCTATCAAAAAGGAGATGTATTCCTTCTAAGACCCAGTGATGCTCATGAATTTACTATCCAAAACAAAACCAGTTTCATCTATATAAAATTTACGGAGGAATATATCTGGGAAACCCTTTTGATGAACAAGAAAAATGAACTGAAAAAAATTATTCAATTACTGATGGAGGACCGGTCTTTTGTGTATGAATCTGTGATTAAAAATAAATCAGGCAGAGAGCACCTTCTTCAGCTATCCCGTATTCTTTTGCATGAATTCAGCCACAAAAACTTATACAATAAAGAAATTGCAACAGATCTTTTTTCAACAATTTTCACCATTCTCACCAGAAATACCATGAGCAATGCCATCAATCAAAAATGGGTTTCTAAAAATCTCAGCAGAATAGACAGGATCTTATACTACATCAATGTTAATTTTCTGGATGCAGACAAAATGAAAATAGAAAACCTAGCTAAAGAATTTCTGCTTTCCCCAAATTATATCAGCATCTACATCAAAAAGGAGACTGGTTTTTCCATTCAACAACACATCATTCAATATAAGGTAAAGGCTGCTGAAAAACTTCTGCTTCAAAGCAACTACAACATCAGTGAAATTGCAGACAGACTTGGTTTTAATGATGTTAGCCATTTCCATAAAATATTCAAAACCTATAGAAGCAAGTCTCCGTCTGTCTTTAAAAAAGAATATAAAAACCCCTAGAGATTGTAAAGCTCTGTTGATAAACCATTCCTTATATAAAAATTATTTCATGGCTGTAGTTTTCATTCCATAAAAACATTTCATTTATCAGATAATTTGTTATAACTTGCGTAGATTATGATGTCCAAACGTTGCAAATATGCGCTGAAAGCAATGGTCAGATTAGCAAGAAATTACAATCAAGGCTATCTGTCCACTTCTATTATTGCACAGGATGAAAACATTCCCAAAAAGTTTCTGGAGCAAATCCTTCTTGAGCTTAAAAGAACTAAACTTGTTAACAGCAAACAAGGGAAAGTAGGGGGATATTACCTTCTTAAATCTCCTGATGAAGTATCATTGGCGGATATCTACCGTATTTTTGACGGCCCTATTGCATTAACGCCCTGCGTATCTTTAAACTTCTACGAAGCCTGTGATGATTGTGTAGATGAAGCAGAATGTTACCTTAGAAATGAGTTAATCATTGTACGTGAAAAGACCAGAAAAAGCATGATGGAGGCGACTCTGACCTCGTTTATCAACAAAAAATAATTTTTTTTCTACTTATATTCTACTATTTTGATAGGAGTTATAGAATTTTATATATATTTGCATCAACAAATTTGAATGGAAATGGAAAACAGTCTGAAAAACGAGTTCGAAAAACTGAAGAAAGAAACCTCTTCACAGGCTTCTCAAACTGATCTTTTACAATTACTGACAGAAAGATTTCCGGGTGGAGTAGTATTTTCAACAAGCTTCAGCTACGAGGATCAGGTCATCACTCATTTAGTAAAAAATCTGAATGTAGACATTTTTACATTGGATACGGGAAGGCTTTTCGAGCAGACTTACGAAACCTGGGCTTCTACAAAAGCCTTCTTCAAAAAAGAAATCAAAGCCTATTACCCGGACACTGAAGAACTGAAAAAATTTGTATCAGAAAATGGTCCTAATTCATTTTATCAATCTGTAGAGCAGAGGAAAGCATGTTGCGCCATCAGAAAAGTACATCCCTTGAAATCTGCTTTAAAAGGATATAAAATCTGGATCACCGGTTTAAGAGCTGAGCATTCCCCAAACAGACAGAATATGCCGGACTTGGAATGGGATGAAGATAATCAGATCATTAAGTTTCATCCGCTTCTTCACTGGAGTACTGAGCAGGTGACAGATTATGTAAAAAACAATCAGCTGCCTTACAATTATCTCCATAAAAAAGGATTTGTAAGCATCGGATGTGAACCCTGCACAAGAGCCATTCAGGAAGGAGAAGACTTCAGAGCAGGCCGCTGGTGGTGGGAAGATGCCAATAAAAAAGAATGCGGTCTGCATATTCATCAATAAAAAAAGAAAAACATGTCAACATATCATTTAGATTATCTGGATCAGTTGGAAGCTGAATCTATTTACATTTTAAGGGAAGTCGCAGGACAGTTTGAACGTCCGGCACTTCTGTTCAGCGGTGGAAAGGACAGTATTGTACTGGCTCATTTAGCCTCAAAAGCATTCCGTTACGGAAAAATACCTTTTAAGTTTGTTCATGTGGATACAGGACATAATTTTCCGGAGGTATTGAATTTTCGGGATCAGCTTACCGATCAATTAGAAGTTGATTTGGTCGTTCGTAAAGTAGAAGATACCATCCAAAAGAAAGGTTTAACGGAACCTAAAGGAAAGTTCCCAAGCAGAAACTGGTTACAAACCTTCACTTTACTGGATACCATTGAAGAATTTGAATTTGATGCCTGTATCGGAGGAGCCCGCAGAGATGAAGAAAAGGCTCGTGCTAAGGAAAGGATCTTCTCGGTTCGTGATGAATTCGGACAGTGGGATCCTAAACTTCAACGCCCTGAATTATGGAGTATTTTCAACGGAAAAATCCATAAAGGAGAAAATGTAAGGGTATTCCCCATCAGCAACTGGACAGAACTGGATATCTGGAACTATATCCGCAGAGAAAAAATTGAACTTCCTTCCATTTACTTTTCGCATGACCGGGAAGTAGTAGACCTTAACGGACAATGGATTGCCAATTCTCATCACGCCACATTAGAAACTGATGATGTAATCACCGTAAAAAAGATAAGATACAGAACGGTAGGAGATATGACCTGTACCGCGGCAGTAGAATCTAAAGCCATCACCATAGATGCCGTGATTGAAGAAATTGTAGCCACCAGAATTTCCGAACGCGGAGAAACCAGAATTGATGACCGTGTGACGGAAGCCGCTATGGAAGACCGTAAAAAAGGAGGCTATTTTTAATCATTGATAAAAGATAATTGATAAATGATTATTCAAAGTTTTTCAATCAATTATCAACAATCACTTATCATTTATAATTACAAACAGATGGATATATTAAGATTTATAACAGCAGGAAGCGTAGATGACGGTAAAAGTACCCTTATCGGAAGACTGCTATACGATAGTAAAAGTATTTTACAGGACCAGTTAGAAGTACTGGAGAAACATTCTAAAAACAAAAATGATGACGGCGTAGACCTTGCTCTTCTGACAGACGGATTACGTGCAGAAAGAGAACAGGGGATTACTATAGATGTTGCGTACAGGTATTTTTCAACCTCTAAGAGAAAATTCATCATTGCTGATGCTCCCGGCCATGTACAGTATACCAGAAACATGATTACAGGAGCGTCCAACTCTGATCTGATGGTCATTCTGATTGATGCCAGACAAGGAGTGATTGAACAAACCAGAAGACATTCCATCATAGCTTCATTATTAAAACTGAAGAAAGTAGCCGTAGCCATCAATAAAATGGATATGGTGAACTACTCGCAGGAAGTATTTGAAACCATCAAAGAAGATTATGCTAAAATTGCAGAAAGTCTTGGATTAAATGATGTAAGCTATTTCCCGATTTCAGCGTTGAAAGGAGACAATATCGTTTCCGGATCCTCTCAGACAGATTGGTATCAGGGGCCTTCGCTTTTAGAATATCTGGAAAATGTAACACTGAACGAAGAATTAAATACCGGAAGCCGTTTCCAGGTTCAGTATGTAATCCGCCCTCAGACTGAAGAGCTGCATGACTACAGAGGATATGCAGGACAGGTTTTAAGCGGTACGTTTCAAAAAGGAGATAAAATTCATATTCTTCCGGCGGGCATTACCAGTGAAATTGCTAAAATAGAGATCAACGGAATTGAGAAGGAAGAAGCTTTTGAAGGACAGCCAGTCGTTATTCATGTAACTGATGATGTGGATATCAGCAGAGGCGATATTTTCGCTACCGAAGAACAGCTCCCTGTCATTGAAAAAGACCTTGAAGTTCTGTTGTGCTGGCTGGATCAGAAATCACTGCAACCGGGTAACAAATATTTACTCCAACAAAACAGCAGACTGATAAGAGCTGTAGTAAAAGAGATTGCTTATAAAATTGATGTGAATACCCTTACTCAGGAAAAAGCTGAAGGCGACATAAAGCTGAATGAAGTGGTAAAAGTAAGACTCCGAACGGCACAACCTTTGGTTTATGATAGTTTTATCAATAACAAAAAAACAGGTTCTGCCATTTTGGTAGATGAAACATCTAATTCAACGGTGGCAGCCTGCATAATCCAGTAAAGAAAATGTCAGTTTCAAACCAATTCATTGAAAGAATTCAACAAAGTAAAGAAAATAAAACCCATGGATTCTTTGACAGAGCGAGGGTAAAGGTTTTCGTAACAGAATTGTATAAAGTATTGTTTCTTCCACAGCCCATCAATACTGCCGATCAACTGGAACAGGATTTTGATAAGCTACATGCTCATCTTTTCACCCTGATTAATACAATAACAAAAGATGAAGACCTTACCGAAATACAGGTAAATGCTTTTTTTGATGCTTTACCCCAGATCTACAGTCATCTCGTTCAGGATGCACAATCCATTCTTGAATTTGATCCGGCGGCAGCCTCTTTAGAAGAAATATACCTTGCATACCCGGGATATTTTGCAACCTATGTTTACAGGATTTCCCATCAGCTCTGGAATCAGGAAGTACCAGTTTTACCCCGCGTTATTTCAGAATATGCACACAGTAAAACAGGAATAGACATTCATCCCGGCGCAGTGATCGGAGAATATTTTTTCATCGATCATGGAACCGGAATTGTTATCGGAGAAACAAGCGTCATTGGCGATCATGTCAAAATATATCAGGGAGTAACCCTTGGTGCATTGAATGTCTCCAAAGAAAAAGCCAACCAGAAAAGGCATCCCAATATTGAGGACCACGTTATTATTTATTCGGGAGCAACCATTTTGGGTGGAAATACTACTATAGGCAGGGATAGCATTATCGGAGGAAATGTGTGGATTACACAGGATGTACCCCCCAATTCTCTGGTTTATAATAAAAGTGAAATAAGAATAAAGGATAACAATCCCTTGCCGGAATCATTAACCTTTGTAATATAAAAACAGAAAAAACAAAAAATTGTATTGATATGAAATTTCAGAATGCACTAGAAACCATTGGAAATACACCAGTTGTAAAGATCAATAACTTATTCAATTCAGATCACGAAATCTGGATCAAATTGGAAAAAAGCAACCCGGGCGGAAGCATCAAGGACAGAATTGCATTAGCTATGATTGAAGATGCGGAAGCTAAAGGATTATTAAATAAAGACAGCACCATCATTGAGCCTACCAGTGGAAACACAGGAATAGGATTGGCATTAGTGGCTGCAGTAAAAGGATATAAGCTTATTCTGGTAATGCCGGAAAGCATGAGTATAGAACGTCGTAAAATCATGGAAGCTTATGGTGCTGAATTTGTGCTTACGCCAAGAGAAAAAGGCATGAAAGGAGCTATTGAAAAAGCTAACGAATTAGCAGAAGAAACTCCCAATTCATGGATTCCGAGACAGTTTGATAACCCTGCCAACGTAAAAATACACGTAGAAACCACAGCACAGGAAATTTTAAAAGATTTCCCGGAAGGCCTGGATTATGTGATTACAGGAGTGGGTACCGGCGGACATATCACAGGGATTGCCAAAGCATTAAAGGAAAAATATCCTAACCTTAAAGTGATTGCGGTAGAACCGGAACTTTCACCGGTATTAAGCGGCGGAAGTCCTGCACCACATCCATTGCAAGGCCTAGGAGCCGGGTTTATTCCTTCCATATTAGACATTACCCTTTTAGACGGAGTGATTACAGTAGGTAAGGATGAAGCGTATGAATATGCCATTAATGCAGCCAAAAAAGAAGGTCTTTTTGTTGGAGTTTCCACAGGAGCCGCTTTAGCTGCTATCGCAAAACATCTACCGCAAATACAGGCGGGAGCTAAAATTCTGACTATCAATTACGATACCGGAGAAAGGTATCTTTCTCTTGAAGGGCTCTTCTAAAATCCTTTAACTAAGACCGATTTCAATGAATACAACTATAAAATCACCTAAGGTTTACCTTATCGGTGCAGGGCCTGGCAACCCTGATTTAATCACAGTAAAAGCCGTAAAAGCCATTGCCAAAGCAGATGTTGTTCTGGCTGATCGTCTCGTAAGTCCCGAGATCTTAGAAACTTACGTTCATAAAGATACAGAGGTTATCTATGTGGGCAAAGAATGCAGCAAAAATGCGTCTACACCTCAATCACTTATCAATACTTTAATGGTAGACCATGCTTTGCAGAACAAAACTGTGGTAAGGCTTAAAGGTGGAGATGTTTCCATTTTTTCTAATATTCTGGATGAATTACAAGCCTTGAAGCAACATCATATTCCATTTGAGATTATCCCTGGAATTACAGCTGCTTTGGGAGCTGCGGCCTATGCAGGAATGCCTTTAACAGCCAGAGGATATTCAACATCTGTTCGTTTTCTTACGTATTATAAGTCTGAAATTCTTTCTGAAGACTATTGGAAAGAACTTGCGGCAACCCAAGATACCCTTGTATTCTATATGTCTAAAGGCAACCTGACCGATCTTGTAGAGAAATTCAACAGATTGAATATTTCCAGCGAGAAAAAAATTGCCGTGATTGAACAGGCTACAACACCTTACCAAAAAGTATATACTGCTTCCTTTGAGGATTTCAGTAAAACATTAGGTGATAAATCCTTCGCTTCGCCATCATTGGTGGTGATAGGAAAAGTGGTCAACCTCCATGAAGAATTTTCATGGCTGGAAAATGCAGAGCAGGAAGACCTTTATTTTAAATCGGTTGAAAACGGAAGCTTAGTACCAAAAACTCAAAATTTCTTCGAATATGCTGTCTGAAACTAAATTAAATATCCTTAAACAAATCTCCAGCGATTTTTCCAGAGATGAGTCCATCTGGGCAAGCGGATACCTCGCAGGATTAGCAGGAGTACCTCTTACCGCTGTACAGCCCCCTTTACAAGTTACTCTGCCGGAACAAAACACGGTGAAGAAAATCACATTGGCTTATGGTACAGAAACCGGAAACAGTAAAAAATTAGCCACATCACTTGCAGGAATCATCAAGAAGAAAGGAATTCAGGTTAAATTAACAGATCTTTCCCAATATAAATCTAAAGACCTTTCAAAAGAAGAGTTTTTCTTCGTGGTAATCAGCACTCAGGGAGAAGGAGATCCGCCTGTACTGGCCAAGAAGTTCTATGATTATATTTATGAGAATGAAATCAACCTCAGTACTCTGAAATTCGGGGTTCTCGCATTGGGAGACAGCAGCTATCCTCTGTTCTGCAAAACAGGAGAGGACGTAGATTCCCGATTTGAATTATTGGGAGCACAACGTATCATTCCATTAAAAAAATGTGATATTGATTATGAACAGGATGCCCAAAACTGGATAGAACATATCTTTGAAGCAGTTCATAAAAGCGCTGTTAATAGTGTTAAAAATACACCTGCTCAAAAGGCTTCAACAGGAAGAAAAAAATATCTGGGAAAAGTATCAGCCATTATTAATCTGAATGATATCACCTCTGAAAAAGAAACCTATCACATTGAAATAGAAACAGAAGAAGCTTTAAGTTACCAGCCCGGTGCAGCGTTGGGTGTTATTCCTTTCAATGCAAAATCTGTAGTGGATGAAATTATTGCTGTAACGGGAATTGATCCCAGAAAAAGAATCGAAACCTCAAAAGTTACAGATACGGTAGAAGAACTTTTGCAAAAGCATCTTAATATTAGCTATTTACTGAAAACTGTAGTGGTTCAATATGCAAAGATCACAGGACATTCCATTCCGGAAGTTCGCTTAAGTCTTCTTGATCTGCTCAGAATTTATCCTGTGAAAAACGCAGAAGAATTTGAAGAAGTCATTCAGATATTAACCGCTCAGGCACCCCGCCTGTATTCCATCTCGTCTTCTCCGGAAGCCCATGGAGAAAATGAAATTCATATTACCGTTGCCAGATCGGAATTCTTTATTGACCACCAGAAACACAACGGTCTGTGCAGCGGTTATCTCAGCGAATTCAGTGAAGGCGGAGAAGTTGAGTTCTATATTCAGAATGCAGGCCATTTCAGATTACCGGAGTCTGATAAAGATATTATCATGATTGGCCCCGGAACCGGAATTGCCCCTTTCAGATCATTCCTTTGGGAACGTGATGCTGTTGGAGCAGAAGGGAAGAACTGGCTGTTCTTCGGAGACAGAAATTTTGTATCAGACTTCATTTATCAGGCAGAACTTCAGGATTTTCTTAAAACAGGAAGCTTAACTCATTTAGATCTTGCCTTTTCAAGAGATACAGCAGAAAAAGTATATGTTCAGCATAAACTGGAGCAAAAAGCACAGGAAGTTTTTTACTGGCTTGAAAACGGAGCCTCTGTTTACGTATGCGGAACCAAAGATCCCATGAGCCGTGATGTGGAAAATACACTGTTACATATTATTCAGCATCATGGAAAACGCAGTCAGGAAGAAGCGATTCATTATCTGGAAGAAATGGAACTCAACGGCCGATATGCTAAAGATGTCTATTAAAAAAGTACCTGTACCCTTAAAAGAAAAATAAATGAACCCAAAAGATAACCTTTCCCCCGTAGAAAGAATTAAAACCCAAAGCAACGGACTCAGAGGAACCTTAAAGGAAAGCCTTGCCGATGATTTTACAGGAGCCATAAGAGAAGACGATCAGACCCTAATCAAGTTCCATGGAATGTACCAGCAGGATGACAGGGACAGAAGGGAAGAGCGTGTCTCCAAAAAACTGGAATGGCTGTATTCCTACATGATAAGACTAAGGCTTCCCGGTGGATTTTTAACTTCAGACCAATGGATTGGAGTGAATGATATTGCGAATGATCATTCTACGGGAACCATTAAAATAACGACCCGACAAACGCTTCAGCTGCATGGTATTTTAAAATCTCATTTAAGACCAACCATTCAGAATTTTAACCTGAATCATCTTGATTCTATTGCGGCTTGTGGTGATGTGAACAGAAATGTAACGTGTACTGCAAACCCGTCAGAATCACCATTGCATCAACAAACGTATGAGCTTGCGGGTAAAATAAGTGAGATGTGTCTTCCGAAGACCAAATCTTATTATGACGTCTGGATTGATGATGAGTTGCTTATAGACCGAAAAACAGAAGAAGATCCTTTATATCAGGACAGATATCTGCCAAGAAAGCTAAAGATCGGAATTGCCGTTCCGCCCAATAATGATGTAGATGTATTTATTAACGATATCGCTCTGATTGCCATTATTGAAAACAATCAGATTGTAGGATACAATATTGCTGCCGGCGGCGGATTAGGTGCTACTCACGGAAATGAAGCCACTTACGCAAGATTAGCATCAGTTCTTGGATTCGTAGATTCTGAAGAAAAAGCTTTAAAAGCAGTGTACGAAATTATTACAGTACAGCGTGATTTCGGGAATAGAAGTGATAGAAAGCTTTCAAGATTAAAATATACCATCGATAAACTGGGCATCGATCAATATAGAACCGAAGTAGAGCAAAGAACAGGATTCAGTTTTGAACCTGCCAGAGCATTTAAGTTTGAACAGAGAAAAGACCGTTACGGATGGACGCAGAACCATGAAGGAAAATGGTTTTATACTGTTTTCGTAGAACACGGAAGAGTGCTTGATATTGAAGGCTATCCTTTAAAATCCGGATTGTTAAAGATTGCTCAAACGGCTAATGTCAATTTCAGATTTACCTGTAACCAGAACCTGATTGTTGCTGATATTAATGAAGAAGATAAAGCAACTATAGAAAATCTTTTAAAGGAATACGGAATTTCAGATGCTACTGAAAAAGCAAGTGCTTTACGTAAAAACTCTGTGGCCTGTGTTGCCTTGAATACCTGTTCATTGGCTTTAGCAGAAGCACAACGTTATTTACCTTCTTTAGTGACCAAAATAGAACCTATTCTTGAAAAGTATGGTCTTTTAGAAGACGATATTACCATCAGAATGACCGGATGTCCTAACGGATGCGGAAGATCTCCCAATGCTGAAATCGGATTTGTAGGAACAGCTTACGGGAAATATAATCTCCACATCGGCGGAGACCGATTGGGAATGCGATTAAATACAAAATACAGAGAAAATATTGGTGAAGAAGAAATTCTGACCACTCTGGATGAACTTTTCGGAATCTATGTACAGGAAAAGCATACAGAAGAAACATTTGGTGATTTTTCATACCGTTACTTACAAACCTTAAACTGAAAATATGACTAGCCTTTTTTATGACCAGAAAAAACTAAAAAAACATCAACCATTTCTTCCAGGTGAACGAATGTGTATGTGCTGTTGATTTTCAATACGGACAACATACACGCTGTTTGAATTCTATTTAAACCACAAAAGTAGCACAAGCTTTAACACTTAAGTTTTTTGAGTAAAAAGCTTTTCACGGATGAAGTACACTTTAGCTTTATGAAAATCATAGATTTTCATCTTATGTGAACTTTTATACCACAGCATTTTAAACTTTCTTAAGTGAACTAAAGTGTTTAAAATAATAGCTTTTGTGTCTTTTGTGGTTAAAAAAATAAAAGTTTCCAAAACACATCAGTTCCAAACAGCTCTATTCTTACTCACCTAAAATAGAAGAACAATGAAAAACAAAAGACAGGGATATTTCCTGCCTAAAACAGGAGTTATATTATTTACATTTTTATTCTGCAATCTGGCAGAAGCACAGCAGCTTATCGAGTTAAGCGGAATCATCAAAAATACAGGAACCCAGAAGGGACTTGATGCTGTAAAAGTTCAGGTTGAAAACACTCAGGACACAGCGTCAACAAATCAGCTCGGGAACTTCAAAATAAGAACAAGGGTAACCATTCCTTTTAGGCTGATTATCAATAAAGATGGATTTTCCAGTCAAACCGTAGAGATTCTTTCGCTTTCCAATAAACTTACCATCGGGTTGAATCCCCAGAATACCATTATTGATGATGTCGTTATTTCCGCATCCCGTATTCCGGAAAAAATCCTTAAATCTCCGATCGCTATTGAAAAAATTGATATTAAAACGATCAGGGAAAGTCCCGCAGCATCTTTTTATGAAACGCTGGAAAATGTAAAAGGTCTGCAACTTTTAACATCCAGTCTTACGTTAAAAATTCCAAATTCCAGAGGCTTCAATTCTCCTAACAACTTCAGATTTATGCAGTTGGTAGATGGAGTAGATGTGCAGTCAGCAACTTTAGGCGTTCCACTGGGAAATGCAATTGGACCTACAGAACTGGATATTCAGTCTATGGAAGTCACTCCGGGAGCCGCTTCCGCTTTATACGGAATGAATGCCATCAATGGACTGGCAAGTCTCCAGACCAAAGATCCGTTTACTTCTGAGGGAGTAAGTATCTATTTTCGTGGCGGAGTGAATCATGTAGATAACTACAATCATAAAATAAGTTCTCTGGGGGAAAGTGCCATCAGATTCGCCAAAGTATTCCATAAAAACTTTGCCGTTAAAGTCAATGCCTCGTATTTTACCGGAACAGACTGGATTTCAAATAATCAGACCGATCAGAACCCTAATTCACTGATTACCGCCAATCCAAATTTTTCTTTAGCCAATAATCCGACAGAAGACCTTTGGAATAAATATGGGGATGAAAGAAACAACAGGGTAGCGGTAAAAGTAGATTATAACGGAAAACCTACGACCTTCAATGTATCCAGAACAGGATATCTGGAAAAAGACCTGGTAAGCCCGGAGGTTAAGAATATAAAATTTGATGCCGGATTATACTATCGTTTTGGAGACCAGTGGAAAGCTTCTTACGTGTATCGTTACGGATTACTGGACGGAACTTTTCAAAGAGGAAATAAAATCCGTTTACAAAATGCTACGGTTCAAAACCATAAGGTAGAACTTACCGGCAAAGAACTTACTTTCAGAGCGTATGTTTCCATAGAAAATACCGGAGATTCCTATAATCTGAAGCCTTTGGCTGATAATCTTGATCTGACCAATCTTTCTAACAATAATTGGAAAAGCATCTTTCAAACGGCTCTTCAAAATAATCTTAATGCAGGAATCAACCTGAATGAAGCTCTTATTATTGCCCGTCGTGAAGCTGATAAAAATAGAGCAGTACCCGGAACTGCGGCCTTTGAGCAATTAAAAAATACCATCATTGGAATCAACAACTGGGATTCAGCCAATGGCGGAGTCGCCGGAGCTCCCGCAACAGGAGGTGCGAAACTAGAACAGAAATCCAGATTTTATCAGGGTGAACTTACCTATGATTTCACCAGGTTTGTAAAGATTTTTAATCTTTTGGCCGGAATAGATTACCGTTTGTACAGCATAACCCCTGATGGAAACAATTTTGTAGACTTCAACAGACCTGTTACTGAAAGAAATATTCCTTTATCCGACGGAACCTTCGGTAAAGATGTTATTTATCAGAAATACGGAGCCTTCGCACAGATTACCAAGCTTTTTTTTAATGAAAAATTAAAAATTAATGCAGCGCTCCGTATCGACAGAAATCCTGAATTTGAAGCCAAACTTAATCCGAGAATTAGTATAGTGTATTCTCCTGTTAAACAGCACAATTTCAGAGCATCTTTTCAAAACGGGTACCGTTTTCCATCCTTATTTGAAGCCCTTTCTTTCGTCAATAACGGAAATGTAAGAAGAGTAGGCGGATTGACAAAAGTAAATGACGGATTAGGCTATCTGGAAAATTCCTATACCTTAGCTTCCATTGACCGGTTTACTGCTGCAGTAAATGCTGATGTAGACAGTGGAAAAAGCCAAAGTCAGGCTGCCCAGGACAATAAACAGTTATTAGCCGTTGCCAACCTGCAAAAGCTACAGCCGGAAAAAATCAATTCATTTGAAATAGGCTATAAATCGGTCTTCTTTAATAATAAACTGGCGCTGGACTGGGATTTTTACTACAACATTTATGAAGGATTCCTGGGACAAGTAGAAGTAGCGGTTCCTAAAAACAGTCAGGTTGGAAGTAATACAGCCGTTCTTGCCATGCTGGACAGAAGCAAACAAGACCGATACAGGGTTTATACCAATAGCAACGGTACTTATAAAAGCTATGGAACTTCCTTTGGGATCCGCTACAATGTGATTAAAAATTACAATGTCAATGCCAATGTATCTTATAACGATCTGGCTTCCAATACTACTTCGGATCTGTTTATTACGGCATTCAATACGCCTAAATGGATGGTGAATGTAAGTGTAGGAAACAGGGAGATTATCAAGAATATTGGATTTACGGTTGTGGCGAGATGGCAGAATGGTTTTGACTGGGAAAGCCCTTTAGCTTCAGGAAAAATTCCTGCTTACTATACGATAGATGCACAGGCTAGCTGGAAGATTCCTGAAATTCACGCCAATGTAAAAATTGGAGCAACCAATCTCCTGAACAGACGTTATTTCCAATATGCTGCAGGTCCTGAAATTGGCGGTTTATATTATCTCGCTTTTACGTATGACTTAAAACTGTAATCAAGATGAGCAATTCCTTATATCCCGTATTTTTAAAACTTGAAACATTATCGTTACTCATCATTGGGGGCGGAAAAATTGCCCTTGAAAAACTGGAATCAGTATTGGGCAATTCTCCTGAAACTTCCATAAGATTGGTTGCGAAGGAAATCATTCCTGAGGTTAGAGCCTTACAGCAGCAGTTTATCAATCTCACAGTATACGAAAGAGCTTATCATGATGATGATTTTAATGATACCGATGTGGCGATTATCGCTGTGAATGATATTGAACTGGCTACACAAATCCGTGAAGGTGCTCACAAACAAAATGTGTTGGTCAATATTGCAGACAAGCCTGATTTATGTGATTTTTACCTAGGTTCCATTGTTAAAAAAGGAAGCCTTAAAATTGCCATTTCTACCAATGGAAAATCTCCAACCATTGCTAAAAGACTTAGAGAAACCTTCACAGAAACCATTCCGGATGAAATGGATCTTGTATTGGATAATATGCAAAGTATACGCAATCAATTAAAGGGAGACTTTAATCATAAAGTAACGGAACTCAACAAGATCACCACACAATATCTGTCTGATGGAAAAATAGTTCCTGCAAAAAATGATCTGGAGATAGAAAAGCTCATCAGTATTACTAAAATAGCACAGAGAAAAGCTAATATTTATCTTGCGATCATAGGAGTTATGCTTCTTTTTGGAATATTTGGACTGGTGGTTTATCAGTTTGATCTTTCTGATGACATTCAGACTTTTCTCAGCAAAGATGGACATATTTTTTACTGGATGTTGTTTGCCGGATTTATGGCTGAAATTGTCGCCGGATCTATGGGTATGGGATATGGCGTTATCTGTACCACGATATTACTATTACTAAACGTTCCGCCACCTGTTGTAAGTGCAAGTATTCATTCTGCAGAATCTTTTACGACTGCTGCCGGAGGATTTAGCCACTACAAACTGGGAAATGTCAATAAAAAAATGGTTTGGGTACTGTTTCCGTTAGCCATCGTGGGCTCTATCATTGGAGCATTAACCCTATCTCATTATGGCGAACATTATGCCCATATCGTAAAGCCGATCATTGCCTTCTACACCTTATATTTAGGATCAAATATTCTCAGAAATGCCTTTAAGGATAAGAATCGAAACCGTATCAAAACCAAAAAAAGAACCAATCTGAGAGTATTAGGACTCGTTGGCGGTTTTATCGATTCTTTTGCCGGAGGTGGCTGGGGGCCATTAGTAACCGGAACATTAATTAAAGAAGGAAGAATTCCCCGTTATGTAGTGGGAAGTTCAACTGTTGCTAAATTTTTACTGACAGTAACAAGTGCCATCACTTTTATCTTCACTATTGGGATTCACCATTGGAATATTGTTTTGGGGCTTCTGTTAGGTGGCGTTTTTACCGCTCCGTTTTCTGCCATGCTTACTTCCAAACTCCCTACAAAGAAAATGTTTGTTGTGGTAGGAATAGTTGTTATTCTGATGAGCCTGGTAACCATTATCAAAACATTTCTGTGATAATATTTTTGATGGTTATATACCATTTTACACTATTGTCATTCTGACGAAGGAAGAATCTCATATGTTTAGATTCTTCCTTCGTCAGAATGACAGAGTCACAATAATAAGACTGCAGAATTAGTGTAAAATTGTATATAGCTCCCATATTTTTAATAACGATCTGTAAATTAAGTAAAACTACTGTATGCTCCTCATAAAAGGATAGTTACCTTTGATCTGTTCATACATTGAGTAACAAGTATGATCCTTATTAAAACAATGACTTTTTAAAACGAAAACCATGAAAAAATTAAACAGAAAAACATTAAAAAACATTGCCGGAGCAATAGGCATTGAGATTAATTTACCTCTCCCTGTAGGAGTCTGCATCGGAAACCTTATCAGTTTATGTCCGCCAAATTCCCATTGCAGGGCTGATGAAAAGTGTTATCCGGATATTGCAGGACCTTGTATTAATGGGATGTGTCCATCAGGATATCAGTGTCGTTCCGGAGAATGTGTGAGATAAGATGATGACTAGTCCTGAAATACCGATACAAATTAAAGGATAAAAATAACTAATTAAGCCAGAGCAAATTTATTTTTGCTCTGGTTTTTTATTTTATAAGTTATGATTCTAGGAAGCAAAGGTTATGGCAAAGCCGTTGACTAAGCTCATGGTAGCAGCACGCTTCATCAAATCGATTGAAAATCGATGTACCCTTTGCTCACTTAAAATTCAACGTAACAACAAATAAACTTTGCGTTTTAAAAATCTTTAGGGTTACGATATTGAGACTCCTACGAAGTGACAAAAGTAGAGGTTCCACAAGATCATAGTAGCTACTCCATTGAAGCTATAAACCAATACCCATTAAAATGCTTTACAATGAGGTAATTAAACGAAGAATAGAAATTAATAAACCTTTTAATTGACCTAGGAATCAGGAACGTTAAGAAAATTTAAATGGAATCCGTTAAAAAATTCCCACTGTCTGAGCATGGCTACAATTTTGAATTGAAGCAGAACCGAGGGATCCATGCGAGTTTGGGAATTTTAGGAGTACATTGAAATTTTTAGTGGATGATTCCAGTCTTGAACTTTTGAATACTTTTGTTTCAAGACAAAAGTATTAAGTAAAAAACTATTTAACATCAACTTTGCATTTTATAAAAGATCATGATAATAATTTGAATGTAACGCAAAGGTTTTATTTTCTATGCTTATGATTCTAGGAGGCAAAGGTTACAGCAAAGCCATTGACTAAGCTAATGGTATCAACACGCTTCATCAAATCGATTGAAAATCGATGTACCCTTTGCTCACTTAAAATTCAACGTAACAACAAATAAACTTTGCGTTTAAAAAATCTTTAGGTTTACGACATTGAGACTCCTATAGAGTGACAAAATGGAAATTGAGCATGATTAAAAAATCAATTGTATTCTATAAAATAACAGATGGTTTATTTTCTATCCTTTATCCCAATCAATTGTAACGCATTAGAAGTTAAAAAGATATCATCAAAAACAGTCAATGATTCTACATCATTAAAACCTGTAGGGATCAAATCATTTTTATTGAAAGATAATTCTATAGAGGTATCGTAGGCAGCAACGATTCTTACTTTTGAATATCCGTTATAATCTACTTTAAAACCTTCAAACATACATTTCTGTTCTGCTTTCTGATACTCACCATATTCTTCAAAACCAGTCATATCCGTTCTTTCTCCATTATTATGCTCCAATGATTTCCATGAAGCGTAGTTTTTAGGCTCCTTTAATACATTTCCATTAGGATCCACAGGAACAAACATTCCCAAAGTAAGGGATTGTTTTAAAAAATTAGCATAATTGTTCATCAAACTCAGGGTTTGAAGATCGGCATATCCTTCATGGGCATAATATTCAAGCACGAAGGTAGTCATCGGAATCAGCTTATGAGAAGCATCAGTCGGCATACTTGGTCTTTTCTTTTTAGCCGATAAAAATAGTATTTTTATTTTCGTTTCCCAATGCAACCTAAGCAATCAAACGGTATTTATACCCATTCTGAATAACAATAAGAAATATTCCGATGCATTTTCCGTATCTTCGTCCCATAACAGGAATAATGATAGCGAATACTTCTTTGCAGGATATGGAGGCGGTCCTTGGCTTATATAAAATGGCTTCCGATTTTAAGAAAACCGTATCTGGTGTACAATGGCCGGAATTTGATCGACATATGATCGAAACTGAAATCATCGAAAACCGTCATTTTAAAATTACAGTAGATGAGCAGGTAGCTTGTGTATGGAGCATTACCTTTGAAGATCATCAGGTTTGGGAAGAAAAAAATGAAGATCCTTCAATATACATTCACAGAATCGCTACCAATCCTAATTTCCGTGGACAGAAATTTGTTGAGCAAATCGTAGAATGGGCAAAACAATTTGCTCCTCAACACAACAAATTATACGTAAGAATGGATACTACCGCTGGAAATCAGAGGCTAACAGATTATTATATAAAATGTGGATTTACCTATCTTGGAGACAAGAAAATGACTGATACAGAAGGCCGTCCGAATCATTATCATAATGCTACGATGGGGTTGTTCCAACTGGAAGTGTAAAGATTCTATTATTTACAGACAGGCTGAATATCATTCAATAAAGTAACCAGCATTTTTCCCGGTTCTTCAAAAGGAATAAGATGGGCTGAGTTTTCAAACCATATTCCCTTTTTAAAAGGAGCTTTTACATTCTTAAGCCACTGCGCCGTAGGCTCTGATGGAGTAGTATAATCGTGCCTTCCCATAAACATGAAAACCGGAATCGGAAAAGTTTTAACGTTCTTAAAATCTGTATCAAGAAACTCAGGAAGTACCTTTGACAGGGTAAATAAACTTCCTTTTCCAATAGCTTCTGCATCATCATAGGAATATTCCGGTGATAAAAGGGGAGCCTGAAAGAAATATCTGGAATTATTTCTATAGGCAGTCAAGCCACCATAATACTGAGGCCATTTCCGTGCAATTATGATTCTCTGCCGGGTAATCGGAGTATTTCCGGGATAAGGAGCTATTGAAGCTAATTCCTTTAAAGCAGTATTGTTTTTCAGTCGGGTAGCTTCTTTTACAGCGAAATCAACACTTAACCGTTCATTATCTCTGGTATTAATAATCTGTCCGATTCCAACATAAGCATAGAACAGGTCCGGTCTTTTCAAAGCAGCTTTCATGGAAATAATGGTTCCCCAACTGTGCCCTATGAGAAGGACCTTTTTCTTTTTATACTTTTCTTTAATCAATTCAGCAAGCTCTATCGCATCATCTACATATTGATTGATAGTAATGGTATTCTTCAGACTGAGCGTATCATTGGCATTATATGTTTTACCGGACGCTCTCTGATCGTAGTTCACTACTGTAAAATATTCTTCGATGGGCCTTTGAAACATCCACATCACCGGAGCAATAGGAGAGGCAGGACCACCATGTACAAATAAAATCACAGGGTTTTCTTTATTCTGTCCACGAACATATACCCATTGTTTAGCACCTCCGATAGTGGCTTTATATCTTTCCTGAATTCCATTTGGAGTTACAATGGAGTCCAGATCCTTGATTATTTCCCGGGCTTCACTATATTCATTATCTGGCTTCTTATTCTGCCCAAATACTACTAATGAAAATAATAAAGCAATAATTGATATAATGGTATGTTTCATGATGGTGTTTTTTATTTTTAAATAGTTTATGACTCAATTGCACTGAAATTCAATACACAATATGTCAAATACATGCATAAAAAGTTACAAAAATGAGATATTGAAAACCACCGGTTCTTATTTTCTGTTTCTCTTATAATTCATTCATTTTCAATTAATTTTAAAATGACTATCTTTACGCTAACCAAACAAACAGTATTAATATGTCAGTAACACCAGAAGGAGCCAGGAAGGCTCAGCTATCTTTATCTGAAAGGGCACCTGTAGCTCATGCCGTTCTTTCAGGAGCAGAAAATATTTCAAAGTACAGTAACGGAGTATGCCACGATGTGGTTGCTTATGCTTTGTACATGAGAGGAGCCCACATCAGCCCGGATCAATTGGCTGGTTCAGCAGGCCAAAAATGGTTAGAAACGTTCAACTATCCGGGAGGAAAAAAATGGGATGGATATTCTCCAATTCCCAAAGGAAAAGCCATTGGTTTCTACAGACCTATTGATAAAACATGGTTTCATTCAGCTATTACAACAGGAAATGGAAATGAGATCAGATCAGTTAATGGGTTTTCATTAGGTTCTGCATGGTCTGTTCCGGTAGACATGAAATGGGTTCTCGGAAAGATCAATTCCGATGGAACTTTCAATTATGACGGAACTAAAATAGAAGTGTATATCTCTCCTTTATAGAAATAATCCTTCCTGTGGGAAGGATTATTTTTTTTAAAACTTTTTCCTATATTAATATTCTGCCCTCATCAAGTGGGTTGAGTTTGTATTGAGTTCAATTCCTCTATCTCTACCAACAATTACAGTTCCGCCAATATTGGCAAGATGATTTCCAAAAGCACAATTGGGTTCAAAGGCAAAGCAC
Organism: Chryseobacterium sp. StRB126; assembly: GCF_000829375.1. Classification (NCBI taxonomy): domain Bacteria; kingdom Pseudomonadati; phylum Bacteroidota; class Flavobacteriia; order Flavobacteriales; family Weeksellaceae; genus Chryseobacterium; species Chryseobacterium sp. StRB126. The sequence continues at coordinate 3,039,899 of NZ_AP014624.1, forward strand.
ATTCCTTCTTCTAGTATCAAATCTCTTCCAGGATTGGGTAATCTACCCACATTTCCGTATCGGGCGGCTTGTGGTAATATTTCTATCCCCGGAGCCGTTCCAAATCCAATCGGACCATAAGGGTTTATACTGTGTATCAAAGGATGCACATGCCATCCGCCAGCTTCTAAAAGTGGTTTTTCCATGATATCAACAACTTCTCCAAAAGTTTTCCCCGATTTCAAAACATCAACTCCTGCTTCATAACACGCACGGGAGACTAGAGCTGCACGTTCAAGATTTGGATGTATATTTCCAACTGCCACCGCTGCCTGATGCTGAGTTTCATACATCCCATACAATGCAAAGATCTCAGACAAAACAATATCTCCTTCTTTAATAATTCGAGGAGGCTGTGACCGATATTGCCAGGCAGGCGGCCCCCACCCGATATATTCAGGTCCTGAACCCATTAATATTTCAGCCGTAAATCCTCCCATTGAAATACAGGCCGAGGTAATAGCTGCTGCTATTTCAGCTTCACTTACTCCTGGTTTAACAGTAATCCGCATGGCTTCACTCATTGCTTCCCCAATGTGGGCAGCATGTTTGATTAAAGCCAATTCTTCATCACTTTTGGGAGCAGTCAGTTTGAAAAAATCCATGTAAACAGGTTTTATTTCAGCATTTGGAAAGGCTTCCATGATCCCTTTCCATGTACGATGAGGGAGCGCTCCATCAAAATAGAAGGGTGGATAAGGTTCCAAACCGATTATTCCTATCTTGGGTGTATTTGAAAGTCCCTTTTCTTTAAGGATATTTCCAATATTGACCCCATTTTTACCCACATAGATTTGTTCAGGCTCAATCCATTGCTGGTCTCCACGAAGGGAAGCCTGCATATGATCGGCCACCATCATAGAAGCAAAAGTTACAACAATTGGCTTTTCTTCTTTGTGAAATATCACAACAGACCCAAGTCTGTCATTGGTAAAATAATGATCAATACAAAACGGGGCAGGTGCCGCAGATTCTCTGTCTCCGTAAATAATAAGAGTGTCCAGTTCATTTTTTCTCATAATGATGCGTGCAATATCCCAACGACGATCACGCTCTTTCAATGATAAAGGCAAGGGTATTTCCATTTTTGTTTTCATAACTCAATCTTTATTAATTATTAAAGCTGATGCAAAGTAAGTGGATCAGTGATCGAATTATATTATCCCAAAAGAAGAATAAATGTGCAATACGTTTGTTTTATTGGGAAATAAATATCTTCTTTACCTTAAATTTAATTTACGTTATGGAAAGAATGATGGATGTTGAAAGTTACGGTATCCCTTATGTGTCTGAGAAAATAGGGTTGCAGAATGTAGAAGGAATTGTAGTAAACAGAGCAGAAGATTCTGTACGAAATGGATTAACAAATTATCCGCATACTGTTAATGGTTTTATTTGTGCAATCTGTATAAAAGGAAGAGCAGAACTGAAAATAAATTTTCAGAAAAGATTATTGGAACCCTATACTCTGATGGTTATACTTCCCGGTTCTATGATGGAACCGATAGAGATATCGGATGATCTGCATATAGATACTATTTTTTTCGATCCTGATTTTGTTTCCAGAGATTCTTTTTCGAATAACTATATGTTTTTTCACGAAATAAGGCAAATACCATGTGTCCGGTTAAATGATGAAAGTTTTGAGATCTTTAAACAGCATCATACGAATATTTCTATGCATTATTATAGAGAAGAAAGCAGAAGTAAGGCAGATATACTTCAATTCCTCTTGTTAGCTCTTTTGGCAGAAATAAAAGATGTATATAAAACTAATGATGAACAGGGGCAAAAGCATACAAGAGCAACAGAATTAACAGCTGTTTTTTTTGATTTATTATACCATCATCATAAAGAAGAAAGAAGTGTTTCTTTTTATGCCCAGAAAATGCATTTAACCAGTAAATACCTAACTACAATAATACGTAAACAAACAGGAAAGTCTATCCTGGTTTGGATCAATGAAGCGGTTGTAGCACAGGCCAAATCTTTATTGAAAACAACCAATCTGTCAGTAATGGAAATTACTGATGTACTAAATTTCGCTGAATCATCACTGTTTTGTCGGTTTTTTAAAAGGTACACCAACATGACCCCTTCTGCATACAGAGGAAATTAAAATATGTGCCGGAAGTTATTTATTCTTTCACCGTACATTTCGGACACACTCCACTGATGATAAAGTTATATTCCTCAGCAATAAAATCATCCGGTAAACTTATTTCCGGGATAGCATTCTCAATACACGTTACAGAATGACATTTTTTGCAGTTAAAATGAACATGATTATGAAAATGCTGTTCATGGCTGCACTTACCACTGCATTTTGCAAAGTTGACCACACCATCCATATTGATGATTCTATGGACAGCGCCCTCATTTTCAAGCCTTTCTAAAACTCTGTATATAGTCACTCTATTGCATAGTTCACCTAATTGCTTCTGAATATCAGAATGGCTTAAAGCAACCTCGGAGCCGTTGATAAGGTTTAAAATTTCGGTTTTAGCGTGAGTATTTCTGACTTGTTTCATTATTTTAATGCAACAAAGTTGCGTTATTTGAGATTTTATATTTACATTTGCAACAAAGTTACAATAAGAAATTTAAATCCTGAACTTTTATGAAGTCTAAAATTCTTGATGCCGTAGGAATCTCAACAGCAGCTTTATGCCTGATTCACTGCATTGTCTTTCCTTTACTGCTTGTTATTCCCATTGGAATATCTCATAATGCTTATATTGATCTGGGCTTTCTTGCTATTGGAGCATTGATAGTCTATAGGCTAACAAAACAGATAACCAATCGCAAACTGAAGTCTTTATTTTGGGTATCAATTGGTCTTATTGCTGTTTCCGTAGCAGCAGATTTTATATTCGAGGTGCATCTTCCTTTGATTTATGTAGGAGCAGCAGGACTTATCACAGCACATCTTATCAATTTTAAGAATCACAAACATTAAGAAAAAATGACAAAGAAACTCCCGGTAACAGTACTCAGTGGCTTTTTAGGAGCCGGAAAAACAACTCTATTAAACCATATTCTACATAATAAACAAGGTTTAAAAGTAGCTGTTATTGTCAATGATATGAGTGAAGTTAATATTGATGCAAGGCTTGTTGAAAACCAAAATACCCTTTCAAGAACAGAAGAAAAGCTGGTTGAGATGAGCAATGGATGTATATGTTGTACATTAAGAGAAGACCTTATGGTTGAAGTAGAACGTTTAGCTTCTGAAAACCGCTTCGACTATCTTTTAATCGAAAGTACAGGAATCAGCGAACCCATTCCCGTAGCACAAACCTTTACTTATATTGATGAAGAAAGTGGAATAGATCTTTCCCGCTTCAGCTATGTAGATACTATGGTAACCGTTGTGGATGGTTTTAACTTCATGAAAGATTTTGCTTCTAATGAACGATTGATGGACCGTAAGCTCACTGATATTGATGAAGATTACCGTACTATTGTTAACCTTCTTACCGATCAGATTGAATTTGCCAATGTTATTATTTTGAACAAAACAGATTTAATTGATCAGGAAACTCTCGGATTTTTGAAATCTGCACTAAAAAAATTAAATCCGGAGGCCACCATTCTGGAATCAGAATTTGGTCAAATTGATCCACAAAATATTCTAAATACAAGGTTATTTGATTTTGATAGAGCACAGGCTTCTGCAGGCTGGCAAAAAGAACTGCAGACTGATCATCATACTCCTGAAACAGAAGAATATGGAATAGGCTCTTTAGTATTCAGAGATCAAAGACCATTTCATCCCAACAGACTTTGGGAATACCTTAATCATTATCCTGAAGGTATATTAAGAGCCAAAGGGCTTTTCTGGCTGGCTTCAAGGCCTGATGATGCTTTGAACTTTTCTCAGGCAGGAAGTTCATTTCGTCTGGAGAAAGCAGGAGTCTGGTGGAGTAGTATGCCTATGAGCCATAGAGCGCAATATGCTTCTTTCATAGAAAATCAGGATTTTATCGAAAGCAGATGGGATAAAAATTGGGGTGACAGAATCAATGAACTGGTTTTCATTGGACAAGATCTGGACAAAGAACAAATTTTACAAGATCTTACCGCCTGTCTTATCAGTGGTCAAGAAAAAGAATTATTTGATCAAAAAGCAGAATTTAAAGATCCTTTCCCTCAACATATTTAAAATCAACCATTTATTAACGCAACTAAGTGTCGTTAAATGAAAAGATGAAATAAATTAGTGCATTATTTATACAATATATGGATAGAAGAAAATTTCTAAAAGGTTCAGTACTGCTTTCAGGATTATTATCACTATCGCCCACTGAACTCTGGAGTTCTACAAAAAGTGTTACATCTCCGGGAGCCGGAAAAGCAAAAAACATCATATTCATGGTGAGCGATGGAATGAGCCTTGGAACCCTTTCAATGGCAGATCTTTATTCCAGAAACATGTTGGGAAAGGAAAGCCATTGGCTCAACTTATATCATGAGAAGAAAGTTTCACGTGCATTAATGGATACAGCTTCTGCAAGCTCAATCGTAACAGATTCCGCAGCTGCCAGTTCAGCTTTCGGAGGCGGGATAAGAGTACAAAATGGAGTGTTAAATATCGGTGCTAATGGAGAAAACCATATTCCAATATGGCAGAAATATAAAAAAGCAGGAAAAAAAATTGGTTGTGTTACCAGTGTTACCGTTACTCATGCCACGCCTGCGGGTTTTTGTGTTAATTCTACCAAAAGAAATGCAGAACCTCAAATTGCTGAAATGTATGCAGAACTGGGAATAGATATTCTGATGGGTGGCGGAGATGAATTTTTTAATCCTTTAAAAAGAGAAGATAAAAAAGACCTTTATTCTGTTTACAAAAAAAAGAACTATCAAATTATGAAGAATCGTACGGATCTAAAAACCATTCAAAAAGGAAACAAGATTTTGGGAATCTTCAACACAGGAGCTTTACCATACAGCATTGACAGGGCAAATCTTAAAGAACTCCAAAACACACCTACTTTAGTAGAGATGGCGGATGCGGCTATTGATCAGATGAAGGATCATCCGGAAGGTTTTGTTCTTCAGATAGAAGGCGGAAAAGTAGACTGGGCAGCTCATGCCAATGATATAGCGGCATTGATTCACGATCAGCTGGCATTTGATGAAGCCGTGAAAACAGTAATAGATTTTGCTGAAAAAGACGGAAATACTTTAGTAATCATCACAACAGATCATGGAAATGCCAATCCCGGAATCATTTATGGGACTGATGCCACCAAAAACTTTAATAGTATTTCAAACTATCACTATACCAATGAATATGTCCTGAATAAAATTCATAAAGATCATTCTGCCAAGGATATTAAAGATTGGATATATGAAGCCCACAAACTTATTCTGAAGGATGATGAAGCCAAGCACCTACAGAGTTTTTACAATGGACTCGAAAAAGAAGAAGGACTTTACAATTATAAGAAATTACCGTTCAAACTTTATTCTGAAATCCAGAAAAATCGGAATTCTGTAGGTTGGATCAGTATGGACCATTCGGGAGATTATGTAGAAGCAACAGCATACGGACCGGGGAGTCAGCTCTTAAAGCCTTATATCAAAAATACGGACCTGCATTACCTAATGCTGGAAGCATGTCCTATATAAACTGAAAGTATTTTCATATCATACTTTATATTTTTAGCTGGTTTTAAAACAGGCTCTCCAAAATGATTTGAAGAGCCTGTTTGCTTTTTCTGAAAATTATTAATCGTTTATTGTGAAGACTTTCTACGACGTGTAGAAACCTTTTTATCTAATTCTTTGATATCCTGTCTCAATTCTCTGAACATTTCTTTGAAATTATAACTTTCATAATCTCCTGGTTCAAAATCTTCCGGGAAAATTCCTGAGGCATATTGCCATATTTCTACAATATCTTCAAACGGAATATCGTAGGGTTCATAGAAAGAGTTATCGGCGCTTACGCAAATCGCATTTCCTTTATTCTCTTTAAAGCGTTTATAGGTAATCCCATCGTTCTGTGTAATGAAAACATAGGTTTTTCCAGCTTTTAGCTCATCAATTCCCTCAACATATTTTCCTACAATGTACGAACCGTTTCTAAATGGCGGCATCGAATCTCCATCTGCCGGAAATGCTCTGTATTTTCCATTATTTAAAAAGGGTAGAGCAATACGCTGAAGACTTTCAATATAGCCCACATCGCTGTATCCCTCCAGGTATCCCATAGAAGCCTTCTGAGGAATAATTTCTATGGTATCATTTCCAAGATCATCTACAGCTACAGGAAGAACAATTCTGTTATCCGGAAGTTTAAGCATATCCTCAGTTGAATATTTCTGAAGATCAACAGACAATAACAGGTCTATACTGACATGAAAATACTTGGATATTCTCACAAGAAGCTCAATAGGAGGTTCCGAAATCCCGTTTTCGTATTTAGAATATCTTACTCGGGAAATCGTAAGGTCATCAGCTACATTTTGTTGAGAAAGCTTTCTCTTGGCTCTCAGAGAGCGTATATTATTTGAAAAAATTGACATTGATAGAAGTATGTCCACAAAAATACAAATTTTGCTTACTGTTATCAATAATAGGAACAGCTTTTACCATAAAATTTGGTGAATTTTATCATTTATTAACTAAAGCCAACAAAATGGGTTGAAAAAGCATCTATTTTGTCCTGTTTTACCCTTTGTTTTTACCCTCCCAAACCTCATTTTAACATTTTTTAAATATTAATCATAAAAAAGTTCATTTACATTAAAAATATTAACTCTAACATTTAAAATATGAAATATGTTTTTTAAAATTTAGTAAATCAAATAGATACAAACGAAAATGATATCTGCACCATTATATATTTATATTAACGAAATATTAAATAATAAAATTGTTTAATTATTTTATTCAAAATAATATTGATTTATTATTATTTATCATATATTTGTGATGTATTAATCATATAAAATTTTAATCATGAAAAATTTCAAAAAACTAGACAGAAACGAGCTAAAATCTATTTCAGGAGAAGGATTACTTGATCCTATCGGAGGGTTATTAGGTGGTCTAGGTGGCGTTGTTGGTGGCGTTATCGGAGGAGTAGGTACTATCGTTGGTGGTGTTGTCGGCGGTGTAGGCTCTACAGTAGGTGGTGTTATCGGCGGTGTAGGTACCGTTGTTGGAAACGCTTTATGCCAAACACAATGTGTAGTTAATGGTGTAATCCACATCAAATTATTAGAGTGTGGTTCTACTTGCTAATCAGCAGCTCCATTAAAAGTTAAAAATATACCGCTCTGAAAAGAGCGGTTTTGTTTTTTTGGACATATCCTTTTGCAGTTTAAGCAAATACCTTGTAGAGTTCTTGTCATTGTCATTCTAAATGGAATGAAACAAAGTGGAATGAAAAATCTACTAAAAATGGACAAGATTCAGATTCGGAACACTATTTATTGGTTACACGTTCATAGCTACATTCGCTCTATAAAGTAAGGCCGTGATTATTCTTAACTTCAGCCATTACAAATGTACTGTGTGTACTTCCTATAGAATCTACAGAACCCAGTTTATTGAAAACAAAGTCCTGGTAATGCTTCATATCCCGAACCTGAACCTTTAAGAGAAAATCAAAATCTCCGGAAATGTTGTAGCATTCCGCCACTTCTGGAATTTCCAGAATTTCTTTTACAAAATCATAGCCTACCGAACGATCATGAATCTTTAATTTGATCTGACAAAATACCGTAAATCCACGGTTAAGCTTTTCAGCATCCAAAACGGCAGCATATCTCTTCACAAAACCTTCCTGTTCAAGCCTTTTTACCCGTTCAAAAACAGGAGAAGGGGACAGATTAATCTCCTTTGCAAGCTCTTTAACCGTCAGTTTTGCATTATTCTGAAGCAGTTTCAGCAGTTTTATATCCTTATCATCAAGTTGTTCCACAGAATATTATTCTTTTAAGGTTTAAAATCATTCAAATTTACAGAATTATATCCTGTTAAAATACAAACTAAAAGCAATATTAACCGAATAAAACACTTTTAATTGAATATATATTCTGTTTAAGTAATTTTACACAAAATTAAAATCTATTATTAAACTTAATATTGATAATAGATCAGTTCTTTACCATCTTCATCAAACAGGAAAGGTTTTACTTAACGTAGATTAATAGGGAATCGTGTGAGAATCACGAGCTGTCGCGCAACTGTAAGTAACACACCAAAGGTTTCTGTCCTTGGATATCCACTGCCAAAAGCGGGAAGGATGACGGAAACTGTTACAAGTCAGGAGACCTGCCTTTACTGAATTGACAATGCTTTCGCGGTCTGAAGCTTTTGAGTCATACAGATGATATTGGCAATGCATTTTCCTTTTGGAGAATTGTATTATTTGCCTGTATCATTGACTTCAGAGATTTTCTTACCCTACAAAGCATTCCGAAGCATTTTAAAGAGCTTTAAAATAAAGTGTAATCTAAAATTTGTAAAAATGCAAACTCACATTCTGGGCTATCCGCGTATTGGTAGCAAAAGAGAACTTAAGAAAGCCTGCGAACAGTATTGGTCAGGTAAAATTGTTTTGGAAGAACTTCTTACAGCAGGAAGAACTATCTGCAGCCAGAACTGGAACCTTCAGAAAGAAGCCGGAATAGATCTTATTCCGTGTAATGATTTTTCTTATTACGATCAGGTATTGGATATGAGCCTGGTAATAGGAGCCATTCCTACACGCTATCATGAAGTAGCGCTTAAAAAAAACAATTCTGAACTGGATCTTTATTTTGCGATGGCCAGAGGCTATCAGAAAGACGGATTGGACATTACAGCGATGGAAATGACCAAATGGTTTGATACCAATTACCATTATATTGTTCCGGAATTTTATAACAACCAGCAGTTTAAGCTTACTTCAGATAAAATTTTCAATGAATTTGCTGGTGCTAAACAGGCAGGAATCAATGCAAAACCTGCGATTATCGGTCTGATCTCTTATTTACTGTTAGGGAAGGAAAAAGAAGAAGGATTTGATAAACTGGATCTTGCTCACAATCTACTCTCTGTTTACGTAGAGATATTATCAAAACTTCAGGCTCAAGGTGCTGAATGGATTCAGTTTGACGAACCCTTCCTTGCATTAGATATTACAGAAAAAGCACAAGAAACCTATACTTTTGTGTACGCTGAGCTTAGAAGACTGTTCCCAAAACTGAAATTCATTATAGCCACTTATTTTGAAGGCCTAAAGAACAACTTATCACTTTCAGTTTCGCTTCCAGTCAATGTGTTGCATATTGATTTGGTAAGAAGTCCGGAACAGTTAGAAGACGTTCTTCATGCTATTCCTGAAAACCTGAGCTTATCTCTTGGAGTGGTAGACGGAAGAAACATCTGGAAAAATGATTATGAAAAATCGTTGTCTTTTATTACAAAAGCAGTTGAAAAATTGGGACCTGAGAGGGTTTTCATCGCTCCATCAAGTTCACTTTTGCATTCACCATGTGATGTAGACTTTGAAACCAGTCTCGATCCCGAAATAAAAAACTGGCTGGCTTTCGCTAAACAAAAGGTAAAAGAAGTGGTATCCCTTAAAGAATTGGCATCCGGAACCTCTGAAAGTCCTATTTTACAGGATTTTGAGGATAATAAGAAAGCAATTTCAGACAGAAAAACGTCTCCACTCATCCATAATGAAGAAGTAAAATTAAGAGCAGCATCTGTTACGGAACAAGATTCACAAAGAAAAAATCCGTTCAATATCCGTAAAGAAGAGCAACAAAAGACCTTACAGCTTCCATTATTTCCTACAACCACTATCGGGTCATTTCCACAAACTGCTGAAGTAAGAAGCTGGAGAGCAAAATTCAAAAAAGGAGAATTAACGGCAGAGCAATATGATGCTTTATTAAAAGAGGAAACCCAGAGAACCATTCGCTGGCAGGAAAACATCGGAATTGATGTTCTTGTTCATGGAGAATATGAGCGTAATGATATGGTGGAATATTTCGGAGAACAGCTGAAAGGGTTTATCTTCACTAAAAATGGCTGGGTACAAAGCTATGGAAGCCGTTGTGTAAAACCTCCGATCATTTTTGGAGACGTTTTCCGCCCGGAACCTATGACGATTTACTGGTCTCAATATGCCCAATCTCAAACCAATCAATGGGTAAAAGGAATGTTAACAGGTCCTGTTACTATTCTACAATGGTCATTTGTACGTGACGATCAGCCCCGCTCCGAAACCTGTAAACAAATTGCCTTGGCCATCCGTGATGAAGTTCAGGATCTGGAGAAAGCAGGAATCAGAATTATTCAGATTGATGAACCAGCTATCCGTGAAGGACTTCCATTGCGAAAAACTGATTGGCAGAACTATCTGAAATGGGCTGTTGAAGCGTTTAAAATATCAGCAAGTGGAGTAGAAGACACTACCCAAATCCATACCCACATGTGCTATTCCGAATTTAATGACATCATTAAGAATATTGCCGATATGGATGCTGATGTGATTACAATAGAATGTTCAAGATCGCAAATGGAGCTTTTACACGCTTTTGCAGACTTCAAATATCCTAATGAGATTGGTCCGGGAGTGTATGATATCCATTCACCAAGGGTTCCGTCCAAGGAAGAAATGACAAAATTGCTCATCAAAGCACAACAGGTAATTCCTGCAAAACAGCTTTGGGTAAATCCGGATTGCGGTTTAAAAACCAGGCATTGGGAAGAAACCGAAAAGGCTTTAATTGCTATGGTGGCTGCTGCTAAAGAGGCTTCTGTAGAATTTGCATCTTAACTATTTCCAATTCCATAAAACTTCAAAAGCATCCGATGGGATGCTTTTGTTTTTTCATTATTTAGAGACTGGAAATATTAATAATTTTAATCTATTTCTTTATATTTCCCCCATTACAAACATGTTTTTCATTGTTGGAACAGAACTTCCACCTTCTTTTTCCAAAGTAATCGCAAAAGCCTGTGCTTTTGAAATACTGGCCAATGCAATCTGGCTGTCTTTATCTTCCGAATACATTCCAGCATTTACCGGCTTTCCGTCTTCTATAGCCCACAGCTGATACTGCATTCCTGTAGGAGCCTTAGGCAAATGCTCTGCATTAAGGTAAACTGCTTTTGTTTTTTTGTCCCAGAAAACCATTGCCTTAGCATCCTTATGATTCTCTACACCATTTAACATGACCATTTGCATATCAGGGTTAGAAAACATGGTTATTTTCTGGTTCATCTTCTGCATGGCCAAATCCTGAGATTTTTTCTCAGCCTTCATTACTGCAATTTCTTTTTGTACTTCAGATTGTTTACTGACCCAAAAAAGATTTCCGGCCACACTTGCAAAAAATAAAACAGAAGCAGCAATACCCAAAGTTTTCCAAGGAATACTTTTTCTAACTTCAGGTATTTCCACAGAAGGAGTAACAGAAACTTCTGGAGAAAAGTTTTTTTCTTCTTCTAAAACCTGTTCCTTCTGGATTTTACTCCAAATCTTAGATTTCAAATCGTCTGGAGGTGTTATAGCCTGTACTGTAGCAAGATTTTCCAATGTTTTTTGAGCCTCTTCATAAGCGGCTTTTACTTCAGCATTGTTCTTCATCACACACTCCAAAATGCCTGCTTCCTCAGGAGAAGCATGACCTAGAATATAAGATTCTATAATTCCGGATGATATGTATTCTTTAGTGTTCAATTTATTGATAATCTTTTAACAAGTCCTTTAATTTCATTAATGCATTCCGCATTTTTGTTTTTACTGTCCCAAGCGGTATCTTCAGCTTTTCAGAAATCTCATGCTGTGTATATCCCTGATAATAGGAAAGATTGATGAGCTCCTGTTTATCAACTTCCAGATTTTCAAGAACATTGTCAAATCCAATATAATCAACTGAGTTATTAACTGTTGAAAGTTCTGTACTATTATATACGAAATCGGGAAGGGGTTGGTTTTTAAGCTCGTTCTGGAATCCTTTAGACTTTAGATAATCTATAGCAGTGTTTCTGGCAATATTAATGATCCAGGTATAAAATCTCCCTTTAGACGCATCATATTGATGAATAGAATTCCAAATTTTAACAAAAACATCCTGAATTACTTCTTCAGCATATTCTTTAGACTGAACAATACGAAGAACAATTCCATACAATGCACCGGAATAGTGATCATACAGATAATGAAAACCGCTTTCGTTTTTTTCTTTTAATAAAACGATAAGTTCTTCTTCAGAATAGGTTGTTTTAATGATTCTTTATTTTTCTGTTCAAATGTAATAAAATAATACACACTTCAAACAAAATCCAAATAATCTTTTATTTCGTAAATGATTTTAAGACAATATTTAAAAATTATTAAATATGAAAAATTTACTATCAAAAACCATTTTAATTGGTATCATAACCATAGCTACCGGAAAATATAAGGCGCAAACAGATCATTTCAGAATACTGAATCCTTACTATTCTAACACAGCAGAGAATATACTGAAAGTAGATAACTCTGAATGGAAAAAAATTTTACAGCCTGAATTGTACCAGGTGGCAAGAGAAGGAGCAACTGAAACAGCTTTCACAGGTAAATATTATGAATTGGATGAAAAAGGAACGTATTACTGTGCGGTCTGCGGAAATCCATTGTTTCTTTCCACTTCAAAATTTGCCACTACCTGCGGCTGGCCTTCATTTTACCAGCCGATTCATAAAAACAGTGTAAAATACAAAAAAGATACTTCTCATCATATGGTAAGAACAGAAGTTTTATGTGGAAGATGTGATTCTCATCTTGGCCATATTTTCGATGATGGTCCAAAACCAACAGGAAAAAGATTCTGTATGAATTCTATATGTCTCGATTTTACACCAACTAAAATTAAATGACTGATTTAAAGTGATTTAAATAAAATTTCAATCTTTTTCAATCTAAATTAAAACCAAACTCGTAAATGACAGTAAGAACACAAATTAATAATAACTCATTAAAAAACATTACAATGAACACACAGTCAAAAATCACAGTTTTAGCAATGGTAGCTTTATCATTTGCATTTAGTGGGAAGGTAACTGCACAGATGATGAAAGAAAAAACAGTAATGGTAGGAGGTGCTCCTATGTATCCGTCTAAAAACATTATTGAAAACGCCGTCAATTCTAAAGATCATAAAACTTTAGTAGCTGCCGTAAAAGCAGCAGGATTGGTAGAGACACTGGAGGGTAAAGGACCTTTTACCGTGCTGGCACCTACAGATGCAGCATTTTCAAAACTTCCTAAAGGGACAGTAGAAACCCTGGTAAAACCCGAAAATAAAACAATGCTTACAAGTATTTTGACCTATCATGTTCTACCTGGAAGATACAGTGCTAAAGAAATCTGGGCCGCAGTGAAAGCTGGAAACGGAAAAAGCATGATGAAAACAGTACAGGGAGAGGAACTTACTTTCTGGACGCAAGGGAAAGATCTTTATATAAAAGATGCGAAAGGAAACAGTGCTAAAGTAACCATTGCAGACGTGAATCAGTCTAACGGAGTTATTCACGTAATAGATACGGTTCTTATGCCGTAGTAAACATAGGGTCTAAGCAGCATATTTTCAGTGTGCTGTTTTTTCTTTTGATTATTTATCCAACCCTTCAAAAATTAATATTATGAAAAAAATGATTCATGTTTCTAATCAGGGGGCAACTCTTGATACAGGCAGAAGAAACTTTTTAAAGCTAAGCGGTGTGGGACTGGCCATTGCCGGGCTCACCATGATAGGCTGTAATGATGATGAGGACTTTCAGATGATGGATAACAGCAAAATATTTGATTTAGGAACCGGAGATGTGGGAATTTTAAATTATGCCTATGCCCTCGAGCAGCTGGAAGCTGATTTCTATACCAAAGTAGTGAATAATTTTTATACCGGAATTTCGAGTATTGAAAAAGAGGTTTTCACTGATCTTTACCATCATGAAGTAATCCACCGGGATTTTTTTAAAGCAGCCATCAGCGGTGCTACCCAAAATGTACTTCCAAAACTTGACTTTCAGTATCCCAATGTAAATTTTAATGACCGAAATTCTGTACTTGCCACTGCAAAAGCACTGGAAGATACTGGTGTAGCCGCTTACAACGGTGCCGGAAAGTACATCACCAATCCTGATTATCTTGTGATTGCAGGAAAAATAGTTTCCGTAGAAGCCAGACATGCTTCTGCTATCAGAAATCTTATCAATCCCGGAACTGCTGATTTTTCCGGCGATGATGTAATAGATGCGAATGGTCTTGACCTTGCTAAAGAACCGAAGGATATTGTAATGGCAGCAGGAGGGTTTATAAAAACCCGCTTTACATGGAAAGAAAGAGGTATTAATTAATTATTCATCTTCAAAAACTTGTATTATGAACATTCTTAAATTATTAGATAAGCTTTCTCATGATAAATTTTTCACCACGGAAGCATCCCGACTAGACACCATTACAAATATATCCCTACTAGGAAAAAAAACAGCTGTAGCTGCTGTTCCTCTGGGATTAGGAGCCTTAATGACAACGTCAGCAAAAGCAGAAACCGTAAATACAAAAATTACCGGAACTTCCCTTAAAAGTACTTTAACAGACGCTTTGCAACTCGCTCTGGTACTTGAATACCTTGAAAACGAATATTACGCTATAGGATTATCTACCTCAGGGTTAATTCCCAATGCAGACAGAACCGTTTTTATGCAAATTTCCAAGCATGAATCTGCCCATGTCAGTTTTCTGAAAAGTACCCTTACTTCTCTGGGAGCCACTCCCGGCAGCAAACCAACTTTTGATTTTACGGCGAATGGTAATTTCGCTCCATTTACCGATTACAACCAATTTCTTATTCTCTCTCAGGCTTTTGAAGATACAGGAGTAAGAGCGTATAAAGGCCAGGCCGGAAATGTTATGTCCAATAAAGTTGTTCTTCAAGCGGCCTTGCAGATTCATTCTGTGGAAGCAAGACATGCTTCACAGGTTAGGAGAATGAGAGCCAATAAAGGCTGGATTGAGCTTGCTAATGGAGGTAATATGCCATCAGCTACTAATCCTGTCTATGCGGGTGAAGATAACGTTAATCAGGCTGGATATAACACAGGAACCGCTTTTGGAGCTGCCGCCGGATCTGCAGCCTATGATGAAATTTTGAGTGGAAGTGATGCACAGGCTATTGCCTCATTATTTATTGTATAGTAGTTATTGACATCTTAGATATATCAATTTAACAAAACTTCAAAAGCATCCCACGGGATGCTTTTTGACTATAATAATTTACTTCAATAGGATTACAATCCCATATGTAAAATAGGATATTCTTTTCCTTGTCCGTCTAATTCTGACTTGCCCAGCACATGAAATCCGATATGTTTGTAAAAATCGACGGCTTGTATATTTTGTTCATTCACATCTACTTTAGTTATTTGTAAATGATCTATTCCATAACATATCAATTGTTTACCAATTCCTTTTCCACGAAAATCATTATGGATAAACAGCATCTCAAGATTTCCTTCTGCAACCCTCATGAATCCAATTAAAATACCATCTGCCTCAAATCCTGCTAAAGTAACATGCTCAAAATAACCGGGAATTTGTTCTTTATAATACTTAAAATCTTCTTCTTTCAGAAAGTCGTGGGTATTGAGTACGGCACTTTCCCAAATTTTCATCAGTTGTGAGTAATCCACTGCTGTAATTGCTCTAATCATAATTGTAATTTTTTATGGTGCAAAAGTCTGTATTTATCCATATCCAACACTGAACCTAGGTTAAAAAATACGTTTGCGTATTCTGCTAAGAGCCTGTGGAGTAATTCCTAAATAAGAAGCAATATCTTTTAAAGGAATAAAATTAAAATCACTGCCATATTCTGCCATCATTTTCAGGTAATATTGCTCTGGAGTGTATTTTATCAAGTCTATATTTCGGTTGAGAAGCTTATTCAACAATCTGGCAGTTAGGTCTTCAAAAACTGGTTTTAACCCTGAAATTGCTTTGTAGAGTCTTTCTGCCTGCTGATAATCTATTCTATATATCTCACAATCTGTAATGGTTTGCACATTAAAAGTAGACCTTTCCTGCAAGGTAAAGGATATGTTGGATAAAGAGAAAGTACCTTCCTTGCAAAACCAGAACGTCTGTTCTTCTCCTTTGTGATTGAGTGTCCAGCAGCGGACGATTCCACTGAAAATGAAATAACTGTATTTTTCCAATTCACCTTCCTGGATAAGGAAAGTGTTTTTTTTAACCGAAATACGTTCAAAACATTGGTCAAAAAGCTCACAATCAGCTGAATTGAATGTATGAATATCTACATCAAATTCCTTGAATAATTTTTCTAACAGCATATTATAATACAGAATAACAATAGGAGAGTACAAGATACATTTTATCCCGAATAGATTTTAAAATATAACCAAAACTAGAGCTAAAATACTCTAAAAATCTTCAAATATTCTTTCCCACAGATTACTCAGATGTTCATACAAGAAAATAAAAACATAAGTCACTGATTGTCATATAAATAAAATTAAATATTATTTGAAAAAATATTAAAAAAAATACTCATAAAATTATAATACGACACGTTCTGTCGCTATGCGTCTATATCTTTGTATTAGATATAAGAGACAGAACCCCGGGAAGTTACAATCTTATTAAACCGAATTTTAACCTTAAATTATTATTTTAAATTATGTACAAAAAACAACTAGTAATCATTTTTCTTTTTCTATTTTTCATTTCTTATGCCCAGAACGAATTTATTACTGTCTGGAAACCTAATGTAAACGGAACCATCGATAATGCGATATCTTTTGGTGGCACCGGAACCAACTACACCATTAGCTGGGAAGAAGTAGGCTATCCTCAACATAACGGAACTCTTTCCGTTACCTCCAATAGCAATATTTTTACAATTATTTCTTTTGGAACTTCTTTAAACCCAAATCCTATCCAGGCAACCTACAAAGTAAAGACATCCAATGGTAATGGATTATTTTATGGATTTAAAGTTAACCCTGGTGGAAATCCGGAACTCTTCGAAGTGAGCCAATGGGGAGATATTCTTTGGCTCCAGCAATTCGATCAAGGATTTTCGAACTGTTCAAACCTTGATGTAACCGCTACTGATGCTCCTAATCTGACACAAATAAACAATCTATCACAAATGTTCTTAAACTGTCCGTCTTTGATTGGGAATCCTTCATTTGCTAACTGGAACACAAGCAACATTACGAATATGAACAGTATGTTTAGCAAGGCAAAATTGTTTAATCAGCCTATTGGGACCTGGAATACAGCAAAAGTAACAGATTTTCGGGATATGTTTTCTTACGCATCTGTTTTTAATCAAAATATTTCTGCCTGGAATACCTCGTCCGGAACCAATTTCATTTCCATGTTCCAGGATGCGGTAGCATTCAACCAGCCATTGAATTCATGGAATACAAGCAATGCGACGAATTTCCGTTATATGTTCTCTAATGCTAAATCCTTTAATCAGCCTCTTAATAATTGGAACACCAGTAAAGTAGTAAATTTTGATCAAATGTTTACCAATGCATCATCATTTAATCAGCCTATTGGAAACTGGGATGTTAGTAAAATTGGAGGTGCTTATGGTTTTATGATGTTTAATGGTGCTTCGGCTTTTAATCAGGATATTTCTACCTGGAATATTAAGTTTCAAAA